>NC_015677.1:3570000-3870000 GCF_000215705.1 Ramlibacter tataouinensis TTB310 | reverse complement strand
CGCCGCGGGCCGGCGACGCGCTGGCGCTGCGGCTGAACGACGTGCGCCAGCCCGTGCCCTTCGAGTCCGGCGGCGGCGGGCTGGTGTCCACGGCGGCCGACTACGCGCGCTTCCTGTCGCTGCTGCTGGCCGGCGGCACGCTGGACGGCGTGCGCCTGGCCGGGCGCAAGACCATCGCCTGGATGACGGCCGACCACCTGGGCGCCATTCCCGTCGCCGGCAGCGTGCTGCCGGCCGGCCACGGGTTCGGCCTCGGCGTCGCGGTGCGCCGCGGCGTCGGCCTGGCCGCGCGTGCCGGCTCGCCCGGCACCTACGGCTGGAGCGGCATCGGCGGCACGATGTTCTTCGTGGACCCGTCCGAGCAGCTGTTCGCCATCGTGCTGGTGCAGGCGCCGTCCGAGCTGGACACGCTGGTCGACCTGGTGCCCAACACGGTGTTCGGCGCGCTCTGAGCGCACCGCTTCAGCGGCGCAGCGCGGTGAAGGCCTGGAATTCCCAGCTGCGCATCGCCAGCAGCAGCGTGTAGCCCTCGCGGCCCTGCTCGGCCAGCTTCTGGTCGGTCTGGTGCTGCTGCGCGAATCCTGCGCCACCCGCTGCATGCGTTCCAGGAACGAGGGCGCCAGCGCCCGGCTGATCGAGCCGTGCACCAGCAGCACGCCCTCGCCCGGCCTGTCGAAGCCGCCGGCGAAGTAGTCCAGCAATGCGTTGTCGCGGAAGTAGTGCATCACCGGCCCGTGCGGCCGCCAGCGGAAGGTCTTGGCCAGCTTGAGCCGGTAGCGGTTGAGCGGGCGCAGCTCGATGATGCCGAGGCGGTCCAGCTGCGCGAAGTAGCGGATGCCCTCGGGTTCGGAGATGCGGTAGCTGCCGGTGATCTGCTCCAGCGTCCACTGGCTCAGCACGCAGATGGCGCACAGCAGCAGCTTCTTGTCGGCCACCACGGCGCGCTCCTGCTCCTGGGTCAGCTCCCTGAGCAGCGGCTGGGCGTCGGCCACGCGCCGGGCCAGCTCGGCGAAATCCAGCTTCAGCGCGCGGCAGATCGCGTCCACCCGCGACAGCGGCATCTCGCCCTGCGCCAGCATGCGCTTGACGCTGGACTCGGCCATGCCCAGGGCGCGCGCCAGGTCGGCGTACGTCATCTGCGCCGCCTTGAGTTCCTTCTTCAGCGCGATGACCAGGTCGGCGGTGGTGCTCATGGGGGGTATCGCCTGGTGATACTTGCGGGCCGATGCGGCAGCAATGTACCCGCAAAACGAGACCGCCTGCCACGCCTTGCGCAGACTGCGCGCGTTCTTCACACGCCCGAGCGGCGAGACAGAAAGGAACGCGTGAGCCCCTCTTTCCATTTCCAGGACCGGCCCTTCGGGCGCGAGGCAGCCCTGCTGGCCGCCTGCACGGCGCTGCTGCTGCTGGCGCTGCTCGGCCCGGCGGTCGCCCAGCCCGCCGGCCACCACCACTTCGCCGACGGGCGCACGCTGTGGGGCATCCCCTGCGCGCTGGACGTGCTGAGCAACCTGCCTTTCGCGCTGGCCGGCCTGTCCGGTCTGGTACAGCTGTGGCGGCTGCCGCCGCGCGCGCTGGACAACATGGAGCGGGCCATGGGCGCCCTGTTCTTCGCCGGGCTGCTGCTCACGGCCGCGGGCTCGGCCTGGTACCACCTGGCGCCCGACGATGCCGGCCTGGCGGTGGACCGGCAGGCCATGGCCGTGGCGTTCGCCGGCCTGCTCGGACTGGCCGGTGCCCGCGTGAGCGGCCGCGCCGCCGCCGCGCTGGGCCTGGGCATCCTGGGGCTGGGGCCGCTGGCCGTGCACGCCTGGGCCGCCACCGGCAACGTGCTGCCCTGGGCGGTGCTGCAGTTCGGCGGCCTGCTGCTGCTGGCCGGCCTGGCCCTCCTGCCGCGCGGCGGCGCCTTGCCGGTTGCTGGTTCGCGGTGATCGCAATCTACGGCCTGGCCAAGCTGCTGGAAGCGGGCGACCACGCGGTGTTCCAGGCCACGGGCCAGTGGCTGTCGGGCCACAGTCTCAAGCACCTGGTGGCCGCCGCGGCCGCGGTGCCGGTGGTGGTCGCCCTGGGCACCCGGCAGAATGCGGCGACCATCGCGCCCACGCGCCGAGGAGGAGAAGAAACATGAATTCCGTGATCGCGGAAGCCGGCCGCACGCCCGACGCCGGCGCGCATGAGCACCCCAACCAGTTCGCGCTGCTGAGGCAGCGGCGTTTCGCGCCCTTCTTCTGGACCCAGTTCTGCGGCGCGGCCAACGACAACCTGTTCAAGTTCGCCTTCACCGTGATGGTGACCTACCAGCTGCAGGTGGCCTGGCTGCCGCCGGCGATGGCGGGGCTGGTGATCGGCGCGCTGTTTATCCTGCCCTTCCTGCTGTTCTCGGCCACCAGCGGGCAGCTGGCCGACAAGCTCGACAAGCGCCGCCTGATCCTGCTGGTGAAGTGGCTGGAGGTCGCCATCATGGTGCTGGCCGCCTGGGGCTTCTTCCGCGCCCATGTCCCGGTGCTGCTGGCCTGCACCTTCCTCATGGGCCTGCACTCCACGCTGTTCGGCCCGGTGAAGTTCGCCTACCTGCCGCAGCACCTGGGCGAGCGCGAGCTCACCGGCGGCAACGGCATGGTGGAGATGGGCACCTTCGTGGCCATCCTGCTGGGCAACGTGGCCGGCGGCCTGGTCGTCGCCATCCCCCAGGCGGGCGCGCAGTGGGTGGGCATCGCCTGCATCGCGCTGGCGGTGGCGGGGCGCCTGGTGGCCCAGGCCATCCCGGCGTCGCCGGCCACCGACCCGGGGCTGCGAGTGAACTGGAACGCGTTCAGCGAGACCTGGCGCAACCTGAAGCTGGCCCGGCGCGACGTGGTGGTGTTCCGCTCCCTGCTGGGCATCAGCTGGATGTGGTTCTTCGGCGCGGTGTTCCTCAGCCAGTTCCCCAGCTTCGCCCGCGAGGTGCTGCACGGCAACGAGCAGGTGGCCTCGCTGCTGCTGGTGGTGTTCTCCATCGGCATAGGTACCGGCTCGCTGCTGTGCGAGGCGCTGTCGCGCCGGCACGTGGAAATCGGCCTGGTGCCGCTGGGCGCGTTCGGCATGAGCGTGTTCGCCATCGACCTGTTCTTCGCCTCGCGCGGCCTGCCAGCGGCCGCGCCGCTGGGCCTGGGCGCCTTCGTCGCCGCGCCGGCGCACTGGCGCGTGATGGCCGACCTGGCGCTGCTGTCGCTGTTCGCCGGGCTGTACAGCGTGCCCATGTACGCGCTGATCCAGCTGCGCGCCCAGCCCACGCACCGTGCGCGCATCATCGCGGCCAACAACATCCTGAACGCGCTGTTCATGATCGCCAGTTCGGTGATCGCCGGGGCGCTGCTCAAGGCGGGTCTCGGCATCCCGCAGGTGTTCCTGGCGCTGGGCATCGCCAACGCGCTGGTGGCACTCTACATCTTCCTGCTGGTGCCCGAGTACCTGCTGCGCTTCGTCGCCTGGGTAGCCTCGCGGCTGGTGTACCGCTTCAGGGTCCGCGGCGACGAGCACATCCCGGTGCAGGGCGCGGCGGTGCTGGTGTGCAACCACGTGAGCTTCGTCGACGCGGTGCTGCTGATGGCCGCCAGCCCGCGGCCGATCCACTTCGTGATGGACCACCGCATCTTCCGCATCCCGGTGCTGGGCGCGCTGTTCCGGCTGGCCCGCGCCATCCCGGTCGCGCCGCAGAAGGACGACCCGGCGGTGTACGAGGCCGCGTTCGAGCGCGCGGCGCAGGTGCTGCGCGAGGGCGACCTGCTGGCCATCTTCCCGGAAGGCGCCATCACCCGCGACGGCCGGCTGCAGCCCTTCAAGGGCGGGATCGTGAAGATCCTGGAGCGCGCCGCGCAGGACGGCGTGCAGGCGACGGTGGTGCCCATGGCGCTGACGAACCTGTGGGGCTCGTTCTTCAGCCGCATCGAGCAGGGCGGCGCGATGGTGCGGCCGTTCCGGCGCGGGATCTTCAACCGCGTGGGGCTGAACGTGGGCGCGCCGGTGCCGGCGGCGCAGGCGCAGCCCGAGGCGCTGCAGGCACGGGTGGCGGCCCTGCTCGCGGCCTGAATCGGCAAGGAGGAGCGATCATGAGCAAGGCATTGCGCCTGTCCGAGAAGTGGTTCCGCCGCGGCCTGTGGCTGGTGGCGCTGGTGTTCGCCGGTTTCCTGACCGGGCTGGGCGGCACGGTGGTGGGCGACCTGCCCAGGGTGGAGCGGACGCTGGTCCTGGACGACTTCCTGGACCGCGCCGAGGCCGAGCGGCTGCGCGCCGGCATCCGCCAGTCGGGCCAGGCCGCGCAGGAGGCGCAGGCGGCCCTGGAGCAGGCGCGGCTGAAGCTGCAGGTGGCCCAGGCCGACACCCGCAGCACGCGCGAGACCTTGGCCAACTGGCTGGCCACGCGCAACGCCACGCAGCGCGCCGAGCAGGATCCGCAGGTGCTGGCGCGCACCCGCGCGCTGGACGGGTTGCAGCAGGCCGAGCGCCAGGCCGCCGGTGAGGTGGAGCGCCAGGAGCAGGCGGCGCTGGACGCGCGGCAGGCGCAGCAGCGCAGCCGGCAGGCGCTGGCCGAGATGGAGCGCCAGGGCCAGCAGCGGCTGGCCGCCGAGCGGCGCCGGCAGGAGCTGCGCGTGTTCCTGTACCGCCTGGCGCTGACGCTGCCGCTGCTGGCGGCGGCCGGCTGGCTGTTCGCGCAGCACCGGCGCGGCAGCTGGTGGCCCTTCGTCTGGGGCTTCATCCTGTTCGCGCTGTTCGCCTTCTTCGTGGAGCTGGTGCCCTACCTGCCCAGCTACGGCGGCTACGTGCGCTACATCGTCGGTATCGTGATCACCGTGCTGGTGGGGCGCTGGGCCATCGTCGCCCTCAACCGCTACCTGGAGCGGCAGAAGCTGGCCGAGCAGCTGCCCGATGCGCAGCGCCGGGAGGAGATGAGCTACGACACGGCGCTGACGCGGCTGGCCAAGTCGGTCTGCCCCGGCTGCGAGCGCCCGGTGGACCTGAAGAACCCGGCGATCGACTTCTGCCCGCATTGCGGCATCGGCCTGCACGACGCCTGCGGCCGCTGCCGCACGCGCAAGAACGCGTTCTCCCGCTTCTGCCACGCCTGCGGGGCGGCGGCCGCGGCCCCGGCCTGAGGCGCGCCCCGCCTCAGCGCGAACGCGGCGGGCCGACCCGCATGAAGTTCTGCACGCAGCGCACGCCCTCGACCCGCGCTGCCAATTGCGCCGCCGCCCTTTGCTGCCGCGGCGACGACACGCTGCCGGACAGCAGCACCACGCCGCCGCGCACCTGGACCTCGATGCGCTCGCGCCGCAGCGGCTGGTGCATCTGCAGCTGGCCGGCCAGCCGCACCGTCAGCGCCTGGTCGCGCCAGAACCGCGCTTCACCGCTGGGGCACAGGCCGGTGGCGCGGCCGCGCACCGGCGCTGCCGCGGTGGCTTCGCACGCGACCAGCACGCCCACCAGGGCCGCCGACAGCAGGTGGAAAATGGACACGCGCAAATTCTGCGACAGACCCTGCGCGGCCTTGGCTGGAAGTGGGGCGCTTTTTCCATCGGTTAACAAACAAGTGGCGCGGTGCGCTGAAAGGCTGAGATGGTCGATTCCCTGTGGTGGCTGCTGAGCATTGCGCTGATCGCGCTGGGCATCGCGGGCACGGTGCTGCCGGCGCTGCCGGGCACCTTGTTCGTGCTGATGGGCATCGTCCTGGGCGCATGGATCGACGATTTCACCCGCGTGGGCGGGTGGGCGGTGGCCGCGGTGTCGGTGCTGGCCGTGCTGGCCTGGGCGCTGGACTACGTGGCCGGCCTGCTGGGCGCGCGCCGCGCGGGGGCCAGCCGCCAGGCGGTGATCGGCGCGGCGGTGGGCACGGTGGCCGGCATCTTCATGGGGCTGGTCGGCGTGTTCTTCATGCCGCTGGTGGGCGCGGCCATCGGCGAATTCGTCGCGCGGCGCGACCAGGTGCGCGCCATGAAGGTGGGCGTGGCCACCTGGGTCGGCATCATGCTGGGCATGCTGGCCAAGGTGGTGCTGGCCTTCGTGATGGTGGGCATCTTCGCGGTGGCGCTGCTGGTCTGAGTGGCGTCCGCGCGGAGGGCATCAGACGCCGCGCGCGCGGTCCTGCCGGAACTGCCGCGCGAAGTCGGCGAAGCGGCCCGCGTCCAGCGCCTCGCGCACCTCGCGCATCAGGTTCAGGTAGTAGTGCAGGTTGTGGATGGACGCCAGCATGGGCGCCAGCATCTCGCCGCAGCGCTCCAGGTGGTGCAGGTAGGCGCGCGAGAAGCCGCCCGAGACGCTGCCGTCGGGCCGGGTGTGGCCCCGGCAGGCATAGCAGGTGCAGCTCTCGTCCAGCGGGCGCTCGTCGCCGCGGTGCCTGGCATTGCGGATCTTCAGGTCGCCGAATCGGGTGAACAGATGGCCGTTGCGCGCGTTGCGCGTGGGCATGACGCAGTCGAACAGGTCCACCCCCTGCGCGACGCCGGCCACCAGGTCCTCCGGCGTGCCCACGCCCATCAGGTAGCGCGGCTTGTCCGCCGGCAGCAGCCGGGGCGTGTGCGCCATGATGCGCAGCATGTCCTCCTTGGGCTCGCCCACGCTGACCCCGCCCACCGCGTAACCGGGAAAATCCATCTCGACCAGCGCGGCCAGCGACTCCTCGCGCAGGTGCTCGAACATGCCGCCCTGCACGATGCCGAACAAGGCGTTGGGGTTCTCCAGCCGCGCGAACTCCGCCTTGCAGCGCACCGCCCAGCGGCGCGACAGCTCCATCGAGAAGCGGGCCTCGGCTTCGGTCGTGACGTGCCCCTTGGTCTCGTAGGGCGTGCACTCGTCGAACTGCATCACGATGTCGCTGTTCAGCGCCGCCTGGATCTGCATGGAGGTCTCGGGCGTGAGGAACAGCTTGTCGCCGTTGACGGGCGAGGCGAAGCGCACCCCTTCCTCGCTGATCTTGCGCATCTCGCCCAGGCTCCAGACCTGGAAGCCGCCCGAGTCGGTGAGGATGGGGCGGTCCCAGCGCTCGAAGCGGTGCAGCCCGCCGAACTGCGCCAGCACGTCCAGGCCCGGGCGCATCCACAGGTGGAAGGTGTTGCCCAGGATGATCTGCGCGCCCATCTCCTCCAGCGAGCGCGGCGTCACGCCCTTGACGGTGCCATAGGTGCCCACGGGCATGAAGATGGGGGTCTCGACCACCCCGTGGCGGAGGGTCAGGCGGCCGCGCCGGGCCAGGCCCTCGGTCGCCAGCAATTCGAAATGGAGCATGGGCCGATTGTCTCGAAGAAGCAACTCGGATGAGTTGGCGGGCCCATAGGCCGATAGGATCGGCGGATGAGCTTGAAGTCGCGCTGGTACGACTCGGTCGCCGTCAAGAGTTTCGTGATGGCCTTTCTGAGCACGCACATCCCCCTGCTGGGGCTGATCGCCCTGATCGTCCTGTTCCCCGACGCGCTCACGCCCTGGGGTGTGTTCACCGCGGCCCTGGCGCTCACGCTGGTGGCCACGGTGCTGGTGCTGGCCTCGCTGTGGCGCCTGTTCGAGCCGCTGCGCCGGGCCGCCGACGGCCTGCAGCGCTTCATGACCGAGGGCCGCCTGTTCGAAGCCTCGGGCGCCGGCCAGGACGAGGTGGGGCGCCTGCTGCGGGTGCTGGTGCGGGCCCTGGCCCACCTGGACCGCTCGCGGGCGCCGCTGCTGGATGCCGGCGCGTTCGCCCTGTCCCGGCAGCAGGGGGTGGAAGGCGCCATGGGGCCGGGCGGCTGGATGGCGCTGCTGGAGATCGATCAATGGCAGGAGCTGGACCGCCATGCCCACGTGGACGAGCTGGTGGCGGTGCAACGCGGCCTGACCCAGGCACTGGAAGCCGCGGTCGGGCCCGGGGAGTCGCTGATGTCCTGGGGCCGGGGCCGGGCGTTGCTCATGCTGGCCGGCTCCGGTGCCGAGGTCAAGGCACGGCTGGAGCGCCTGTGCAGCCAGCTGCGCCTGCCCGTGGCCGATCGCGTCTATACCGCCAGCGCGGTGATCGAGCAGCGTGCCGGCACGCCGCGGTCCTGGCCGGCCGGGCTGCAGCGGCTGGAATACAAGCTGTTTTCGTTGCGGATGGCCAACGCGCGCAGCCATGTCGCTTGATCGGGCCGCTGCCCGCATCCACCCGCAGGCTGGCTGCGTAACAAAGCCCAGGGAGTCACGCCCGGCCGTCCCGGCCACCTGGAGGAGAGTTCCATGAAACGCAGACTGCTGCTGCAAGGCAGCCTGTCGGCCGCCGGCTTGGCCGCGGCCGCTTCCGGCGCTGAGGCCGCCGTTGCCGCCACCGCCCCCGCGCGCACCCTGCAGGTCGAGGCCGTGCAGATGCCCGCCTGGATAGAGGCGGACGGCCAGCGCCGCCCGCTGGCCCCGGGCGATACCGTCAGCACCGCCCAGGAGGTGGAGACCGGCGCCAATGCGGCGCTGGTGATGCGCCTGCCCGAAGGCAGCCTGGTGCGCCTGGGCGAGAAGTCGCGCCTGGCCGTGCCCCAGCTGTCGGTGGCGCAGGAGCAGGACCAGACCGTGGTGCGCTCGCAGCTGAAGCTGACCGAGGGCTTCTTCCGCTTCACCACCTCGGCCGTGGCCAAGGCCGTGGGCCGGCGCGAGATCGACGTCACGCTGCGCACCGCCACCATCGGCATCCGGGGCACCGACTTCTGGAGCATGACCGACGCGGTGCACGACGCCGCCTGCCTGTTCGAAGGCCGCATCGAGCTGGCCACGCGCGACCAGGGCGCGCTGGTGCTGGACAAGCCGACGGCCTTCTGGGCCCGCTTCTTCGAGCGGCCGGTGCAGCCGGTGGGCAACGCCACGCCGGACGAGCTGGCGCGCTTCCTGCGCTCGACCGAGCCGCAGCCCGGGCGCGGCATCGCGGTGGCGGGCGGCCGCTGGCGCGTGGTGGCCGGCGAGGCGCGCGATGCTGCGGGCGCCACGGCCCTGGCGCAGCGCCTGCGCCGGGCCGGCTACCCGGCGCAGGTGCGCGCCCGCGGCGCCGTGCGCGAGGTGCACATCGCCCAGCTGGCCACGCGCGAGGACGCGGCGGCCGTGCTGCAGAAGATCGCGGGCATCGCCGCCGGGGTGCAGGGCCGGGTGGCGCGGGCGGCCTGAGGCCGCTCAGGCGGGCGGCGCGCCGGACCCGCGCCGGGCCAGCAGCATGGCGTCGCCGTAGCTGAAGAAGCGGTAGCGCCGGGCGATGGCGTGGCGGTACAGGTCCATCACCTGGGCATGGCCGGCGAAGGCGCTGACCAGCATCATCAGCGTCGACTTGGGCAGGTGGAAATTGGTGACCAGCAGGTCGACCAGGCGGAAGCCGAAGCCGGGCGTGATGAAGATGCGGGTGTCGCCGCTGGCCTGGCCGGTGAGCGCCCAGGATTCCAGGGTGCGCACGGTGGTGGTGCCCACCGCCACGATGCGGCCGCCGCGCCGGCGCGTGGCCTGGACCGCCTGCTGCGTGGACGCGGGCACCTCGTACCACTCGCTGTGCATCCGGTGCTCGGCGAGGTTCTCGGTCTTCACCGGCTGGAAGGTGCCTGCGCCCACGTGCAAGGTGAGGCTGGCGCGCTCGATGCCGCGCGCCTCCAGCGCGGCGAGCAGGGCCTGGTCGAAGTGCAGGGCGGCGGTGGGCGCCGCGACGGCGCCGGGCCGGGCGGCGAACACGGTCTGGTAGCGCCGCTCGTCCTCGGCCGTATCCCCGTGCGTGATGTACGGCGGCAGCGGCACGTGGCCATGCCGCTCCATCAGCGCATGCGGCTCGCCGGACAAGCGCAGGCGGAACAGCGTGCCGTCCTCGTCCGGCCAGCGGCCCAGCAGGGTGGCACTGAAGCCGCCGTCCATGGTCAGCTGCGTGCCCACCGGCGGTTTCTTGCCGGTTTTCATGTGGGCCGCCACCTCGTGGTCCTGCAGCACCCGCTCGACCAGCAGCTCCAGCCTGCCGCCGGTGGGTTTCTCGCCGAACAGGCGCGCCTTGACCACCCGCGTGTCGTTGAACACCAGCAGGTCGCCCGGCGCGAGCAGCGCGGGCAGGTCGCGGAAGACGCGGTCGGCCGGCTCGGCGCCGGTGCCGTCGAGCAGGCGCGAGGCGCTGCGTTCGGCCGCCGGGTGCTGGGCGATCAGCTCGGGGGGCAGGGCGAAGTCGAAATCGGCGAGGGTGAAGGTGCGCATGCTTGCAGGAGGCAGAATTCTCGCCCATGCCCAGCGGCCCCGCCTTGACCGAGCCCCAGAAAGCGTTGCTCAAGCTGGGCCTGAAGCGCGACATCGACCTGGCCCTGCACCTGCCCCTGCGCTACGAGGACGAGACGCGCATCACGCGGCTGGCCGACGCGCGCGAGGGCCAGACGGTGCAGATCGAGGCCGTGGTCACCGACAACCACATCGCCTTCCGTCCGCGCCGCCAGCTGGTGGTGACAGTGGACGACGGCAGCGATGCCTGCGTGCTGCGCTTCTTCAGCTTCTACCCCTCGCAGCAGAAGGCGCTGGCCGTGGGCGCGCGCATCCGCGCGCGCGGCGAGCTCAAGGGCGGCCTGCTCGGCTGGCAGATGGTGCATCCGGTGTGCCGGTCGGCGGCGGGCGAGCTGCCGCAGGCGCTGACGCCGGTCTATCCCACTGCGGCGGGCCTGCCCCAGAGCTACCTGCGCAAGGCCATCCTGGCCGCGCTGGGGCGCGCGGACCTGTCGGACACGCTGCCGCCGCCGGCCCTGGGCCCGCTGGGCCTGCAGCCCGAATGGGACCTGGGGCGCACACTGCGTTTCCTGCACCAGCCCGGGCCGGATACCGCGCTGGCCACGCTGGAAGATCGCAGCCACCCGGCCTGGCAGCGGCTGAAGGCCGAGGAACTGCTGGCGCAGCAGCTGTCGCAGATCGAGGCCAAGCGCGAACGCGACGCGTTGCGCGCGCCGGCGCTGGCCGCGCGCCGTGGCGGGCTGCACGAGCAGCTGCTGGCCGCGCTGCCGTTCGCGCTCACCGCGGCGCAGCGCCGCGTGGTGGAGGAGATCGCCGCCGACCTGGGGCGCGCCGTGCCCATGCACCGCCTGCTGCAGGGCGACGTCGGCTCGGGCAAGACCGTGGTGGCGGCGCTGGCCGCCGCCGTCGCCATCGACGCCGGCTGGCAGTGCGCCCTGATGGCGCCCACCGAGATCCTGGCCGAGCAGCACTTCCGCAAGCTGATCGGCTGGCTGGAGCCGCTGCTGGCGCCGCGCGGCCTGCGCGTGGCGTGGCTGACCGGCAGCCAAAGGAAGAAGGAGCGCGCGCAGATGCTGGCCCAGGTCGCCAGCGGCGAAGCAGCGCTGGTGGTGGGCACGCACGCGGTGATCCAGGAGCAGGTGCAGTTCCAGCGGCTGGCGCTGGCCATCATCGACGAGCAGCACCGCTTCGGCGTGGCGCAGAGGCTGGCCTTGCGCAGCAAGATGGCCGAGGCAGGGCATGAGCCGCATCTGCTCATGATGTCGGCCACGCCCATCCCGCGCACCCTGGCCATGAGCTACTACGCCGACCTGGACGTCTCCACCATCGACCAGTTGCCGCCGGGCCGCACGCCGGTGGTCACCAAGCTGATCTCGGACAGCCGGCGCGACGAGGTGGTCGAGCGCATCCGCGCCCAGCTCGCGCAGGGACGGCAGGTGTACTGGGTCTGCCCGCTGATCGAGGAGAGCGAGGCGCTGGACCTGACCAATGCCACGGCGACGCACCAGGCCCTGTCCCAGGCCCTGCCGGGCGTGCTGGTGGGCCTGCTGCACTCGCGCATGCCGTCGCCGGAGAAGAAGGCCGTGATGGCGCTGTTCGAGGGCGGGCAGATGGCGGTGCTGGTGTCCACCACGGTGATCGAGGTCGGCGTGGACGTGCCCAATGCCTCGCTGATGGTGATCGAGCATGCCGAGCGATTCGGCCTGTCGCAGCTGCACCAGCTGCGCGGGCGCGTGGGCCGCGGCGCCGCGGCTTCGGCCTGCGTGCTGCTGTACTCGCCCGGCGACAACGGCCGGCTGGGCGAGACGGCGCGCTCGCGGCTCAAGGCCATGGTGGAGACGGCCGACGGCTTCGAGATCGCGCGGCGCGACCTGGAGATCCGCGGCCCGGGCGAGTTCCTGGGCGCGCGCCAGTCGGGCGCGCCGCTGCTGCGGTTCGCCGACCTGGTGGCGGACGCGGCCTTGCTCGAGCGGGTGCGCGAGCTGGCGCCGGTGATGCTGGACCGCCATGCGGAGCTGGCGCGCAAGCACGTCGCCCGCTGGCTGGGCGGGCGGCAGGATTACCTCAAGGCCTAGCGTTGCGCGACAATTCCGGACGACCATGACCCTCACCGAGCTCAAATACATCGTCGCCGTCGCCCGGGAAAAGCACTTCGGCAAGGCGGCCGAGGCCTGCTTCGTCTCCCAGCCCACGCTGTCCGTGGCGATCAAGAAGCTGGAGGACGAGCTGGAGGTCAAGCTGTTCGAGCGCAGCGCCAACGAGGTGACGGTGACGCCGCTGGGCGAGGAGATCGTGCGGCAGGCGCAGAGCGTGCTGGAGCAGGCGGCCAGCATCAAGGAGATCGCCAAGCGCGGCAAGGACCCGCTGGCCGGCCCGCTCAAGCTGGGCGTGATCTACACCATCGGCCCCTACCTGCTGCCCGACCTGGTGCGCCAGGCCATCGCCCGCACGCCGCAGATGCCGCTGATGCTGCAGGAGAACTTCACCGCGCGGCTGCTGGAGATGCTGCGCACCGGCGAGATCGACTGCGCCATCATGGCCGAGCCCTTCCCCGACACCGGCCTGGCGCTGGCGCCGCTGTACGACGAGCCCTTCCTAACGGCGGTGCCGGCCACCCATCCGTTCGCCTCGCGCGCCGCCATCACCTCGCAGGAGCTCAAGAGCGAGACCATGCTGCTGCTGGGCACCGGCCACTGCTTCCGCGACCACGTGCTGGAGGTGTGCCCGGAGTTCGCCCGCTTCTCCAGCGACGCCGAGGGCATCCGCAAGAGCTTCGAGGGCTCCTCGCTGGAAACCATCAAGCACATGGTGGCCGCCGGCATGGGCGTGACCCTGGTGCCGCGGCTGTCGGTGCCCAAGGAGGCGCTGGAGCCCCGGCCCAAGCGGCGCAAGGAGGACCAGGCGTTCGTGCGCTACATCCCGTTCGACGGCGACCCGCCGATGCGCCGGGTGGTGCTGGCCTGGCGCCGCAGTTTCACCCGCTACGAGGCGATCGCCGCGCTGCGCAACGCCATCTACGCCTGCGAGCTGCCGGGCGTCAAGCGACTGTCCTGATCCGTCGCCGCCGGCGCGCTGCGCGACCGTGCGCGCCTATGGGGCCGATTGACGCCCTCTGTTGCCCGGGTTTCCGGCAGCGCCTTACAGTGTCGGATCGACCACGACTTTCAAGGAGCACAAGGATGAGCGCACCCGCCATCAACATCGGCATCAGCGAGCAGGACCGCGCCTCCATCGCCGAGGGCCTGTCGCGCCTGCTGGCCGACACCTACACCCTGTACCTGACCACGCACAACTTCCACTGGAACGTCACCGGCCCGATGTTCACCTCGCTGCACGACATGTTCATGGCGCAGTACACCGAGCTGTGGAACGCCGTGGACCCGATCGCCGAGCGCATCCGCTCGCTGGGCGCCCATGCGCCCGGTTCCTATGCCGAGTTCGGCCGCCTCACCTCGCTGCCCGACGTGCCGGTGCAGCCGCCCCAGGCGATGGAGATGGTGCGCATCCTGGTCAAGGGCCACGAGGCCGTGGCCCGCACGGCGCGCGGACTGTTCCCGGTGGCCGACAAGGCCAGCGACGAGCCCACGGCCGACCTGCTGACGCAGCGCCTGGCGGTGCACGAGCAGACGGCCTGGATGCTGCGCTCGCTGCTTGAAGGCTGACGGTGACGGCGGCTCGAAAGCCGCCCTTTATCTGGATCTGATTCGTTGGGATCGGCCGGCCGGCTGGCTGCTGCTGCTGTGGCCCACGCTGTCGGCCCTGTGGGTGGCGGCGCAGGGCTTCCCCGGCTGGCACCTGCTGGCGGTGTTCGTGCTGGGCACCATCCTCATGCGCAGCGCCGGCTGCTGCGTCAACGACGTCGCCGACCGCGACTTTGACCGTCACGTCAAGCGCACGGCACAGCGGCCGGTGACGGCGGGCAAGGTGTCGGTGAAGGAGGCCCTGGCGGTGGGCGCGGTGCTGGCGCTTGCCGCCTTCGGCCTGGTGCTCACCACCAACGCGGCCACCGTGGCCTGGTCGTTCGCCGCGCTGGCCATCACCCTCGCCTATCCCTTTGCCAAGCGCCACGTGTCCATGCCGCAGGCGGTGCTGGGCGTCGCCTTCAGCTTCGGCATCCCGATGGCCTTCGCGGCGGTGCAGTCGCGCGTGCCGCCCATCGCCTGGGTGCTGCTGGCCGGCAACCTGTTCTGGGTGCTGGCCTACGACACCGAGTACGCCATGGTCGACCGCGACGACGACCTGCGCATCGGCATGAAGACCTCGGCCATCACCCTGGGCCGGGCCGACGTCGCCGTGGTCATGGCCTGCTACGCGGCCTACCTCGCCATCTGGACACTGGCCCTCGCGCCGCGCGGGCTGGGCGCGCTGTTCTTCGTGGCCACGGCACTGGCCGCGGCGCAGGCCGTGTGGCACTTCTTCCTGATCCGCCGGCGCAGCCGCGAGGGCTGCTTCCGGGCCTTCCGGCTCAACCACTGGCTGGGCTTCACCGTGTTCGCCGGCGTGGTGGCCGGCCACGGCTGGCGCTGAGCCTTCAGGCCGCGCCGAACTCGTCGCCCAGTTCGGCCGCGCGCCGGCGGGCCGCGTGCAGGGCCTTCACGAACTGCGCCGGCACGCCGTCCTGCTGCAGCGAGGTGATGGCGGCGTAGGTCGTCCCGCCCTTGGACGTGACGCGCTCGCGCAGCACCTCCGGCGGCTCCTGCGCGTCGCGCGCCAGCGAGGAGGCGCCCGCGAAGGTGCCTATCGCCAGCCGCAGCGCCTGCTCGCGCGGCAGGCCCATCTCCGCGCCGGCCTGCGCCATCGCCTCCAGGAACAGGAACACGTAGGCCGGGCCCGAGCCGGACAGCGCGGTCACTGCGTCCAGCTGCTGCTCCCCGTCCACCCACAGCGACTCGCCGGTGGTGGCGATGACGCGCTCGACCAGGGCGCGGTCCGCTGCGCTCACCCCCGGCCGGGCGAACAGGCCGGTCATGCCCTGGCCCACCAGGGCCGGCGTGTTGGGCATGGCGCGCACGATGCGTTCGCTGCCCAGCCAGGCGCCCATGCTGTCCGTGCGGATGCCGGCCGCCACGCTCAGGTGCAGCGCCGCGCCCAGGTGCGGCCGGGCCTGCGCCGCCGCATCGCGGAAGGTCTGGGGCTTGACCGCCCAGACCACCAGGCCGGCGCGCGCCAGCGCCGGGCCGGCGGCCTCCAGCGCCTGGATGCCGAACTGCTGCCGCAGCCGCCCGCGCGCTGGCTCGAAGGGCTCGACCACCTCCACCTGCGAGGCCGGCAACCCCTGCCGCAGCAGGCCGCCGATGACGGCGCTGGCCATGTTGCCGCCGCCGATGAAGGCCAGCACCGGAAGGCCGCCGGGAACGGGATCGGGGGAAGAGGAAGCCATGGCGCGAGTCTACGTCCCGCCCCGGCGCTGCCTGCGAGAATCGCGGCCATGCAACGACAGCAGCTGCTCGCCGAACTGGCCCGGCCCAAGAAATACGACCTGGCCATCATCGGCGGCGGCGCCACCGGGCTGGGGGTGGCGCTGGATGCCGCCGCGCGGGGCTTCTCGGCGGTGCTGATCGAGTCGCACGATTTCGCCAGCGGCACCTCCTCGCGCGCCACCAAGATGGTGCACGGCGGCGTGCGCTACCTGGCGCAGGGCAATGTCTCGCTGGTGCGCGAGGCCCTGCACGAGCGCGGCACGCTGCTGCGCAACGCGCCGCACCTGGCGCAGCCGCTGCCCTTCGTCATGCCGTCCTACCGGCTGTGGGAGACGCCGTTCTACGGCGCCGGGCTCAAGCTCTACGACGTGCTGGCCGGCCGGGCCGGCCTGGGCTCGACCGAGTTCCTGGGCCGCGGCGAGACGCTGGGCCTGCTGCCCACCCTGCGGCCCGAGGGCCTCAAGGGCGGCGTGAAGTACTGGGACGGCCAGTTCGACGACGCGCGCCTGGCCCTGGCCCTGGCGCGCACCGCGGCCGCCCGCGGCGCGCTGCTGGTCAATTACTGCGAAGCCGCCGGCCTGGTCTACGAGGACGGCAAGGTGGCCGGCCTGCGCTGCCGCGACCGCGAGAGCGGCCGCGAGTTCCCGCTGGCCGCCCGCTGCGTGATCAATGCGGCGGGTGTCTGGGTGGACGAGCTGCGGCGCCAGGACGGCGAGGCCACCGGCCGGGCGGCGCGCCCCATGGTGGCGCCCAGCCAGGGCGTGCACCTGGTGGTGGACCGCGACTTCCTGCCCGGCGACCACGCGCTGATGGTGCCCAAGACCGCGGACGGCCGGGTGCTGTTCGGCGTGCCCTGGCTGGGCAAGCTGATCCTGGGCACCACCGACACGCCGCGCGACGACCTGGCGCGCGAGCCGACCCCGTTCGGCCACGAACTGGACTTCATCCTCGGCGAGGCCGGCCGCTATCTGCGCCGGGCGCCGCGGCGCGAGGACGTGCGCAGCATCTGGGTGGGCCTGCGCCCCCTGGTCAAGCCGCAGGGCGACGACGGCGAGGACACCAAGAGCCTGAGCCGCGAGCACACCGTGCTGGTCAGCCGCTCCGGCCTGGTCACCGTGACCGGGGGCAAGTGGACGACCTACCGCGCCATGGCCGAGGACGTGCTGGAACGCTGCTTTGCCGAACGGCTGCTGGACCGGGCCGTTGCCGGGGTGACGGCTGACTTGCCCCTGGTCGGGGCCGACGTGGCGCCGGCCGCCTGCCGCCCCCTGAGCGCGCCGCCGGGCCTGCACCTGTACGGCAGCGAAGCCGACGAGGTGGCCGCGCTGCCCGGCGCCCGTCATGAACTGGGCGGCGGCCTGAGCGAGGCCATGGTCCGCTTCGCCGCCCGCCGTGAATACGCGCGGACCGTGGAAGACGTGCTGGCGCGGCGCCAGCGGCTGCTGTTCCTCGATGCCGGGCTGGCCGCCTCGCTGGCGCCGGCGGTCGGCGAGCTGCTGCGGCAGGAGACCGGGGCCGACCCCCAGGTGCAGGCCTTCGAGCGCGTGGCCCAGGCCTACCAGGGCCTGCCGAACCCGGGGGTTTGACAAGCCGCCGCGATATGGCACAATCGCGGGCTCGCCATTTTTTGGCGGGCCCTTGCCATGAGGCGAGGCAAACTTCTGCCCATTCGAAGCTGGCTGCGAACGGTTCGCTTTCAGCGACGGCGGGCCCAAGACTGACCCACGCGCCGCCCGCAAGGACAGCGCTGGGGTCAAGTTGGGAATATTTGACATGATCCAGACTGAATCCCGGCTCGAAGTCGCCGACAACACGGGCGCGAAGTCCGTGCTTTGCATCAAGGTGCTCGGTGGCTCCAAGCGTCGCTACGCCAGCGTGGGCGACATCATCAAGGTGAGCATCAAGGAAGCCGCCCCGCGTGGCCGCGTCAAGAAGGGCGAGGTCTACAGCGCCGTGGTGGTGCGCACCGCCAAGGGCATCCGCCGCGGCGACGGCTCCCTGGTCAAGTTCGACGGCAACGCCGCCGTGCTGCTCAACAACAAGCTGGAGCCCATCGGCACCCGCATCTTCGGCCCGGTGACGCGCGAGCTGCGCACCGAGAAGTTCATGAAGATCGTGTCGCTGGCCCCCGAGGTCCTGTAAGAGGCAAAGCCATGAACAAGATTCGCAAAGGCGACGAGGTCATCGTCCTCGCCGGCCGTGACAAGGGCAAGCGCGGCAAGGTCATCCTGCGCAAGGACGACGAGCGCGTGGTGGTCGAGGGCATCAACCAGGTGAAGAAGCACACCAAGCCCAACCCCATGAAGGGCACGACCGGCGGCATCGTGGAGAAGGCCATGCCGATCCACCAGTCCAACGTGGCCATCTTCAATCCCGCGACCGGCAAGGCCGACCGCGTGGGCATCGAGCTGAAGGGCGACAAGCGCGTGCGCGTCTTCAAGTCCAGCGGCGAAGAAATCAAGGTGGCATGACCATGGCACGACTGCAACAACACTATCGCGAGAAGGTGGTCCCCGAGCTGACCGCCAAGTTCGGCTACAAGTCGCCGATGCAGGTGCCGCGCCTGACCAAGATCACGCTGAACATGGGCGTGAGCGAGGCGGTGGCGGACAAGAAGGTGATGGACAACGCCGTCGGCGACCTGACCAAGATCGCCGGCCAGAAGCCCGTGGTCACCAAGGCCAAGAAGGCCATCGCCGGCTTCAAGATCCGCGAAGGCCAGGCCATCGGCTGCATGGTCACGCTGCGCGGCGAGAAGATGTTCGAGTTCCTCGACCGTTTCGTCACGGTGGCGCTGCCGCGCGTGCGCGACTTCCGCGGCATCTCCGGCCGCGCCTTCGACGGCCGCGGCAACTACAACATCGGGGTGAAGGAGCAGATCATCTTCCCCGAGATCGAGTACGACAAGGTCGACGCCCTGCGCGGCCTGAACATCAGCATCACCACCACGGCCAAGACCGACGAGGAAGCCAAGGCGCTGCTCGCGGGCTTCCGTTTCCCGTTCAAGAACTGAAGGTACATCGTGGCAAAAACTGCTTTGATCCAGCGCGAACTCAAGCGTGACAAGCTGGTCGCCCAGTACGCGAAGAAGCACGCGGAACTGAAGGCCATCGCCGGCGATGCCAAGAAGAGCGACGAGGAGCGTGCCGCCGCGCGCCTGGCGCTCCAGAAGCTGCCCCGCAACGCCAACCCGACCCGCCAGCGCAACCGCTGCGAGATCACGGGCCGCCCGCGTGGCACGTTCCGCCAGTTCGGCCTGGCCCGCAACAAGATCCGCGAGATGGCCTTCACCGGCGACATCCCGGGCGTGATCAAGGCCAGCTGGTAAGCCACGGCGAGGAGTGACAAGACATGAGCATGAGTGATCCCATCGCCGACCTGCTGACCCGCATCCGCAACGCGCAGATGGTGGCCAAGGCCACGGTCAGCGTGCCGGCGTCCAACATCAAGGTCGCGATCGCCCAGGTCCTGAAGGACGAGGGCTACATCGACGGCTTCGAGGTCAAGAAGGACGGCAACAAGAGCGAGCTCGAGATCGCGCTGAAGTACTACGCCGGCCGTCCGGTGATCGAGCGCATCGAGCGCGTCAGCCGCCCCGGCCTGCGCGTCTACAAGGGCCGCGAGGCGATCCCCCAGGTGCAGAACGGCCTGGGCGTGGCCATCATCACCACCCCCAAGGGCGTGATGACCGACCGCAAGGCCCGCGCCACCGGGGTCGGCGGCGAAGTGCTGTGCTACGTGGCCTAAAGGGAAGGAAAGACAAATGTCCCGAGTAGGAAAGATGCCGGTCGCCGTCCCGCAGGGCGTGGACGTGCAGATCAAGAACGACCAGATCAGCGTCAAGGGTACCGGCGGCACGCTGTCGCTGGCCCAGAACCGCCTGGTCAAGG
Organism: Ramlibacter tataouinensis TTB310; assembly: GCF_000215705.1. NCBI lineage: Bacteria > Pseudomonadati > Pseudomonadota > Betaproteobacteria > Burkholderiales > Comamonadaceae > Ramlibacter > Ramlibacter tataouinensis. The sequence continues at coordinate 3,850,499 of NC_015677.1, read as the reverse complement.
TCACCAGCGAAGGCGGCAAGCTGAGCTTCGCGCCGGTGGACGAGTCGCGCGAGGCCAACGCCATGAGCGGCACCATGCGCCAGCTGGTCAACAACATGGTGCTGGGCGTGACCAAGGGGTTCGAGAAGAAGCTGTCGCTGGTCGGCGTGGGCTACAAGGCCCAGGCCCAGGGCGCCAAGCTGAACCTGTCGGTCGGCTTCTCGCACCCGGTCAACAAGGACATGCCGGCGGGCATCACGGTGGCGACGCCGGCGCCCACCGAGATCGTGGTCAAGGGCGCCGACCGCCAGCGCGTCGGCCAGGTGGCCGCCGAGATCCGCGCGATCCGCCCGCCCGAGCCCTACAAGGGCAAGGGCATCCGCTATGCGGACGAGAAGATCACGATCAAAGAGACCAAGAAGAAGTAAGGAGCCCAGATGATGTTGACCAAGAAAGAGCAGCGTCTTCGCCGGGCCCGGCAGACCCGCGTACGCATCGCCCAGCAGGGCGTGGCACGCCTGACGGTGAACCGCACCAACCTGCACATCTACGCCACGGTGATCTCCGAGGACGGCAGCAAGGTGCTGGCCACGGCGTCCACCGCCCAGGCCGACCTGCGCAAGCAGCTCGGCGGCGCGGGCAAGGGCGGCAACACCGCCGCCGCGCAGCAGGTGGGCAAGCTGATCGCCGAGAAGGCCAAGGCCGCCGGCGTCGAGAAGGTCGCGTTCGACCGCGCCGGTTTTGCCTACCACGGCCGCGTCAAGGCGCTGGCCGACGCCGCGCGCGAAGCCGGCCTGCAGTTCTAACGGACACGGAATATCGATATGGCAAAGATTCAAGCTAACCGTCAGGGTGACGGTCCGGAAGACGGCCTCAAAGAGAAGATGATCGCGGTCAACCGCGTCACCAAGGTGGTGAAGGGCGGCCGTATCCTCGGCTTCGCCGCGCTCACCGTGGTCGGCGACGGCGACGGCCGCGTCGGCATGGGCAAGGGCAAGTCCAAGGAAGTGCCTGCGGCCGTGCAGAAGGCGATGGAAGAGTCGCGCCGCAACATGACCAAGGTCTCGCTGAAGAACGGCACCCTCCACCACACGGTGTACGGCCAGCACGGCGCAGCCCGCGTGATGATGTCGCCGGCGCCCAAGGGCACCGGCATCATCGCCGGCGGCCCGATGCGCGCCGTGTTCGAAGTCATGGGCATCACCGACATCGTGGCCAAGAGCCACGGTTCGACCAACCCCTACAACATGGTCCGCGCGACGTTCGACGCGCTGAAGAACTCGACGACGCCCTCGGAAGTGGCGGCCAAGCGCGGCAAGTCGGTCGAGGACCTCTTCGCCGCCTGACCGGAGTCATCGACATGGCAACCCAACAAACCATCAAGGTCCAGCTGGTGCGCAGCCCGATCGGCACCAAGCAGTCGCACCGCGACACCGTGCGCGGCCTGGGCCTGCGCAAGCTCAACAGCGTCAGCGAACTGCAGGACACGCCCGCCGTCCGCGGCATGATCAACAAGGTCGACTACCTGGTGAAGGTGCTCTGACATGGAACTGAACAACCTCAAGCCCGCCGACGGTTCGCGCAAGGCGCGCCGCCGCGTCGGCCGTGGCATCGGCTCCGGCCTGGGCAAGACCGCCGGCCGCGGCCACAAGGGCCAGAAGTCCCGCTCCGGCGGCTACCACAAGGTCGGCTTCGAAGGCGGCCAGATGCCGCTGCAGCGCCGCCTGCCCAAGCGCGGCTTCAAGTCGCAGAACCTGAAGTTCAACGGCGAGGTCACCCTGGGCGATCTCGACCAGCTGGGCCTGGCCGAAGTCGACCTGCTGGCGCTCAAGAGCGCCAAGCTGGTGGGCCAGATCGTCCAGAACGTGAAGGTCATCAAGTCCGGCGAGATCAAGCGCGCCGTGAAGCTGACCGGCATCGCCGCGACCGCCGGCGCCAAGGCCGCCATCGAGGCGGCCGGCGGCAGCCTGGCCTGAATGACGGCAGTCAAGGACGGACCGCGTGGCCACTAGCGCTGCCCAGATCGCGAAGACCGGCAAGTTCGGCGACCTGCGTCGCCGGCTGGTCTTCTTGCTGCTCGCGCTGGTGGTCTACCGCATCGGCGCGCACATCCCCGTGCCCGGCATCGACCCGACCCAGCTGCAGGCCCTGTTCAAGGGCCAGCAGGGCGGCATCCTGAGCCTGTTCAACATGTTCTCGGGCGGGGCGCTGTCGCGCTTCACCGTGTTCGCGTTGGGCATCATGCCGTACATCTCGGCCTCCATCATCATGCAGCTGCTCACCTACGTCGTGCCGACGTTCGAGCAGATGAAGAAGGAGGGCGAGGCCGGCCGCCGCAGGATCACGCAGTACACCCGCTACGGCACCCTGGGCCTGGCTCTCTTCCAGTCGCTGTCCATCGCGCTGGCGCTGGAAGGCTCGGCCGGCCTGGTGATCAACCCGGGCTTCGGCTTCCGCATGACGGCGGTGGTGAGCCTGACGGCCGGCACCATGTTCCTGATGTGGCTGGGCGAGCAGATCACCGAGCGCGGCCTGGGCAACGGCATCTCCATCCTGATCTTCGCCGGCATCGCCGCAGGGCTGCCCAGCGCGATCGGCGGGCTGCTGGAGCTGGTGCGCACCGGCGCGATGAGCGTCCTGGTGGCCATCTTCATCGTGGCGCTGGTGGCCCTGGTCACCTACTTCGTGGTGTTCGTCGAGCGCGGCCAGCGCAAGATCCTGGTGAACTACGCGCGCCGGCAGGTGGGCAACAAGGTGTACGGCGGCCAGTCGTCGCACCTGCCGCTGAAGCTGAACATGGCCGGCGTGATCCCGCCGATCTTCGCCTCGTCCATCATCCTGCTGCCGGCCACGGTGGTGGGCTGGTTCTCGACCGGCGAGTCGATGCGCTGGCTGCGCGACATCGCGGCCACGCTGTCGCCCGGCCAGCCTATCTACGTGCTGCTGTACGCCGCGGCCATCGTGTTCTTCTGCTTCTTCTACACGGCCCTGGTGTTCAACAGCCGGGAGACGGCCGACAACCTGAAGAAGAGCGGCGCCTTCATCCCGGGCATCCGCCCGGGCGACCAGACGGCGCGCTACATCGACAAGATCCTGGTGCGGCTGACGCTGGCCGGCGCGGTGTACATCACCTTCGTCTGCCTGCTGCCGGAGTTCCTGATCCTGAAGTACAACGTGCCGTTCTACTTCGGCGGCACCTCGCTGCTGATCATCGTGGTCGTGACCATGGACTTCATGGCCCAGGTGCAGAACTACCTGATGAGCCAGCAGTACGAGTCGCTGCTCAAGAAGGCCAACTTCAAGACCTCGCTCGGCGGCTGAGAAAGAGATGGCGAAGGACGATGTCATCCAGATGCAGGGCGAGGTCGTGGAAAACCTGCCCAACGCGACATTCCGCGTGAAGCTGGAGAACGGGCACGTGGTGCTCGGACATATTTCGGGAAAGATGCGGATGCACTACATCCGCATCCTGCCGGGTGACAAGGTCACCGTTGAATTGACGCCCTACGACTTGTCGCGGGCACGTATCGTGTTCCGCGCCAAGTGAGCGCGAGAAAGATTTAGGAGAAAAGCAAATGAGAGTTTCGGCTTCCGTCAAGAAGATCTGCCGCAACTGCAAGATCATCCGCCGCAAGGGCGTTGTCCGCGTGATCTGCACCGATCCGCGCCACAAGCAGCGCCAGGGCTAAGGCACAGGCACAGATACAGGAAAGACGCACATGGCACGTATCGCTGGCATCAACATTCCGCCGCATCAGCACGCCGAGATCGGCCTGACGGCCATCTTCGGCATCGGCCGCACGCGCGCCCGCAAGATCTGCGAGGCCTGCGGCATCGCCTACTCCAAGAAGGTCAAGGACTTGTCCGACGCCGACCTCGAGAAGATCCGCGACCAGATCGCGCAGTTCACGATCGAGGGCGACCTGCGCCGCGAGACCACGATGAACATCAAGCGCCTGATGGACATCGGCTGCTACCGGGGCTTCCGCCACCGCCGCGGCCTGCCCATGCGCGGCCAGCGCACCCGCACCAACGCGCGCACCCGCAAGGGCCCGCGCAAGGCCGCCCAGGCGCTCAAGAAATAAACGGGAAAAGGATTCGACATGGCTAAAGCTCCCGCCAACAACGCCGCGCAGCGCGTGCGCAAGAAGGTTCGCAAGAACGTGTCGGACGGCGTCTGCCACGTGCACGCGTCCTTCAACAACACCATCATCACCATCACCGACCGCCAGGGCAACGCCCTGAGCTGGGCGTCCTCGGGTGGCCAGGGCTTCAAGGGCTCGCGCAAGTCCACGCCGTTCGCCGCCCAGGTCGCATCGGAAGTGGCCGGCCGTGCCGCGATCGAGCAGGGCATCAAGAACCTGGACGTCGAGATCAAGGGTCCCGGCCCGGGTCGCGAGTCCTCGGTGCGCGCGCTGGCCGCGCTGGGCATCCGCATCACTTCGATCGCCGACGTGACGCCGGTGCCGCACAACGGCTGCCGTCCGCAGAAGCGCCGGAGGATCTAAAGGTGAAAACAAGGCATGCCTTCGGCACGCCTTGTCCTTCAGTAAGCCCACCGCCATCGGCTGCTCGCCGATGGCTCCCGCGGTGAATGGCCGCGGCAGATGAACCAAGGAAAGACAAGTGGCACGTTACCTCGGCCCCAAGGCCAAACTCTCCCGCCGCGAAGGCACGGACCTGTTCCTCAAGAGCGCACGCCGCTCCATCAGCGACAAGGCCAAGTTCGACTCCAAGCCCGGCCAGCATGGCCGCACGTCGGGCCAGCGCACCTCCGACTTCGGCCTGCAGCTGCGCGAGAAGCAGAAGGTCAAGCGCATGTACGGCGTGCTGGAGAAGCAGTTCCGCCGCTACTTCGAGGAAGCCGCCCGCCGCAAGGGCAACTCCGGCGCCAACCTGCTGTTGCTGCTCGAGTCCCGCCTGGACAACGTGGTCTACCGCATGGGCTTCGGCTCGACCCGCGCCGAGGCGCGCCAGCTGGTCTCGCACAAGGCCATCACGGTCAACGGCCAGGCGGTGAACATCCCGTCCTACATGGTCAAGACCGGCGACGTGATCGCGGTGCGCGACAAGTCCAAGAAGCAGAACCGCGTGGTCGAGGCGCTGCAGCTGGCCCAGCAGGTCGGCCTGCCCGCGTGGGTGGAGGTCAATGCCGACAAGGCCGAGGGCACCTTCAAGAAGGTCCCCGACCGCGATGAATTCGGCGCCGACATCAAGGAAGCGCTGATCGTGGAACTGTACTCGCGTTAAACGAGTTACGGAGGATAACGAGGCTGCTGTCGCAGCCTCGTCCGCCGGTTTTTTTTAGTTCCCGCCGGGAGGCATCCCGAGCGGGCCCCAGCCTTACCGGTGTAACGAGCCGGGGGTATTGAGAGGAAGTCCTGCATGCAAACCAACCTGCTGAAACCCAAAGCCATCAACGTGGAACAGCTTGGCACGAACCGCGCCAAGGTGACGCTGGAGCCGTTTGAGCGCGGCTACGGCCACACGCTGGGCAACGCCCTGCGCCGCGTGCTGCTGTCCTCGATGGTCGGGTATGCGGCAACCGAAGTCACCATCGCCGGTGTGCTTCACGAGTACTCGTCCATCGACGGCGTCCAGGAAGACGTGGTCAGCATCCTGCTGAACCTAAAGGGCGTGGTCTTCAAGCTGCACAACCGCGACGAGGTCACCCTGTCGCTGCGCAAGGACGGCGAAGGCGTGGTCACGGCCGCCGACATCCAGACGCCGCACGACGTCGAGATCATCAACCCCGACCATGTGATCGCCCACCTGTCGCAAGGCGGCAAGATCGACATGCAGATCAAGGTCGAGAAGGGCCGCGGCTACGTGCCCGGCACCATGCGCCGTTACGCCGACGAGCCGACCAAGTCGATCGGCCGCATCGTGCTGGACGCTTCGTTCTCGCCGGTCAAGCGGGTGAGCTATACGGTCGAGAGCGCCCGCGTCGAGCAGCGCACCGACCTGGACAAGCTGGTGGTGGAGATCGAGACCAACGGCGCCATCACCGCCGAGGACGCGGTGCGCGCCTCCGCCAAGATCCTGGTCGAGCAGCTGGCGGTGTTCGCGCAGCTGGAGGGCAGCGAGCTGGCGGCCTTCGACGCGCCGGTGCAGCGCAGCTCGCAGCAGTTCGACCCGATCCTGCTGCGCCCGGTCGACGAGCTCGAGCTGACGGTGCGCTCGGCCAACTGCCTGAAGGCCGAGAACATCTACTACATCGGCGACCTGATCCAGCGCACCGAGAACGAGCTGCTCAAGACCCCCAACCTGGGCCGCAAGTCGCTCAACGAGATCAAGGAAGTCCTCGCCTCGCGTGGCCTCACGCTGGGCATGAAACTCGAGAGCTGGCCCCCGGCCGGCCTCGATAAGCGTTAAGGACAAGGCTGCACAGCAGCCTTGTTGAATCCGTCAACAGAACGTGCAACGCCCGGTACCTGATCCGGCCGGGTGATCGATAAGGAAAGGAAAGCACCATGCGTCACGGCCACGGCCTTCGTAAACTGAACCGCACCAGCGAGCACCGCCTCGCGATGCTGCGCAACATGATGAACTCGCTGCTCCAGCACGAGGCCATCAAGACCACCGTCCCCAAGGCGAAGGAACTGCGCCGCGTGGTCGAGCCCATGATCACCCTGGCCAAGGAGCCGACGCTGGCCAACAAGCGCCTGGCGTTCGACCGCCTGCGCGACCGCGACATCGTCGCCAAGCTGTTCACCGAGCTCGGCCCGCGCTACAAGGCGCGCCCGGGCGGCTACACGCGCATCCTGAAGATGGGCTTCCGCGTGGGCGACAACGCGCCCATGGCCCTGGTGGAACTGGTGGACCGTCCCGAGCCGACGGAAACCACCGCCGACACCGAGCAAACGGCTGCCGAATAACCTATAATTTCTCTTCTGACGCGCGGTGGAGCAGCCTGGTAGCTCGTTGGGCTCATAACCCAAAGGTCGCAAGTTCAAATCTTGCCCGCGCAACCAACATCGAGACGCCCACATCCGTGGGCGTTTTTGTTTGGACCGCCATGCAAATCCGTGTCGATGACCTTGCCGGCCCCGAGATCCGGGCGCTGCTCGAGGAGCACCTGCGCCACATGCACGAGGTCTCGCCGCCGCAGAGCGTGCACGCGCTGGACATCGCCAAGCTGCGCCGCCCCGACGTCACCTTCTGGACCGCCTGGTCCCCGGGCGAACTCCTGGGCTGCGGCGCGCTGCGCGAACTGTCGCCGCGGCATGGCGAGGTGAAGTCCATGCGCACCGTGGCGGCGCACCGCGGGCGCGGCGTGGCGGCCGCCCTGCTGGAGCACCTGATCACCAAGGCTCGTCGCCGCTCGTACGAGCGCCTGAGCCTGGAGACGGGGTCGCAGCCGGCCTTCGCGCCGGCGCGGCGCCTGTACCAGCGCTTCGGCTTCCTGGGCTGCGCGCCCTTCGGCGACTACGTCGAAGACCCCAACAGCGTGTTCATGACCTTGCGGCTGCCCGCGGCCTGAGGGCGCGGCGCCTTTGCTGCGAGACTCGGGCCCATGTGGCAGTACGTTTTCAAGGTCGCGCTTTCCGCCGCGGTGATCGTGGCCGTGAGCGAGCTCGCGCGGCGCAGCTCGCTGCTGGCCGCGGCGCTGGCATCGCTGCCGCTGACCTCGCTGCTGGCCCTGGTCTGGCTGCACCTGGAAGGCGGCAGCGGCGAGCAGGTGGCGCAGCTGGCCGCGGGCATCGGCTGGCTGGTGCTGCCCTCGCTGGTGCTGTTCGTGGTGCTGCCCCTGCTGCTGCGCGCCGGCTGGGGCTTCTGGCCCGGCCTGGCGGCCGCCTGCGCGGCGACGGTGCTGGCCTATGCCGCGCTGCTGGCCGTGCTGTCGCGGCTGGGTATGTCGATGTAAGGCGGTTCAGGCGGCTGGCGCGGGGCTGAGCAGGGCCAGCAGCCGGTTCAGCGCGTGCCGCACGGCGGCGGCGCGTACCGCGGCGCGGTCGCCGTCGAAGCGCAGCACCTCGCTGGTGAGCTGGCCATCCACCATGAAGGCGAACCATACCGTGCCCACCGGCTTGTCCGCGCTGCCGCCGCCGGGTCCGGCCACGCCGGTGACCGCCACGCTCACCAGCGCGCGCGAGCGGCGTGCCGCGCCGGCGGCCATGGCGCGCGCCACCACTTCGCTGACGGCGCCATGGGCCTCGATCAGGCCGGCATGCACCCCCAGCAGTTCGGTCTTGGCGGCATTGGAGTAGGTGACGAAGCCCCGCTCGAACCACTCGCTGGAGCCGGCACGGTCGGTGCAGGCCGCGGCGATCAGGCCGCCGGTGCAGCTCTCGGCGGTGGCCAGCATCCAGCGCCTGCGCGCCAGCAGATCGGCCAGCAGCCCGCAGGCGACGGCGGTCTCCAGTTCGGGTCGGGGTGGGACCGGATCGCTCAAATGAATCTCCAGGCAAACCGCCAGGCGGCGATCGCCAGCAAGGTGCAAAGCGCCGCCACCAGATCGTCCAGCAGCACGCCCAGGCCGCCGCGCCAGCCATGGCCGTGGAACAGGCGGTCGGCCCAGCCCACCGGTCCGGGCTTGGCGGCGTCGAAGAAACGGAACAGCACGAAGGCCGCGACCTGGGTGCCCAGCCCTGCCGGCATGAGCAGCCACAGCACCAGCCAGAACGAGACGATCTCGTCCCACACGATATTGCCCGGGTCCGCCAGGTTCATGTGCCGGGCCGTGACCGAGCAGGCCCACCAGCCCACCACCAGCGAGGCCAGCAGCAGCCAGCCGATGGCGGCCACCGGCAGCCAGGCCTGCAGGGCCGCAAAACTGAGCCAGGCCCACAGCGTGCCCGCGGTGCCGGGTGCCCAGGGCGACAGGCCGATGCCGAAGCCCAGGGCAATGGCATGCGCCGGATGCGAGAACGCGAAGCGCACGGTGGGCCGCTTGGCCGCGGGCGCCTCGGACGGCGCAGCGACGCTCATGCGGCCGCCACCCGGGCCGACAGGTGCAGGGGATCGAAGGCTGGATCGCGCATGGGTCGATGGTAACCAGCCGCGATGCGCGCCATCGGGTCGCCAGGCATGCCGCGCATGCGAGACCGGGAGCGCTTAGCGGTTCGGGCGCGTGCCGGGCTGGCCGGCGCCGCCGCAGCTGCCGTGCCGCCGACGGAACTCCCGCGGCTCCAGCGGTGCCGCCTGCGCCCACAGGCCGCGGCGCGCCTGGCGGGCCCGGTCTTCCAGGGCTGCGTAAGGGCCGCGGCTGTCCCGGAAGCGGTAGGACCAGGCATGGCCTTGCACCACCATCCACGCGCCCACGTCCGGATCGTCGGGGGTGGCCACGCGGGACAGCCAGCGACCATAGTCATCCCGCGCCCGGATGCGCACCTGCACGCGCCGGCCCTGCAGCCGTGCCGCCAGCGCCGCGCGGGCCCGCGGGCCGTGGGCCTGGCAGATCTCCGGCGCGTCCAGCCCCTGCAGCCGCACCTCGCGCGGCCTGCCGCCCGCGGCCGGCCGCACCCACAGGGTGTCGCCGTCCGTTACCCGCGTGACCACGCCGGAGAAGTCGGCCCCCAGGGCGGGCGCCAGCGCGAGGGCGGCCCACAGGCCGGCCAGCCGGAGGATGCCGCGCATGTACAGCTCAGGCGAAGTGATCGAAGGAGCCGTAGCGCCGCTCGATGGGGCGGCCGCGGCCGTCCACCAGCCGCAGGCCGGGCTCGGCCTCGATGCGGCCTATGCGCGTGACCGGCGTGGCGGCCTGGGCCGCGGCGGCCTGCACGGCGTCGCGCCGGGCCGCGGGGGCGGTGAATGCAAGCTCGTAGTCGTCGCCGCCGGCCAGCACGCACCCGAGGTGCAGCTCCTGGTCCAGCCCCCCGCCGGACTGCTGCAGAGCCGGTCCGGCGGCCAGGAGATCCATGGCGGCGGTGGCGTCGATCGTGGCCCCCACCCCCGACTGGCGCAGGATGTGCCCGAGGTCGCCCAGCAGTCCGTCGCTGACGTCGATGGCGGCGCTGGCCACCCCGCGCAGTGCCTGGCCCAGCGCCACGCGCGGCACGGGCTGCTCCATCCGCAGCCGCGCCGACTGGAACACCGGCTCCGGCAGCGACAGCGTCCCGCGGAAGACCTCCAGCGCCAGCCGGGCATCGCCCAGCGTGCCGCTGACCCACAGGTCGTCGCCGGCCCGCGCACCCGAGCGCAGCAGGGCCTGACCGGCCGGCACCTCGCCGAACACGGTGATGCAGATGTTCAGCGGCCCGCGGGTGGTGTCGCCGCCGACCAACTCGCAGCCCTGCGCGTCCGCCAGGGCGAACAGGCCGCGCGAAAACGGCTCCAGCCAGCGCTCGTCCGCCTGGGGCAGCGCCAGTGCCAGGGTGAAGGCCAGCGGCTGGGCGCCACAGGCAGCCAAGTCGCTGAGATTGACCGCCAGCGCCTTGTGGCCCAGCCGTACGGGGTCCACCGTGGCCAGGAAGTGGTGGCCTTCCAACAGCATGTCGCTGGATACAGCCAGTTGCATTCCGGGTGCCGGCGCCAGCAACGCACAATCGTCGCCCACCCCGAGCGGGCTGCGAAGCGCACGGCGTTTGAAATAGCGATCGATGAGCTGGAATTCACCCATGGGAGGGCGCCAAGGATAGCCGTTGCGCGCTACCCCTTTGAAACAACCGGTCGCAAATTAGGCTGGGAAAAGTTCCCATTCGTTGAGCTCGCTTTGGCAGACTGGAACGACTTAGCCGTCAGGAGGTGCCCATGTTGGCAGAACACCGAGTCCGTTCGCTGGCCTACCAGCTCACCGACGCCCTGGAGGCGTACGGGGAGAGCTTCCGCCACTGGTGCCAGAGTCCCTCCGACATCGCCAAGTATCAGCGCGCCGATGCCCAGCTCCAGCTGGTGCAGCTGCTGGTGGAGCAGACCTTCTCCACCGGCCGGGGCGAGATGAGCGAGCTGTCGCTCTACCACCTGGACATCAAGATCCTGGTGCTGCGCCGCCACCTGGCCGTGCAGGCCGGCGATCCGACGCGTCCGGGCGACGACGCCCAGCTGGAGAAACTGCGCGGCAAGCACGAAGCAGCCATACAGGCTCTGCTGCAGCTGTGCCGCCAGCGCAGCCGCGTTGCCGTGCCGCAGGAGCTAGTCGTCGCCGCCAAAGCGGACGCTGTCGGCCAGCAACGTCCCCTGCCGCACCGCTGACCCGCGCACGCTGACCCGGCGGCCACGCGCCAGGTCGGCAGCGCTGCCGCCCTGGAAACGCACCGACGCGCCGCTGGCATCCACCCACTGGCCCTGGACCCGGAAGCGCTGCAGCCCCTCGAACTGGCTGATGCGCCCCTCGGCCGAGAAGCGGGTGCGGTCCTGCTCGTCGTCCTCCCCGCGGCCGCGGTTCTCCTCATCGTCGTCCTCGTCTTCGTCGTCGCCGCTGCGGATGCGCAACCGCTCGGGCACCAGCACCCCACTGCGCGACACCCCGCTCGCGTCGACGTAGGCGCCTTCGCGCAGCGCAGACGCCGGCCCGCCGTTGATGCGCGCCTGGCTCGCGTCCACCCGCACACCCTGCACCTTGAACGCACCGGGGCCGGCATAGTCGGTGACCGGACCCGACAGGCTGAGAGCGGTGCCATCCGCCAGCGGCACGGCATACCATGGCCTCACGCGCAGCGCCGCGAGCACGCCGACGCCGTCGTTGGACGGCAGCTCGACACGCACCAGCGTGCCGTTGTCCAGGGAGGCCGGCGTCAGGTCGGCGTCGAAGGTAGCGGTCCGGTAGTCCACCAACCGGCCGCCCAGGCGGAAGCGGCGGGCCGGGCGGTCCAGGTCCTGCACCGCGCCGGTGAGCACGCGCGTGGCCCCCGGCGCCACCCGCTCCACCCGCGTGGCCAGCAGCCGGCCGGCCTCGCCCGGCAGCCCGTAGACCTGCACCGTGGCCGGCGGCACCAGCTCGCCCAGGCCGCCCAGGCCCTCGTAGACGGTGGCGGCGTTGACCCGCACCTGCAGGCCGAGCACCACGAAGCTGGCCCCGGCGGCGTCGACGGAGGTCACGGCGCCGCGCACCTGGGGCGTGGAGGCGAGGCTGCTGGCGGTGCCGGTGGCTGCGCCGGCGTCGACCATCCCCTGGACCCGCACCGTCATGCCGAACTTCAGGCCCTCCGGGTCCTCGACCTGGCGGGTGTCGGCCGCATCGACGTTGTATCGGATCCCGTTGACGATGATGCTGGCGAACCCTTCGACCGATCCCACGGTGACGTTGGAGGCCATGGCGCCGGTGCCGCCAGAGCCGACGCCGCCGCCCCCGCCAGCCACCCCGGTGCCGCCGCCGCCGCAACTTGCCAGCAGCAGCACGGCGGCCATCAAGCCGATACGGAAAGGCGGTCGCGCGATCACGGTGTTTCGTCCTTGGGGGCGGCGTACAGATAGATGCCGATGCGGATGCGCTGCGGGCCCTGGCCGTCATTGCGGTCCACCGCCCGGGTCAGCGACTGCACCAGTTCGTGGTGCAGGCCGTTCCAGCGCTGGCGCACCAGCTGGTGCGTGGCCTCGCAATCGGCGGCCTCCAGTCCATCGGCGAACACGGCGCGCTCCAGGAACAGCGCCTGCCCGGCCAGGGCATTGGTGACGGCCGCAGAGGCGTGGTCGCGCAGGTTGTCGCCCAGGAAGGCCAGCGTGGTCTTGAGGTCGGCGGTCGGCACGAAACCGTCGGCGGCCAGTTCCACGAAGCCGTCGGCCTCGCGGCACAGGCCCAGCCGCACCAGCTCGTCCAGCACCGCGCGGTGGTGCACGTCCGAACGGCTGGCTTGTCGGGCCAGTTCCTGGAACGAGTCGCCGCCGCCGGTCGAGGCGATGGGCAGGCGGGCCCGCTCAGGCCGGTCCGCGGACAGCTGCAGCCAGGAGGTGAAGGTGCGGGCGGCCGCCGACAGCCCGGTCGCCGGCAGCGGATCGATCAGCGCGCGCACGCGGGCCGTCACCTGCTTGCGGTTCAGGCCGGTGGTGACGGCCAGCTGGCTGATGTTGGGCTTCACGCCCTGGCTCCTGAGCAGGCGCTCGCCCTCGTCCAGCAGCAGCTCCTTGAGCATCTCCTCCAGGTGCGGCAGCTTCAGGCCCATGCCCAGCCCCAGCCGCACGATGGGTCGCATCGCGCGGGCGCAGGCGGAGCGCACCAGGGACAGGCGGTCGGGTTCCATCACGTGGCCGCACGGCGGGGGCAGGGACAAAGAGGAGTGGGCCGCACGGTGTAAGAGATAAATGGGAGGTCTTCACATTTATACCTTCTTACATTCCGCGGCAGTGCGGGAATAGCTCTCTCGCGCCAGGTAACAAATCGCTGCTTAGCTTTGTCCGCGGAATCGCAACGCACCCTGGCGCACCACCTCGGCCAGCAGGCGCTCGCGCCGCTGCTTCAGCCGCAGCCACCGCGCATCGTTGCTGCCGAGTTCCACGTCCTCGCCCAGCATCTGCACGCCGGGGCCGGCGCCCAGGCGGCGCGCATGCTCGCCGATCTGCCGGAAGGTCTGCAGGATGTGCTCGCGCAGCGGCATGTGGGCGCCGGTGGAGGGCTCCACGTACACCGCGTCCAGGCCGAAGCGGCAGGCCTGGAAACGGTTGTAGGTGTAGACCATGTAATCGTCCTCCTGCGGCATGAACGGCTGCTCGTGCAGGAACCAGGAAGCCAGGGCCTGGACGAAGCCGGCCAGCGCGGCGGCGCGCTCCACGGTCAAGGGCGTGTCGAACACGCGGATCTCGATGGTGCCGTACTCGGGCTTGGGCCGGATGTCCCAGTAGAAGTCCTTCATGCTCTTGACCACGCCGGTGCGCGTGGTCTTGCTGAAGAACTCGCCGAAGTGGTCCCAGCTGAGGGTGAACGGGGCGCGGCCGGACATGGGGAAGGCGAACACCGAGTTCAGCCGTGCCGAGTCGAACTGCGTGTCCTGCGCCTGCACGTAGGGGCTGGAGGCCGACAGCGCGATGAAGTGCGGGATGTAGCGCGACATGCGGTGCAGCATCAGCAGCGCCTCGTCCGCGGTCGGGCAGCCGATGTGCACGTGCTGGCCGAAGATGGTGAACTGCTTGGACAGGTAGCCGTACAGGTCCGACAGCTGGCGAAAGCGCGGCTTGTCGTAGATGCGCTGCTCGTGCCACTGCTGGAACGGGTGGGTGCCGCCGCCCACCACGGCGATGTTGAGCTTGTCGGCGCACTGCACCAGCGCATCGCGGATTTGCGACAGCTCGCCCAGCACCTCGGACGCGGAGTGGCACACGCCGGTGGAGATCTCGATCATGCTCGAGGTCATCTCCGGCACCACGCTGCCGGGCAGCTGGTGGCGCGCCATCAGGCGCAGCATCTCGTCCGAATAGGGCGCCAGGTCGTAGTGGTGGGTGTTGACCAGCTGCAGCTCGAGCTCGACCCCGAGCGACAGGGCCGCGGACTGGCTGAAGGGCTCGAGCGCCGGCGCGAGATCGCTGGCCGGCCTATCCACGGGCGCCTCCCGGGTAGGTGCTGTCGGCCGGGGCACCCGGCGGCGCGCCGGCGATCTGCCCGCCTGCGGCATGGGCCGACAGCGGCCGCAGGCTTTCCCCCGCGCGGTAGATGGCGAAGGTGGTGATGATGGCGCCCAGCACCTCCATCAGCAGGATGGACGGCAGCGCGATGCTGGCGATGCGCGGGCCGAGCTCCAGCGAGGAAGCCACGAACTGCGACACCAGCAGCAGCGCGACCGACGACATGGGCGACATGGCGCAGGCGGTCCAGAAAGCCTGGCGCCAGGCCAGCCCGCTGCCCCAGTTCGCGGCGCCCACGCCCAGCACCTTGGCCACGGCCCGGGCCGCCACCAGGGCCAGAACCAGCCCGGCCACGGCCGGGTTCCAGGGCGCCTGCGCGGCCACCACGGACACCAGCACGAAGGTCAGCATCAGCAGCAGGGAGGCGGCCGTGCCCAGCTGCCGCGGCCAGGCCCAGGGGCGGGGGTTGAGCTGCTTGAGCAGGATGCCGCCCAGCAGCGCCGCCAGCGGCGCCGAACCGCCGAAGTGCGCCGCCAGCGTGGACGCGGCGGCGATCAGGCTCAGCAGCAGGAAAGCCGTGTTCTCGCTGGTCGGGCTCATCACCCGCAGGGCCGCGCGCAGCGTCAGCGCCAGGGCGGCGCCGACCACCACGGAGATGCCCAGCACCACGGCGATGGGGTAGAGCGTGTCGGCCAGGCCCAGCCCGTCGGCGCGGTGCATGGTGCCGGTGCGGGCGCTGACCAGCGTCAGGGCGTACAGCGTACTCAGGGTGCTGAGCACCATGGCCCGCTCGGTCACGGGCCCGGCGGCGCGCGTGTCCATCACCACCCGGCTGAGCACCGCCGGCGAGGCCGCCATGGCGATCAGCGCCAGCGCCTCGGACACGCTGGGGCGCACGCCCAGCCAGCGCATGGTGTAGTACACCAGGATCCAGGTGAGGAGGGCCTCCAGCAGGCTCTGCAGCAGCACCATGGGGTTGTGCCGGAACCAGCGCAGCGGCACCCGGCCGCCGGCCTCGAACAGCACCACGGCCACGCCGAGTTCCAGCAGGAACAGGCCGATGCCCTGCAGCGGCCAGGCGGCCCCGGAAAAGCCGGCCAGGCCGGCCAGCGTGCCCACCAGCGAATAGCCCACCACCTTGGGCAGGCCGGTGTGGCGTTGCAGCAGGTGGCCCGCCGCGGCCGCGACGGCCAGCAGGATGGACCACTGCACCGTGGGCAAGCCCGCCGACGGCCGCAGCCACTGGGCCCAGATGGCCGTGATTTCATTCATGCGACAGACCCCCGGGGCTGGACTGTAACCGCCTGCAATGGCAGAGCTTGTAGGACAAGAGCCCCTGCGTTGCTCTTAAGTTGATAGCAAAAATCCCAGCACGGACGCGGCCATCCGGGCCAGGCGTCAGACCGGCAGCAGGAAGCTGCCCAGCCGCCGCTGGCAGCGCGACCAGATGGCCCCGCGGATGCGGCGCCGGTCCACGCCGCTGACGCTGTGCGCACGCAGCGCCAGCCGGAACGCGAGGTAGAAGCTCACCCCCAGGTTGAGCATGGCGATCAGCGGGATGGCGGCCACGCACCAGGCCAGCTGCGGCAGCTGCCAGGCCTGCGGCCCATAGGCCATGGCGGCCGCCGTGAGCTGGCCGGCCGACAGCGTCACGTGGCGTGCCTCCAGCCCCACGCCCAGGAAGCCCAGCACCGGCGGCACCAGGCCCAGCATGAAGCCCAGGGAGATGTTGGAGGCGAAGCCGGAGATGTGCTCGCGCATGAAGCGGGCCCAGCGGTCGGCGCGCACCGGCCCGAGCACGGCGGTGATGCGCGGGTTGTAGCGCAGCGCCGAGTCCAGCCGGTGCAGCACGAACCAGTTCTCGGCCCAGCCCGCGATCAGGCTGGAGGCGAACAGCAAGGTGCCGGTGAAGGCGGCGAACAGCAGCGTGCCGGGCGACAGCAGGTTCAGGCTGCGCAGCACGTAGTCGGCCTCGGCGTGGGCGATCACCGGCTGTCCGGTGGCCTGCTGGAAAGCCAGGCACAGCAGGATCACCGTGGGCACCACCAGTCCCACGTTGCCCACCACTGCTGCCACCTGGGAGCGCACCAGGTTGGCGACCTGGTCGACGAACTCCTCGACCCGTGCCTGGCTGCTCAGGTCGCGCAGCCGGGCGGCCATCGCCGGCGCGGTCATGGCGGGCTGCTTGGTCGCCAGCGTCCAGTGCATCAGCTGGATCAGCATGAAGCTGGCGGAGTACAGGACCCCCGCCCACACGCCGCCCCAGAACGCCGCCAGGCCCAGCTTGTTCAGCATGAACTTCAGCACCACCGTGCCGGCCGTCACGATGCCGCCGCCGGCGGCCTTGCCCAGCATGCCCCGGTACTCGGCCGGCGTGCGCGTGATGTAGTGCTCCCCTGTTTCGGCGCTGCGCTCGGTCACGCGCGCCGCCAGCATCGAGGAGTTGGCGGCGACCAGGGCGCGCAGGCTACGCCGTTCCTGGCCCAGCGTGGCCAGCCGGCCGATCAGGCGCGCGGTCGCGGCCTGCGGCTCGGCTGCCAGCAGGCAGTCCATCAGCTCGCGGATGCGCAGCACGCGTTCGCGCAACTGGCGCAGCTGGAACACCAGGCCGATGGAGATGCCATGCTCGTTCAGATGCGGGTACACGCTGGCCGCCGCGGTGCGGCAGGCGTCCAGCGCCTCGCGCAGCCGCTCGGCGGCGGCCTCCAACCGCTGCGCCTCGCGCGGCGTCTCCAGGTAGGCGGCGCGGAAATCGTCGGAGGCCAGGGCCAGCGCATGGAAAGGCTGGGCGCGGCGCTCGGGCGTGCTCATGCGCTGGCGCAGCTCGGCCGACAGGCCGGCGGCGCGCACCTGGCTGGCGCAGAAATCGATGGCCTGCAGCACCTCGTGCTGCCACAGCGTCAAGGCCGGCCGGGCCGAAGGCAGCGACAGCAGCGCGGCCAGGCGCTGCAGCGTGGCGGCGTCCAGAGCCGCCACCCAGGCGGCATCCTCGCCGCGCGGCATGGCCAGCGAGAACAGCTCGGCCGCGTCCGTGGTTTCGGGTGTCGCCGGCAGCAGCTTCTGGCGCAGCCGCTCGTTCAGCTCGCTTCGAAAGGCCAGCCGCGCCGCCAGCCCGAAGTCGGCCAGCAGGGCGGTGGTGTCCACCGTGCCGGTCAGGACGCGCCACCAGCGCTGCAGCTCCTCGCGGTGCCGGGGCCGCGCTTCGAGCGCGTCCAGCAGCAGGCGCACGCGGCCGGCGGCGGCCTCGGGAAGCGAGCGGCGGCGTCCGCGCAGCCAGCGCAGCAGGCCGATCAGCCACAAGTGGCGCCGAGCCAGGGGTGCGTCGGCGTCCAGCGTGTCCAGCAGCCGGTTCAGGTCGGTCACGGGCCGGCCTCGGTGATGCCCGCCACGCGGGTCAGTGCAGCACCCGCTGGGCGCCGTCGTGCAGGATGAACTCGGGAATGTCCGCCTCGAAGCGCGTGCCGTCCTCGGCCACGCAGAAGTAGCTTCCGCGCATGCTGCCGGTGGGCGTGGCCAGGCGGCAGCCGCTGGTGTACTGGAATGCCTCGCCCGGCTTGAGCAGCGGCTGGTGCCCCACCACGCCCAGGCCGCGCACCTCCTCGGTCTGGCCGACGGCGTTGGTGATGATCCAGTGGCGCGAGATCAGCTGCGCCGCCACTTCGCCCGCATTGGTGATGGTGATGGTGTAGGCGAAGCTGTGGATGCCCTGGCTGGGCGCGGACTGCTCGGGCAGGTACTGGGGCGTGACCTCCACGCGGAACTGGTACTTGGCCATGCGGCGATGGTAACTGCAGGGCCGGCTCGGCCAGGGGTTTTGGGACAATCGCGCCATGAGCCCCACGCACCGCATCGCGCCGTCCATCCTGTCCGCCGATTTCGCCCGCCTGGGCGAGGAAGTGAGGAACGTCATCGCCGCCGGCGCCGACTGGATCCACTTCGACGTGATGGACAACCATTACGTGCCCAACCTGACCTTCGGCCCCATGATCTGCTCGGCGCTCAAGCCGCACGCCCGGCGCGCCGACGGCACGGCGGTGCCCGTCGACGTGCACCTCATGGTGCAGCCGGTGGACGCGCTGGCCCAGGCCTTCGCCGACGCCGGCGCCGACTTCATCAGCTTCCACCCCGACGCGTCCACCCACGTGCACCGTAGCGTGCAGGCGATCAAGGCGCGCGGCTGCAAGGCGGGCTTGGTGTTCAACCCGGCCACGCCGCTGGACGTGCTGGACTGGACCATCGACGAGATCGACCTGATCCTGATCATGAGCGTCAACCCGGGGTTCGGCGGCCAGGGCTTCATCGACTCGGCCCTGCGCAAGATCGAGCAGGCGCGCCGGCGCATCGAAGCCAGCGGACGCGACATCCGCCTGGAGGTCGACGGCGGCATCAAGGCCGACAACATCGGCAGGGTGGCAGCCGCCGGCGCCGACACCTTCGTGGCCGGCAGCGCCATCTTCGGCAAGCCGGACTACCGCGCCGTCATCGACGCGATGCGCTCGGCGCTGGCGCGCTGAGGGAGCGCGTCACGGACGGTGCTTCTTCTCGCCGTCCGGCAGGTCCTCGCGCAGGCGGTCGTAGGTCGCGTCCAGCTCGGCGCCCTTGCTGGTGTCGGCCACCCCGCGCTCGGCATCCTGCTGCGCGATGCGGCCGACGCGTTCGGCCGACGGCTCGGCGCGCGGCTGCGTGCTGCCGGCGGATTCGTCGCGCTCGTGCGGCATGCGCGGCACGGCCTCCTGGGTTTCGCCCTGGGCCGGCAAGGTCTCGGACTGCGGCCGGTCGGAGGGCAGCGGGAAGTTCTTCTCGGGCATGGTGGCGGCTCCTGTCTTTTCATGCTGCGCCGCGGCCGACGCCGGCCGGGTAGGACGGTGCGCGGGAGCGCTGTCGGCGTACTCCGTAGCTCTGCCGTGTCGGCGCCGTCCTACCGCGATTGATGGTGCGCACCGACGAACGCGCCCGCCAGCCAACTACGGGCTTTGCCCATGAGCTTGTTACGCTGAGGCTTGGCTATCGTCCTTACACGTCGCTCAGGAGAAAGACCCATGGAACTGCTCGCCGGCATCCCCGAATGGCTGGTCTGGTGTGCTGCCGGCTCGGGCGGCGTGCTCGCGGTGGCCATGGTGGCCAACGTCATCGAGGCGGCGCTCGACCTCGAAGCCCGCTGACCGCCGGCGGGGCCGGGCCCCGCACCTTGTAGTTCCTCCGCCGCCACCAGGAGCCCCCATGGCCCAATCCAAGCTGGATGCCCAGCGCAAGTCCAAGGCCGGCGAGGGAGTCGCCGCCAAGAACAAGCAGCTGGAAGCCTTCAGCCAGGCGCCCGAGAGCATCCTGACCACCAACCAGGGCGTGGTCATCCCCGACAACCACAACTCGCTGCGCGCGGGCGCGCGCGGGCCGACCCTGCTGGAAGACTTCATCCTGCGCGAGAAGCTGACGCATTTCGCGCACGAGCGCATCCCCGAGCGCGTGGTGGGCGCGCGCGGCTGCGGCGCGCACGGCTACTTCGAGCTGTACAAGACGCTGTCGCAGTACACCCGCGCCGATTTCCTGCAGGAGGCCGGCAGCCGCACGCCGGTGTTCGTGCGGTTTTCCAACCTCACCGGCGAGCGCGGCTGCGCCGACACGGTGCGCGACGTGCGCGGCTTCGCCGTCAAGTTCTACACCCGTGAAGGCGTGTACGACCTGGTGGGCGCGAGCATGCCGGTCTTCTTCATCCAGGACGCGATGAAGTTCCCCGACCTGATGCATGCCCTCAAGCCCGAGCCGCACCACGGCATGCCGCAGGCCTCCAGCGCGCACGACACCTTCTGGGATTTCGCCTCCCTGGTGCCCGAGACCACGCACATGCTGATGTGGCTGATGTCCGGCCGGGCCCTGCCGCGCAGCCTGCGCATGATGGAAGGCTTCGGCGTGCACACCTGGCGCCTGGTCAACGCGCATGGCGTCTCGCACTTCGTCAAGTTCCACTGGAAGCCGCGGCTGGGGCGCCATGCCCTGGCCTGGGAGGAGGCGCAGAAGATCGCCGGCAGCGACCCCGATTTCCACCGGCGCGACCTGTGGGAGGCGATCGACCGCGGCCACCCTCCGGAGTGGGAGCTGGGCGTGCAGCTGGTGCACGAGGACAAGGCCGAGGGCCTGGGCTTCGACCTGCTGGACCCGACCAAGCTCATTCCCGAGGAGATGGTGCCGGTGCTGCCGGTGGGCCGGCTGGTGCTCAATCGCAACCCCGACAACTTCTTCGCCGAGACCGAGCAGGTGGCATTCAACCCCGGCCATGTGGTGCCGGGCATCGACTTCAGCCACGACCCGCTGCTGCAGGGCCGCCTGCTGGCCTACTCCGACAGCCAGCTGTCGCGCCTGGGCGGGCCCAATGGGCACGAGCTGCCGATCAACCGCGGCGTCTGCCCGTTCCACAACTTCCAGCGCGACGGGCAGCACCGCATGCTGGTGAGCAAGGGCTCGGTGAGCTACGAGCCCAACTCGCTGGCCAGCGGCGCCGAGTTCCGCATGGACGGCGGGCAGCAGGGCTTCCAGAGCGTGGCCGAAGCCATCGACTCGCCCAAGCTGCGGCGGCGCGGGCCGGCCTTCGACGACCACTTCAGCCAGGCCACGCTGTTCTGGAACAGCCAGCCGGCCGCGGAGAAGGAGCACATCATCGCCGCCTTCCAGTTCGAGCTGGCCAAGCTGGAGACGGCGGCCATCCGCCAGCGGGTGGTGGACAACCTGGCGCACGTGGATCCCAAGCTGGCGCGCAAGGTCGCCGAGCCCCTGGGCATCGCGCCGCCGGACGGCAGGGCGGCCGCCGGGCGGGCCGGGTTCCGGGCGCACCGCGCCCGGCTGCCCATCGAGTCCTCGCCGGCGCTGGGCCAGGACGGCGGCGGCTCCGGCATCGTCACGCGCAAGGTCGCCGTCCTGGTGGCCCCGGGCGTGGAGGTGGGCGCGTACAAGGTGCTGCAGCAGGCCTTGCAGGACCAGGGCGCGCTGACGCGCGTGGTCTCGGCCCAGCTGGGGGTGGTGTCCACCTCCTCGGGTCAGCAGCTGGCGGTGGACCATACCTTTGCCAGCACCTCGTCGGTGCTGTTCGACGCCGTGCTGGTGCCCGGCGGCAGTGCCAGCACGCAGGCGCTGGCCCGCCATGCGCCAGCGTTGCAGTTCGTGCACGAGGCCTGGCGGCACGGCAAGGCGCTGTGCCTGATCGGCGAGGCGGTGGACCTGCTGCAAGGCGTCGTGCCGGGCGCACCCGATGGCGGGCGAGGCGCCGGCGTGGTGACGGGGAGCAACGACCCGGCGACCCGGCTGCAGATGGCACAGGAATTCATCGCCGCCATCGCGCGCCATCGCCACTGGTCGCGGCTCGCGGCCGACGCCACGCCCGCCTGAGTCTCGGCACCGCTGCGCGGCAGCAGGCCTTTCCTACGGCTGCTTCACGCCGGTACTGACCTGGGGCCGGGCCGTTCTGCGCGTCAATGGGCGGACGCGGCCGGCGCGGTGCCGGCTGCTCACATCCCAAGGAGTTCATCCATGGCATCGAGCAACCAGGGCAATCAAGGCGGAAAGTCCAACCGGGGCTTCGCGTCGATGGACCCGGAGCGCCAGCGCGAGATCGCCAGCCAAGGCGGCAAGGCCGCGCATGAGAGCGGCAACGCGCACGAGTTCACCCCCGAGGAAGCCCGCGTGGCCGGCAGCAAGGGCGGCAAGGCCGCCCACGAGAAAGGCACCGCCCACGAGTTCACCTCGGAAGAGGCGCGCGAAGCCGGTCGCAAAGGCGGCGAGGCCTCCGGCGGCGGCAACCGCGGCGGCAACACCCAAGGCAACCAGGGCAACCCCCAGGGCGGCAGCCGCTAGGACACCGCCGCCGTCCCAGGAAGGGCGCTGCGGCGCCCTTCCTGTTTGCTGCACACTCGCCGCATGCCGATCGCTTCCGCCCAGCCGCTGCACGCCGCCATCATCGACCTCGATGGCACCCTGATCGACACGCTGGGCGACTTCGGCGCCGCGCTGGCCGGCATGCTGGACGAACTGTCCCTGCCCGCCATCGGGGCCGACGCGGTCGCCCGCCTGGTGGGCAAGGGCTCGGAGCACCTGATCCGCTCGGTGCTGGCGCAGGTGGAGGGCGACCCCGCGCTGTACCCGGCGGCCTGGGAGGCCTACCAGCGCCACTACCTCGCCATCAACGGCCGGCACTCGACGGTGTTTCCCGGTGCGCCGCAGGCCTTGCGCTCGCTGCGCGGACGCGGGCTGAAGCTGGCATGCGTGACCAACAAGCCGCAGGCCTTCACCGATCCGCTGCTGCGGGCCAAGGGCCTGGACCGCTGCTTCGATGCCGTGTTCGGCGGTGACGCCTTTGCCCGCAAGAAGCCGGATCCGCTGCCGCTGCTGATGGCGGCCCGGGCCCTGGGCGCGCAGCCCGCGCGAACCCTCGTGGTGGGCGATTCCAGCAACGATGCCCAGGCCGGGCGCGCCGCCGGCTGCCCCGTGCTGCTGGTGACCTTCGGTTACAACCACGGCGAGCCGGTGCAGGCCGTGGATGCCGATGCCTACCTCAATTCATGGTCTGAGCTGGATTCGACGCTGGGCCGGCTTTTCCCAGCAAGGCTTCCTTGAGGCTGTGGTCGGCCGGCTTGGGGCCCAGCCAGATGCGCAGCATGGCGTTGAAGAACTCGGGCTCCCTGAACGGTTCGCCCTGGGGCACGCCGCGCACGTTGATGATGGTGCCGGTGCCGGGCACCCAGTCGATGCTGAAGCTCTGGCCGGCGCTGAGTTTCTTGATGTCGGTGAAGAGCTGGCTCATGCGCATCAGGCCCGGGATCAGCTTGGAAAACGCGGCCTTGTCCATGTTGTCCTCCACACTGCGTGTGAACAGCCGGCCGAGCTCGCCGGAATCGATGTCGCGCAGCATGGTGACCGTGATGCGCTTGGCTCCCGGCATGGCCAGGGCCTCCTCGGCGGCGGTGGTCTTGCGCGGCAGGTACAGGCCGGCGGCGTAGACCTGGATGATGGCGCGGTAGCGCGTGCCTGCGCCATTGAGCTGCAGCTTGTTGCCGCGCAGCTCCAGGCTCTCGTCGTACTTGACGCCCGAGACCGTGACCGGCTGGCCCGCCGCTCCCAGAGCCAGGCCCAGCCCGGCCACTCCTACCAGTTGTCGAAGTCCCCTCATGGCTGTCTCCTCGGATGCTGTGGGCGCGTTTTGTATCAGATTGTCCCGCCGGCCGCATCCCTCAATGTCACGAGGGCGCGGGTCGCTGCCGTACCGCTTTGCTACACTGGCCCGCATGTTCATCCACCGCACCATGATCACAGGTTGCTCGGACCGGGGAGCCTGGCCCTGGCGCAAGCCTGACATCGTGCGCCATTGATTGCACGGGGCAGCCCGTGCCCCGTCGCCCCGGCCCCCGGGGCCAATCGATCCCCCCGCGGCCTGATGCCGCCGAGCTTGTGGAGGCTCACCTTGCTCACCGAACTCGAATTCAAGAGCCTTGCGCTGCAGGGCTACAACCGCATCCCCCTGATCGCCGAGGCGTTCGCCGACCTGGAAACGCCGCTGTCGCTGTACCTCAAGCTCGCCCATGCCCGGGGTGACGGCCGCCTGAGTTTCCTGCTGGAGTCGGTGGTGGGCGGCGAGCGCTTCGGCCGCTACAGCTTCATCGGCCTGCCGGCACGCACGCTGCTGCGTGCCAGCGGCTTCGGCGCGGACGCCCGCACCGAGGTCGTGCAGGGCGGCCAGGTGGTGGAGACCGCGCGCGGCAACCCGCTGGACTTCATCGAGGCCTACCAGAAACGCTTCAAGGTGGCGCTGCGCCCCGGCCTGCCGCGATTCTGCGGGGGCCTGGCCGGGTACTTCGGCTACGACACGGTGCGCCACATCGAGAAGAAGCTGGAGACAAGCTGCCCGCCGGACACGCTGGGCTGCCCCGACATCCTGCTGCTGCAGTGCGAGGAGCTGGCCGTCATCGACAACCTGTCGGGCAAGCTGTACCTCATCGTCTACGCCGACCCGGGCCAGCCCGAGGCCTACGCCAACGGCAAGCGCCGCCTGCGCGAGCTCAAGGACCAGCTCAAGTACTCGGTCAGCGCGCCCAAGCTGGCGCAGACCCAGACCTTTGCCGCCGAACGCGAGTTCGCCAAGGCCGACTACCTGAAGGCCGTGGGCCGGGCCAAGGAGCTGATCGCCGCCGGCGACTTCATGCAGGTGCAGGTGGGCCAGCGCATCAAGAAGCGCTACACCGAGTCGCCGCTGTCGCTGTACCGCGCGCTGCGCTCGCTCAACCCCAGCCCCTACATGTACTACTACAACTTCACCGGGTACGACGGCCAGGGCGGGGACTTCCACGTGGTGGGCGCCTCGCCGGAGATCCTGGTGCGGCAGGAGCAGACCGCGCAAGGGCAGAAGATCACCATCCGCCCCTTGGCCGGCACGCGGCCGCGCGGCGCCACGCCCGAGCAGGACAAGGCGGTGGAGCAGGAACTGGTGAACGATCCCAAGGAGCGCGCCGAGCACGTGATGCTGATCGACCTGGCGCGCAACGACATCGGCCGCATCGCCAGGACCGGCAGCGTCAAGGTGACCGAGGCCTTCGCCGTGGAGCGCTACAGCCACGTGATGCACATCGTCAGCAACGTGGAAGGCATGCTGGACGAAGGCATGAGCAACATGGACGTGCTCAGGGCCACCTTCCCCGCCGGCACCCTGACCGGCGCGCCCAAGGTGCATGCGATGGAGCTGATCGACCGGCTCGAGCCCAGCAAGCGCGGCCTGTACGGCGGCGCCTGCGGCTACCTCAGCTATGCCGGCGACATGGACGTGGCCATCGCCATCCGCACCGGCATCGTCAAGGACCAGACGCTGTACGTGCAGGCCGCCGCCGGCGTGGTGGCCGACTCGGTGCCGGAGCTGGAGTGGAAGGAAACCGAGGCCAAGGCGCGGGCGCTGCTGCGCGCGTCCGAACTCGTGGAAGAAGGCCTGGAGTGAGCACCATGAAGCTGCTGATGATCGACAACTACGACAGCTTCACCTACAACCTGGTGCAGTACTTCGGCGAGCTGGGCGCGCAGGTGGAGGTGTTCCGCAACGACGAGATCACGCTGGGGGGCATCGCCGCGCGCCGGCCCGACCGGCTGGTGGTCTCGCCCGGACCCTGCTCGCCGGCCGAGGCCGGGATATCGGTCGAAGCCATCCGCCACTTCGCGGGCCAGTTGCCCATTCTGGGCGTGTGCCTGGGCCACCAGAGCATAGGCGCGGCCTTCGGCGGCAGCATCGTGCGCGCGCAGCAGCTGATGCATGGCAAGACCAGCGAGATCACGACCACGCGCCAGGGCGTGTTCAGCGGCCTGCCCGGGCGCTTCACGGTCAACCGCTACCACTCGCTGGCCATCGCGAAGGACGGCTGCCCGGCCGCGCTTGCCGCCACGGCCTGGACCGACGACGGCGAGATCATGGGCGTGCGCCACCGCGAGCTGCCCATCGAGGGCGTGCAGTTCCACCCCGAGTCCATCCTCACCGAGCATGGCCATGCCATGCTGAGGAACTTCCTGGAGCAGAAGGCATGAAGCCGATCGACCTGCGCAGCGACACCGTCACGCAGCCGACGGCAGCCATGCGAGCCGCGATGGCGGCCGCGCCCCTGGGCGACGATGTGTTCGGCGACGACCCCAGCATCAACGCGCTGCAGGAGAAGGTCGCCGGCCTGCTCGGCTTCAAGGCCGCGCTGTTCGTGCCGACCGGCACGCAAGGCAACCTGTGCGCCATCCTGGCGCATTGCCAGCGCGGCGACGAGTACATCGTGGGCCAGATGCAGCACTGCTACCGGTGGGAGGGTGGCGGCGCGGCGGTGTTCGGCAGCGTGCAGCCGCAGCCGCTGGACCACCAGCCCGATGGCAGCCTGGCACTGGCGGACATCGAGGCCGCCATCAAGCCGGACGACCCGCACTTCGCCCGCACGCGCCTGCTGGCGCTGGAGAACACGCTGGGCGGCAAGGTGCTGCCGCTGGCCTATTTGGAGCAGGCGACCGCGCTGGCCCGCTCGCGTGGGCTGGCCACCCACCTGGACGGCGCCCGCCTGTTCAATGCCGCGGTCGCGCAGGCGGCCGCGAAAGACGCGCGTCCCGCCGCCGGGCCGCCCCAAGGCGGGACAGCCCCTTCGGGGGGCAGCGACCCACACGCAGTGGGGGAGCGTGGGGGCGCATACCTCGAGGCATGGCGCATCGCCCGCCACTTCGACAGCGTTTCCGTCTGCTTCAGCAAGGGGCTGGGCGCGCCTGTGGGCTCGGCGCTGTGCGGCTCCAAGGAGCTGATCGCCCGCGCGCGCCGCATCCGCAAGATGGCGGGCGGCGGGATGCGGCAGTCCGGCATGCTGGCCGCGGCGGCCCACCATGCGCTGGACCACCAGGTGGAGCGGCTGGCGCAGGACCACGCGCTGGCCGGGCGGCTGGCCGACGCGCTGCAAGGCATAACAGGACTGCAGGTGGAAGCGCCGCAGACCAACATCCTGTTCGTCGACCTGGTGGGGCCGGCGCGCGAGCGGTCCGCGGCGCTGCTGGAACACCTGGCCCGCAACGGCGTGCTGGCGACCGGCCTGTACCGGCTGCGCTTCGTCACCCATCTGGACGTGGATGCGCGGGGGGTGGACAGGGCCGCGGCCGTGATCCGGTCCTTCTTCGGCGCCTGAGGAGCCCGCCATGCCCGATGCACAGCAGCTGCTCCTCTTCATGGCGGCCGGACTGCTCCTGAACCTCACGCCCGGCCCCGACGTTCTGTACATCGTCACCCAGTCCCTGCGCTCGGGCGCGCGCGCAGGGATGGTCGCGGCGCTGGGCATCAACGCCGGCTGCCTGGTGCACATCGTCGCGGCGGCGCTGGGCGTGGGCGCGCTGCTCGCCGCCTCGGCCACCGCCTTCACGCTGCTGAAATGGGCGGGCGCCGCCTATCTGCTGTGGATGGGCGTACGGCTGTTGCTGGCGAGGGCGCCGCGGCAGGTGGCGGACCTGCGGGCGCTGGCCGGCGCCCAGCCGCGCGCCGACCTGTGGGCGGTGTTCCGCGGCGGGTTCCTGACCAACGTGCTCAATCCCAAGGTGGCCGTGTTCTTCCTGGCCTTCGTGCCGCAGTTCATCGCGCCCGAGGCCGCGCATCCCGCGCGCGCATTCCTGCTGCTGGGAGCACTGTTCAATGTCAACAGCGTGGCCGTCAACGTGGGCTGGGCGCTGGCCGCCGCCTGGATGGCCCGGCACGATGCCGTGCAGCGCGGCATGCAGGGGTTGGACCGGATTGCCGGCGCCATGTTCATAGTCTTCGGGGCGCGCCTGGCCCTGGCCGACAATCCGTCCCGATAACGCATCTCCCCGAGGAGCAAGCCATGCCCATCACGCCCCAGGAAGCGCTGCAGCGCACCATCGAGCACCGCGAGATCTTCCACGACGAGATGCTCAAGGTGGTACGGCTGATCATGAGCGGCGAGCTCTCGCCGGTGATGACGGCGGCGCTGATCACCGGCCTGCGCGTCAAGAAGGAGACGATCGGCGAGATCACGGCGGCGGCCGAGGTGATGCGCGAGTTCTCCACCAAGGTGCACATCGCCGACAAGACCCACCTGGTGGACATCGTGGGCACCGGCGGCGACGGCTCGCACACCTTCAACATCTCGACCTGCGCCATGTTCGTGGCGGCGGCCGCCGGCGCCAGGGTCAGCAAGCATGGCGGACGCAGCGTCAGCAGCAAGAGCGGGAGCGCGGACGTGCTTGAAAGCCTGGGCCTGAACATCAATCTCCAGCCGGAATACATCGCCCGCTGCGTGGCCGAGGTGGGCATAGGCTTCATGTTCGCGCCCAACCACCACCCGGCCATGAAGAACGTGGCGCCGGTGCGCAAGGAGCTGGGCGTGCGCACCATCTTCAACATCCTGGGCCCGCTCACGAACCCGGCCGGTGCGCCCAACATCCTGATGGGCGTGTTCCACCCCGACCTGGTGGGCATCCAGGTGCGGGCGCTGCAGCGCCTGGGCGCCGAGCACGCGGTGGTGGTGTACGGCCGCGACGGGATGGACGAGGTCAGCCTGGGCGCCGCCACCATGGTGGGCGAGCTGAAGAACGGGCAGGTGACCGAGTACGAGATCCACCCCGAGGACTTCGGCCTGGCCATGGCCAGCAACCGTGCCATCAAGGTGGAGACGGCCGAGCAGTCGCGCCAGATGCTGGTGGGCGTGCTGGACAACCAGGCCGGCCCGGCGCGCGACATCGTGATCCTCAACGCCGGGGTGGCGCTGTACGCCGCCAACGTGGTGGATTCGATGAGGGCCGGCGTGGACCAGGCCCGCGCCGCGCTCGAATCGGGCGCGGCCAAGGCCAAGCTGGCGCACCTGATCCAGGTGTCCAACCGCCTCGCTGGCTGACCATGCCTGACATCCTCACGAAAATCGTCGCGGTCAAGCACGAGGAGATCGCGCAGGCGAAGAAGAAGGTCTCGTTCGAGGCCATGCGCGCCGACGCCGAGAGCCGCGTGCTCACGCGCGACTTCGAAGGCGCGCTGCGCCGGCGCATCGCGGCCGGCCGCAGCGCCGTGATCGCCGAGGTCAAGAAGGCCAGCCCCAGCAAGGGCGTGCTGCGCGCCGACTTCATCCCCGCCGACATCGCGCAGAGCTATGCCGAGCATGGGGCGGCCTGCCTGTCGGTGCTGACCGACCGCCAGTTCTTCCAGGGGCGGCCGGACTACCTGAAGCAGGCGCGCGCCTCCTGCGACCTGCCGGTGCTGCGCAAGGACTTCATGGTCGATCCCTACCAGGTGTACGAGTCGCGCGCCATGGGCGCCGACTGCATCCTGCTGATCGCCGCCTGCCTGCAGGACGCGCAGATGGCCGAGCTGGAGGCCCTCGCCCGCGGCCTGGACATGGCCGTGCTGGTCGAGGTGCACGACGGCGCCGAGCTGGAGCGGGCGCTGCGCCTGAAGACGCCCCTGGTCGGCATCAACAACCGCAACCTGCGCAGCTTCGAGGTCAGCCTGGAGACCACGCTGGACCTGCTGCCGCAGGTGCCGGCCGACCGGCTGCTGGTGACCGAGTCGGGCATCCTGGCCCAGGCCGACGTGCGCAGGATGCGCGCTGCCGGCGTGCATGCCTTCCTGGTCGGGGAGGCTTTCATGCGCGCACCCGAGCCCGGCGAGGCCCTGGCCGAACTGTTCAACGATTGAGATGCAAGACCACGATGTGCCGCGCCTGCGCGAGTGGGCCCCCGAGCGCTGGCCGATGGCGCCGGATTGGCGTCCCGTGGTCGACGCCTTCTTCGCCAGCCCGGCCGGCCAGCGCCTGGGCGAGTTCATGCGGCAGCGGCTGGCGGCCGGCGCCGTGATCTATCCGCCCCAGCCCCTGCGCGCCCTGGAACTGACGCCGCTGGCCTCGGTGCGCGCCGTCATCCTGGGCCAGGACCCCTACCACGGCCCCGGCCAGGCCGAAGGGCTGGCCTTCTCGGTGGCGCCCGGCGTCAGGCTGCCGCCTTCGCTGCGCAACATCTTTGCCGAACTGGGCATCGTGCCGCCGCACGGCTCGCTGGTGGAATGGGCGCGCAGCGGCGTGCTGCTGCTCAATGCCAGCCTCACGGTGGAGGACGGCCAGCCCGGCAGCCATGCCAGGAAGGGCTGGGAGCTGCTGACCGACGCGCTGCTGGCCCGGGTCGCCGCCACGGCTTCGCCCTGCGCCTACCTGCTGTGGGGCGCACATGCCCAGGCCAAGGCGGGGCTGATCCAGGCGCAGGCGGCCGCGCATGGGCGACAGGCACTGGTGCTGCAGGCCAACCACCCCTCGCCGCTGTCGGCGCGCCGGCCGCCGGTGCCTTTTCTGGGCTGCGGCCACTTCCGCCACGCGCGCGACTGGCTGGCCGAACGCGGCCAGCCGGGCGTTTTCTAGCGCGGCGGCCGCAGCCGGCGGAACAGCCGGGCCAGCCAGGGCCGGAAGCCCGGGCTCGGCCGCGGCTCGCCGGCCGGGGCCTCCGGCCAGGACAGGCTGGTGTCGTCCAGGTAGTCGCGCCGCACGTCCACCGTGCCGTGCCGGCCCAGCGCCTCGAAGTGCTGGTCCAGCCAGCGCTTGGCCGCCTGCTGGCCGATCTCGAACAGTTCGCGGATCAGCACCGGGTCCGCCTGGGTCTTGCTGGCGGCGGTGTAGTGCAGCATCTCGGCGCCGCCGTCGATGCGGTGCAGGCGCACCGGCTTGCAAAGGCCGGGTGCGAGCTGGCCTTCGGCCAGCAGGCGGTTGATCAGGTCGATGTTGCGCATTTGTGTCAGCAGGCTGGCGTTGAAGGTCAGTTCGTTGACACGGCCGGCGATCTCGGCGGCGGTGCGCGGCTGGCGCTCGCGCCGCAGCGGGTTGATCTGCACCACCAGGATGTCGGCGCTGTCGCAGGTGGTGATCAACGGCGTCAGGGCCGGGTTGACCGAGTAGCCGCCATCCCAATAGGCCTGGCCATCGATCTCCACGGCGCGGAACAGCATGGGCAGGCAGGCGGACGCCATGACCGAGTGCACGCTGAGCTGGCTGCCGGAGAAGATCACGGCCTTGCCGGTGGTGACGTGGGTGGCGGAGACGAACACCTTGGGCCCGCCCGGCCGGGCGATGGCGCCGAAGTCGATCTGCCGCTGCAGCAGGTCGCGCAGCGGGTTGAGGTCCATGGGGTTGGTCTGGTAGGGCGACCAGTAGTCGCGAACCGCCTGCAGCCAGGGGTTGGTGTGCGCGAACTCCGCTCCCAGACCGCCCCAGAGCGTGCGGCCCAGGCGCGCTTGCAGGCTGCCCAGGGCGCCCCAGTGGCCGATCTCGCCCCACAGCCGGGCCAGCGCCTGCCGGGCGCCGGCATGGGCGTCCCGCCCGGCTGCCTCGGCGGCGCCATGGCCGCTGGCCAGGGCAACGGCGTTCACGGCGCCGGCGCTGGTGCCGCTCACGCCCTCCACGGCGATGCGCCCGTCGGCCAGCAAGGTATCCAGGACGCCCCAGGTGAAGGCGCCGTGCGAGCCGCCTCCCTGCAGGGCCAGGTTGATGGTTTTTTTCATGCTGGGGGAAGCGGAAGCAACATCCATGCGCTGACGGTGACAGGCGCAGGCGCCCTGGCTGCGGTGCCGGACGGCAGCGCTTTTCGGCACGAAATCGTGCTATATTTCGAGGTTCGCCGGAGGGGTGCCCGAGTGGCTAAAGGGGGCAGACTGTAAATCTGTTGGCTTACGCCTACGCTGGTTCGAATCCAGCCTCCTCCACCAAGCCTTGTTGAAGAGGCTGGGCGACATGTGTTGAAGCGATCGAGTGGTAGCCGAAGGAAGTTTGCCGGGGCTGTCGAGCAAAGCCCGAACGCGGGAGTAGTTCAATGGCAGAACCTTAGCCTTCCAAGCTAATGACGCGGGTTCGATTCCCGTCTCCCGCTCCACGGATCGCACGGCACGGCAATGATGTGTTTGCTTGGCGAACCGAAGAATTTCGCCCTTGTGGCTCAGTGGTAGAGCACTCCCTTGGTAAGGGAGAGGTCGCGGGTCCGATTCCCGCCAAGGGCACCAGATTGATGAAGACCGTCTAGTTACTTTTTTCGGAAGGCGAAAAAAATGGCAAAAGGAAAATTCGAGCGCACCAAGCCGCACGTGAACGTGGGCACGATCGGGCACGTGGACCATGGCAAGACGACGCTGACGGCGGCGATCACGACGGTGCTGTCGAGCAAGTTCGGCGGCGAAGCCAAGGCGTACGACCAGATCGACGCGGCGCCGGAGGAGAAGGCGCGCGGCATCACGATCAACACCGCGCACGTGGAGTACGAGACGGCCAACCGCCACTACGCGCACGTGGACTGCCCGGGCCACGCCGACTACGTCAAGAACATGATCACCGGTGCCGCCCAGATGGACGGCGCCATCCTGGTGTGTTCCGCTGCCGACGGCCCGATGCCCCAGACGCGCGAGCACATCCTCTTGGCGCGCCAGGTGGGCGTGCCGCACATCATCGTGTTCCTGAACAAGTGCGACATGGTGGACGACGCCGAGCTCTTGGAGCTGGTCGAGATGGAAGTGCGCGAGCTGCTGACCAAGTACGAATTCCCCGGCGACGACACCCCGATCATCCACGGCTCGGCCAAGCTGGCGCTGGAAGGCGACAAGGGCGACCTGGGCGAGAAGGCCATCATGAAGCTGGCCGAGGCGATGGACACGTACTTCCCGACGCCCCAGCGCGCGGTGGACGGCGCGTTCCTGATGCCGGTGGAGGACGTGTTCTCCATCTCCGGGCGCGGCACGGTGGTGACCGGGCGCGTCGAGCGCGGGGTGATCAAGGTGGGCGAGGAAATCGAGATCGTGGGCATCAAGGCCACCCAGAAGACCACCTGCACGGGCGTGGAGATGTTTCGCAAGCTGCTGGACCAGGGCCAGGCCGGCGACAACGTGGGCATCCTCTTGCGCGGCACCAAGCGCGAGGACGTCGAGCGCGGCCAGGTGCTGTGCAAGCCTGGCAGCGTCAAGCCGCACACGCACTTCACCGCCGAGATCTACGTGCTCTCCAAGGACGAGGGCGGGCGCCAC
The DNA here is from genome assembly GCF_000215705.1 of Ramlibacter tataouinensis TTB310. Taxonomy (NCBI): domain Bacteria; kingdom Pseudomonadati; phylum Pseudomonadota; class Betaproteobacteria; order Burkholderiales; family Comamonadaceae; genus Ramlibacter; species Ramlibacter tataouinensis. The sequence continues at coordinate 3,817,564 of NC_015677.1, read as the reverse complement.
ACGCCGTTCTTCAACAACTACCGCCCGCAGTTCTACTTCCGCACCACGGACGTGACGGGCGCCATCGAGCTGCCCAAGGACAAGGAGATGGTGATGCCCGGGGACAACGTGTCCATCACCGTCAAGCTGATCGCCCCCATCGCCATGGAAGAGGGCCTGCGCTTTGCCATCCGCGAGGGCGGCAAGACCGTCGGCTCGGGCGTCGTCGCCAAGATCATGGAATAAGGCCACAGGGGTATAGCTCAATTGGCAGAGCGTCGGTCTCCAAAACCGAAGGTTGTAGGTTCGATTCCTACTGCCCCTGCCACCTAGGTGGCGCCACTTCCCGCCGTGAGGCGGGCCTCACCAACCCGCCGAGCCCCGGCGGGTTTGGCGTCTGAAAAGACGCAGTGAATTTGAAGCAGGAAACAGCCGTCCATGGCCAGTTCTCAAGTTGAAACCGTCAGCACCGGCGCCGACAAGGCCAAGCTGGCTGCCGCCGTCGCCCTCGTGGTGGCGGCCGTGGTCGGCTTTTACCTGCTGGCGCGCCAGGGGCAGATCGCCCAGTGGGGCGCGCTGCTGGTCGGGCTGGCCGCCGCCGTCGTGGTGTTCCTGACCTCCGAGCCGGGCAAGGAATTCGTGGCCTTCGGCCGCGACGCCTGGCGCGAGGTCAAGAAGGTGGTGTGGCCCACCCGCAAGGAGGCCGGCCAGATGACGGCCTACGTGTTCGCCTTCGTGGTGGTGATGGCGCTGTTCCTGTGGCTGACCGACAAGACCCTGGAGTGGGCGTTCTACGACCTGATCCTGGGGTGGAGGTAATCATGAGCGATACCGATCCGGCCCAGGCCGTACCCGCCGAGCCGTCCGTACCGGCCAAGCCGGTCAACCCGGACCTGCGCTGGTACGTGGTCCATGCCTACTCGGGCATGGAAAAGGCCGTGGAGCGCAACATCCGCGAACGCATCAACCGCGCCGGCATGCAGGACATGTTCGGCGAGATCCTGGTGCCCACCGAGGAGGTGGTCGAGATCAAGAACGGCCAGAAGCGCACGTCGGAGCGCCGCTTCTACCCCGGCTACGTGCTGGTGCAGATGGTGATGAACGACGACACCTGGCACCTGGTCAAGCACACCAACAAGGTGACCGGCTTCGTCGGCGGCGCCAAGAACCGCCCGGCCCCGATCTCCGAGGACGAGGTCGCCAAGATCCTGGGCCAGATGGAAGAGGGCGTGGAGAAGCCGCGCCACAAGGTCGAGTTCGTGGTGGGCGAGTATGTGCGCGTCAAAGAGGGTCCGTTCACCGACTTCAACGGCACGGTCGAGGAAGTCAACTACGAAAAAAGCAAGGTCCGCGTGTCGGTGACCATCTTCGGTCGCGCCACGCCGGTCGAGCTGGAGTTCTCCCAGGTCGAGAAGACCTAACCGAAATACCGGTTCGGCAGGAGAGGCGGCACGCTGCCTCCTTCCGCCGGCCGGACTTCACCGGTGCCCGCCAGCTCGGCGCCGGAGCGAAGGAAGCCCAGAGCTGTCAACCCCCGGGGAGCCAGGCAGAAAGCCTGGCGCTATCACCCGCAAGGAGTAAAAAACATGGCGAAGAAGATCGTCGGTTTTGTCAAGCTGCAAGTGCCGGCTGGCAAGGCCAACCCGTCGCCCCCGATCGGCCCTGCGCTGGGCCAGCGCGGCCTGAACATCATGGAGTTCTGCAAGGCGTTCAACGCGCAGACCCAGGGCGTCGAGCCGGGCCTGCCGCTGCCGGTGGTGATCACCGCCTACGCGGACAAGAGCTTCACCTTCATCATCAAGACGCCGCCGGCGACCACCTTGATCAAGAAGGCGATCAAGCTCGACAAGGGTTCGTCCAAGGCCCACAGCGACAAGGTCGGCAAGATCACCCGGGCCCAGCTCGAGGAGATCGCCAAGACCAAGATGAAGGACATGAACGCCGCCAGCCTGGACGCCGCCGTGCGCACCCTGGCCGGTTCGGCCCGGTCCATGGGCGTGAACGTGGAGGGCGTGTAAATGGCCAAGCTGACCAAGAAGCAAAAAGCCCTGCAGGGCAAGGTCGACAGCAACAAGCTGTACCCGCTCTCCGACGCGCTGACCATGGTGAAAGAAGCCGCGACGGCCAAGTTCGATGAATCCATCGACGTCGCCGTGCAGCTGGGCATTGACGCCAAGAAGTCCGACCAAGTCGTGCGCGGCGCGGTCGTGATGCCCAACGGCACCGGCAAGACCAAGCGCGTGGCCGTGTTCGCCCAGGGTGCCAAGGCCGAGGAAGCCAGGGCCGCCGGCGCCGACATCGTCGGCATGGACGACCTGGCCGCCAAGGTCAAGGCCGGCGACATGCCGTTCGACGTGGTGATCGCCGCCCCCGACGCGATGCGCGTGGTCGGCACGCTGGGCCAGATCCTGGGCCCGCGCGGCCTGATGCCCAACCCCAAGGTGGGCACCGTGACGCCCGACGTCGCCACGGCGGTGAAGAACGCCAAGGCCGGCCAGGTGCAGTTCCGCGTGGACAAGGCGGGCATCGTGCACGCCACCATCGGCCGTCGCTCGTTCGACGCCGACAAGCTGCGGGGCAACCTGGCGGCGCTGGTGGACGCGCTGAACAAGGCCAAGCCGGCCACCAGCAAGGGCATCTACCTGCGCAAGCTGGCGGTGTCCTCGACCATGGGCGTGGGTGTCCGCGTGGACACCCAGACCCTGGCGGCCCAGGCGTAAGCCAAGGAATTCCGGCCGGCCCGCAAGGCCGGCCGGCGTGGTGGGCTGCCGGTGCCCGCAAGGGAACCGGCAGGCCATCCAGGACCGTTGGCGCGGGGCGACCCGCTTAATCGAGGAGTCAGGAGGTCGCCTCCGGCTCCGAGCCAACGCAGATGGCGATCCCGCTGAGACGGAATTGAAAAGTTTCTGAACAGTTGGTCGCTGCAAGAAAGGCGTGCCGTGGAGGTGCAAACCGAAGCGGCGCATTGGAAGGAGTAGACCTTGAGTCTGAATCGCAGTGAGAAGCAAGCGGTCATCGATGAGGTGACCGGGCTCGCCGCCAAAGCTCAAACGCTGGTGATGGCGGAATACCGCGGCATCACGGTCGCCGACATGACGAAACTGCGCAACGACGCGCGCAGCAAGGGCGTGAACCTGAGTGTTCTGAAGAACACCCTGGCCCGCCGTGCTGTGGCCGGCAGCAGTTTCGACATCGTCAGCGAGCAGATGACCGGCCCGCTGATCTATGGCTTCTCCGTGGATGCCGTGGCCGCCGCCAAGGTGGTGGCCGATTTCGCGAAGACCAACGACAAGCTGGTCATCCGCGGCGGCGCTTACGGAGGCAAGGCCCTGGACGTCAACGGCGTGAAGCAGCTGGCCAGCATTCCCAGCAAGGAAGTGCTGCTGGCCCAGCTGTGCGGGCTGTTGAAGTCGCCGATCTCCCGCACCGCCGTGGTGCTGGGTGCGCTGGCGGCGAAAAAAGGCAAAGCGACCACCGAAGCAGCCGCTGCCTGAGCGGCGGCATTGAACCCAACTGAAGGAAAACTGAAATGGCATTCGACAAAGACGCATTCCTGACCGCGCTGGACAGCATGTCGGTCATGGAACTCAACGACCTGGTCAAGGCGATCGAGGAGAAGTTCGGCGTGAGCGCTGCCGCCATGGCCGCGCCCGCCGCCGGCGGTGGCGGCGCCGCCGCTCCGGCCGCCGAAGAGAAGACCGAGTTCACCGTGCAGCTGATGGAAGCCGGCGCCAACAAGGTGTCCGTCATCAAGGCCGTGCGCGAGATCACCGGCCTGGGCCTCAAGGAAGCCAAGGACCTGGTGGACGGCGCGCCCAAGGCCGTCAAGGAAGGCATCGCCAAGGCCGACGCCGAGGCTGCCAAGAAGAAGCTGGAAGACGCCGGCGCCAAGGTCGAGCTCAAGTAACTCGTCCCTGGCCCAAGGCTGGAGCGTCCTGCAAAGGGCCTCCAGCCTTTGGTGCTTATTGAGGCGTGGCCTGAACGCACCCGAAAAAACTGGTCCAATACGCGGTTCCCCCCAGTTTTTTCGAGTGTCTTCTGACCCGACTGCAGAAGACGCCTTGGTTCGGGCCGTGTGCAATGCACGGCCGTCCGCCATGGTTGGTAGTGGCCAACCCACCAAGCAACGCCGAGCCTTCGCCAGGGGCCGGCGCGACAGTTGCGCAAGAGCTCATTAGCCCGGAGATCTCATGGCCTATTCCTATACCGAACGCAAGCGCATCCGCAAAAGCTTCGGCAGCCGCGACAGCGTGCTGGAAGTCCCCTACCTGCTCCAGATGCAGAAGGACGCTTACACCGCCTTCCTGCAGGCCGACATGGCACCCCAGAAACGCACCATCGAAGGCCTCCAGGCCGCCTTCGATGCCGCCTTCCCCATCGTCTCGCACAACGGCTTTGTCGAGATGAAGTTCATCGAATACAACCTGGCCAAGCCCGCGTTCGACGTGCGCGAGTGCCAGACCCGCGGCCTGACCTATGCCTCGGCCGTGCGCGCCAAGGTCCAGCTGATCATCTACGACCGCGAGTCCTCCACGCCCCAGTCCAAGGTGGTCAAGGAAGTGAAGGAGCAGGAAGTCTACATGGGCGAAGTGCCGCTCATGACGGACAAGGGCTCGTTCATCATCAACGGCACCGAGCGCGTGATCGTCTCGCAGCTGCACCGCTCGCCCGGCGTGTTCTTCGAGCACGACAAAGGCAAAACGCACAGCTCGGGCAAGCTGCTGTTCAGCGCCCGCATCATCCCGTACCGCGGCTCCTGGCTGGACTTCGAGTTCGACCCCAAGGACGTGCTGTACTTCCGCGTCGACCGTCGCCGCAAGATGCCGGTCACCATCCTGCTCAAGGCCATCGGCCTGACGCCCGAGTCCATCCTGGCGAACTTCTTCGTCAACGACAACTTCCGCCTGATGGACAGCGGCGCGCAGATGGAGTTCGTGCCCGAGCGCCTGCGCGGCGAGGTGGCCCGCTTCGACATCACCGACAAGTCCGGCAAGGTCGTCGTGGCCAAGGACAAGCGCGTCACCGCCCGCCACACCCGCGAGCTGGAGCAGAGCGGCACCACGCACATCAGCGTGCCCGAGGACTACCTCGTCGGCCGCGTGGTGGCGCGCGCCATCGTCGACCAGGACACCGGCGAGATCATCGCCAAGGCCAACGACGAGCTGACCGAGGCACTGCTGAAGAAGCTGCGCGCCGCCGGCGTGCAGGACCTGCAGGTCATCTACACCAACGAGCTCGACCAGGGCCCGTACATCAGCCAGACGCTGCGCATCGACGAAACGGTGGACGAGTTCGCCGCCCGCGTCGCCATCTACCGCATGATGCGCCCCGGCGAGCCGCCGACCGAGGACGCGGTGCAGGCCCTGTTCCAGCGCCTGTTCTACAACCCGGACACCTACGACCTGTCGCGCGTGGGCCGCATGAAGTTCAACGCCAAGGTCGGGCGCGACGAGAGCACCGGCCCCATGGTCCTGACCAACGAGGACATCCTCGCCGTGGTCAAGATCCTGGTGGACCTGCGCAACGGCCGCGGCGAAGTGGACGACATCGACCACCTGGGCAACCGCCGCGTGCGCTGCGTCGGCGAGCTGGCCGAGAACCAGTACCGCACCGGCCTGGCCCGCATCGAGAAGGCCGTCAAGGAGCGCCTCGGCCAGGCCGAGCAGGAACCGCTGATGCCGCACGACCTGATCAACTCCAAGCCGATCTCCGCGGCGCTCAAGGAGTTCTTCGGCGCCTCGCAGCTGTCGCAGTTCATGGACCAGACCAACCCGCTGTCCGAGATCACGCACAAGCGCCGCGTCTCGGCCCTGGGCCCGGGCGGCCTGACGCGCGAGCGCGCGGGCTTCGAGGTGCGCGACGTGCACGTCACGCACTACGGCCGCGTCTGCCCGATCGAGACGCCGGAAGGCCCCAACATCGGCCTGATCAACTCGCTGGCCCTGTACGCCCGCCTGAACGAGTACGGCTTCATCGAGACGCCGTACCGCCGGGTGGCGGACGGCAAGGTCACCAACGAGATCGACTATCTGTCGGCCATCGAGGAGGGCAAGTACGTCATCGCCCAGGCCAACGCGGCGCTGGACAAGGAAGGCCGCCTGACCGGCGACCTGGTGTCCGCCCGCGAGCGCGGCGAATCGGTGCTGGTGACGGCCGACACCATCCAGTACATGGACGTGTCGCCGGCGCAGATCGTGTCGGTGGCCGCCTCGCTGGTGCCCTTCCTGGAGCACGACGACGCCAACCGCGCGCTGATGGGCGCCAACATGCAGCGCCAGGCCGTGCCGGTGCTGCGTCCCGAGAAGGCCTTCGTGGGCACCGGCATCGAGCGCGTCTCCGCGGTCGACTCCGGCACCGTGGTCACCGCCACCCGCGGCGGCGTGGTCGACTACGTCGACGCCACCCGCATCGTGGTGCGCGTGAACGACGAGGAAGCCGCGGCCGGCGAGGTCGGCGTGGACATCTACAACCTGATCAAGTACCAGCGTTCCAACCAGAACACCAACATCCACCAGCGTCCCATCGTCAAGCGCGGCGACAAGATCGCCAAGGGCGACGTGGTGGCCGACGGCGCCTCGACCGACCTGGGCGAGCTCGCGCTGGGCCAGAACATGCTGGTGGCGTTCATGCCCTGGAACGGCTACAACTTCGAGGACTCGATCCTGATCAGCGAGCGCGTGGTGGCCGATGACCGCTACACCTCCATCCACATCGAGGAGCTGGTGGTGATGGCGCGCGACACCAAGCTGGGCGCCGAGGAGATCACCCGCGACATCCCCAACCTGTCCGAGCAGCAGCTCAACCGCCTGGACGAGAGCGGCATCATCTACGTGGGCGCCGAGGTCATGCCGGGCGACACGCTGGTGGGCAAGGTCACGCCCAAGGGCGAGACCACGCTGACGCCGGAAGAAAAGCTGCTGCGCGCCATCTTCGGCGAGAAGGCCTCCGACGTGAAGGACACCTCGCTGCGCGTGGACCAGGGCTCGCAGGGCACGGTCATCGACGTGCAGGTGTTCACCCGCGAGGGCATCCAGCGCGACAAGCGCGCCCAGCAGATCATCGACGACGAACTCAAGCGCTTCCGCCTGGACCTGAACGACCAGCTGCGCATCGTCGAGGCCGACGCGTTCGACCGCATCGAGAAGCTGCTGACCGGCAAGGTCGCCAACGGCGGCCCGCAGAAGCTGGCCAAGGGCACCAAGATCGACAAGGCCTACATGGCGTCGATCGAGAAGTACCACTGGTTCGACATCCGGCCCGCAGACGACGAGGTGGCTTCCCAGCTGGAATCGATCAAGAACTCGATCGAGCAGCAGCGCCACAGCTTCGACCTGGCCTTCGAGGAGAAGCGCAAGAAGCTGACCCAGGGCGACGAGCTGCCGGCCGGCGTGCTGAAGATGGTCAAGGTCTACCTGGCCGTCAAGCGCCGCCTGCAGCCCGGCGACAAGATGGCCGGCCGCCACGGCAACAAGGGCGTGGTGTCCAAGATCGTCCCGGTCGAGGACATGCCCTACATGGCCGACGGCACGCCGTGCGACATCGTGCTCAACCCGCTGGGCGTGCCTTCGCGCATGAACGTGGGCCAGGTGCTGGAAGTGCACCTGGGCTGGGCCGCCAAGGGCATCGGCCAGCGCATCGGCGACATGCTGCAGCAGCAGGCCCGCGCGGCCGAACTGCGCAGGTTCATGGACGAGCTGTACAACAAGTCGGGCCGCAAGGAAGACCTGGCCAAGCTGGCGGACGCCGACGTGCTGGAGATGGCCGGCGAGCTGGCCAAGGGCATCCCGTTCGCGACCCCGGTGTTCGACGGTGCTTCGGAAGAAGAGATCCGCCGCATGCTGCAGCTGGCCTTCCCGGAGGACGTGGCCAAGGCCAAGGGCCTGACCGCGACGCGGACCCAGGCGCATCTGTACGACGGCCGCACCGGCGACCAGTTCGAGCGCCCGGTCACCGTGGGCTACATGCACGTGCTCAAGCTGCACCACCTGGTGGACGACAAGATGCACGCGCGCTCGACCGGCCCGTACTCGCTGGTCACGCAGCAGCCGCTGGGCGGCAAGGCGCAATTCGGCGGCCAGCGCTTCGGCGAGATGGAGGTGTGGGCGCTGGAGGCCTATGGCGCCGCCTACACGCTGCAGGAGATGCTCACCGTCAAGTCCGACGACGTGCAGGGCCGCACCAAGGTGTACGAGTCCATCGTCAAGGGCGAGCACGCCATCGACGCCGGCATGCCGGAGTCGTTCAACGTCCTGGTCAAGGAGATCCGCTCCCTGGGCCTGGACATGGAACTCGAGCGTTCTTAAATCAGAAGGGATTGAGTCAATGAAATCGCTACTCGACCTGTTCAAGCAATTCACGCCGGACGAGCATTTCGATGCCATCCGCATCGGCATGGCCTCGCCCGAGAAGATCCGCTCGTGGTCTTTCGGCGAGGTGAAGAAGCCCGAGACCATCAACTACCGCACCTTCAAGCCCGAGCGCGACGGCCTGTTCTGCGCCAAGATCTTCGGGCCCATCAAGGACTACGAGTGCCTGTGCGGCAAGTACAAGCGCCTGAAGCACCGCGGCGTGATCTGCGAGAAGTGCGGCGTCGAAGTCACGCAGACCAAGGTGCGCCGCGAGCGCATGGGCCACATCGACCTGGCCGCGCCCTGCGCCCACATCTGGTTCCTGAAGTCCCTGCCTTCGCGCCTGGGCCTGGTGCTGGACATGACGCTGCGCGACATCGAGCGCGTGCTGTACTTCGAGGCCTATGTCATCACCGACCCCGGCATGACCCCGCTGAAGAAGTTCGGCATCATGTCCGAGGACGACTTCGAGGCCAAGCGCAAGGAATACGGTGACGAGTTCGTCGCCAAGATGGGCGCCGAGGGCATCAAGGACCTGCTGATGGGCATCGACCTCGACATCGAGATCGAGAAGCTGCGCGGCGACCTGACCGGCTCGGAAGTGAAGGTCAAGAAGAACGCCAAGCGCCTGAAGGTGCTGGAGGCCTTCAAGAAGTCCGGCATCAAGCCCGAGTGGATGGTGATGGACGTGCTGCCCGTGCTGCCGCCGGACCTGCGTCCGCTGGTGCCGCTGGACGGCGGCCGCTTCGCGACCTCCGACCTGAATGACCTGTACAGACGCGTGATCAACCGCAACTCGCGGCTGCGCCGGCTGCTGGAGCTCAAGGCTCCCGAGATCATCGCGCGCAACGAGAAGCGCATGCTGCAGGAAGCCGTGGACAGCCTGCTGGACAACGGCCGCCGCGGCAAGGCGATGACGGGCGCCAACAAGCGCGCTCTGAAGTCGCTGGCCGACATGATCAAGGGCAAGAGCGGCCGCTTCCGCCAGAACCTGCTGGGCAAGCGCGTCGACTACTCCGGCCGTTCCGTCATCACCGTGGGCCCGACCCTCAAGCTGCACCAGTGCGGCCTGCCCAAGCTGATGGCACTCGAATTGTTCAAGCCCTTCATCTTCAGTCGCCTGGAGGCCATGGGCATCGCCACGACCATCAAGGCGGCGAAGAAGGAAGTCGAATCCGGCACCCCGGTGGTGTGGGACATCCTGGAAGAGGTCATCAAGGAGCACCCGGTCATGCTGAACCGGGCGCCCACGCTGCACCGCCTGGGCATCCAGGCGTTCGAGCCCATCCTGATCGAAGGCAAGGCGATCCAGCTGCATCCGCTGGTGTGCGCGGCCTTCAACGCCGACTTCGACGGCGACCAGATGGCCGTGCACGTGCCGCTGTCGGTGGAAGCGCAGATGGAAGCCCGCACGCTGATGCTGGCCTCCAACAACGTGCTGTTCCCGGCCTCGGGCGAGCCGTCCATCGTGCCGTCGCAGGACGTGGTGCTGGGCCTGTACTACACCACCCGCGAGAAGATCAACGGCAAGGGCGAGGGCATGATCTTCGCCGATGTCGGTGAGGTGCAGCGCGCGCTGGATGCGCGCGAGGTGGAGCTGACCACCCGCATCGCCGTGCGCCTGACCGAGTGGAACAAGGACAAGGCCAGCGGCGAGTTCACCTCGTCCACCTCTCTGGTGGACACCACCGTGGGCCGCGCCCTGCTGTCGGAGATCCTGCCCAGGGGCCTGCCCTTCTCCAACATCAACAAGGCGCTGAAGAAGAAGGAGATCAGCAAGCTGATCAACGTCAGCTTCCGCCGCTGCGGCCTGAAGGAGACCGTGGTCTTCGCCGACAAGCTGCTGCAGAACGGCTTCCGCCTGGCCACCCAGGCCGGCATCTCGATCGCCATCGACGACATGCTGGTGCCGCCGCAGAAGGCCAGCATCATCGAGCGCGCCGAGGCCGAGGTGAAGGAGATCGCCCAGCAGTACGCCTCGGGCCTGGTGACGGCCGGCGAGCGCTACAACAAGGTGGTGGACATCTGGGGCAAGGCCGGTGACGAGGTGTCCAAGGTCATGATGGCCCAGCTGGCCAAGGAGAAGACCACCGACCGCAACGGCAAGGACGTGGACCAGGAGTCGTTCAACTCCATCTACATGATGGCCGACTCCGGCGCCCGCGGCTCGGCCGCCCAGATCCGCCAGCTGGCGGGCATGCGCGGCCTGATGGCCAAGCCGGACGGCTCGATCATCGAGACGCCGATCACGGCCAACTTCCGCGAAGGCCTGAACGTGCTGCAGTACTTCATCTCCACGCACGGCGCCCGCAAGGGCCTGGCCGACACGGCGCTGAAGACCGCGAACTCCGGCTACCTGACGCGCCGCCTGGTCGACGTGACGCAGGACCTGGTCGTGACGGAAGAGGACTGCACCACCCAGGAAGGCTCGCTGATGCGCGCCATCGTCGAGGGCGGCGAGGTCATCGAATCGCTGCGCGACCGGATCCTGGGCCGCACCGCCGCCGAGGACGTGCTGCACCCCGAGACCCGCGCCACCCTCGTGCCGGCCGGCAACATGCTGGACGAGGACGCCATCGAGGAGCTCGAGGCGGCCGGCGTGGACGAGGTGAAGGTCCGCACCGCGCTGACCTGCGCCACCCGCTTCGGCCTGTGCGCCCGCTGCTACGGCCGCGACCTCGGCCGCGGCGGCCTGGTGAACGTGGGCGAGGCGGTGGGCGTGATCGCCGCACAGTCCATCGGCGAGCCCGGCACGCAGCTGACCATGCGCACCTTCCACATCGGTGGCGCCGCCTCGCGCGCCGCCATCGCCTCGAGCGTGGAAGCCAAGTCCAACGGCGTGATCGGCTTCAACAGCACGATGCGCTACGTGACCAACTCCAAGGGCGAGCTGGTGGTGATCGCCCGTTCCGGCGAGGTCGTGATCCACGACGAGCACGGCCGCGAGCGTGAACGGCACAAGGTGCCGTACGGCGCGACGCTGACGGTGAAGGCCGACCAGCAGGTCAAGGCCGGCACCATCCTGGCCAACTGGGACCCGCTGACCCGACCCATCATCACGGAATTCGCCGGCAAGGTGAAGTTCGAGAACGTGGAGGAGGGCCTGACGGTCGCCAAGCAGGTGGACGAGGTCACCGGCCTGTCCACGCTGGTGGTGATCGACCCCAAGCGCCGCGGCTCGGCCAAGGTCGTGCGTCCGCAGGTGAAGCTGGTGGATGCCTCCGGCAACGAGGTGAAGATCCCCGGCACCGACCACTCGGTGACCATCGGCTTCCAGGTCGGCGCCCTGATCCAGGTGCGCGACGGCCAGGACGTGGGCGGCGGCGAGGTGCTGGCCCGCATCCCGATCGAGGGCCAGAAGACCCGCGACATCACGGGCGGCCTGCCGCGCGTGGCCGAGCTGTTCGAAGCCCGCTCGCCCAAGGACAAGGGCGTGCTGGCCGAGATGACCGGCACCGTGTCGTTCGGCAAGGAGACCAAGGGCAAGATCCGCCTGCAGATCACCGACCCGGAAGGCGGCGTGCACGAGGAGCTGGTGCCCAAGGAGAAGAACATCCTGGTGCACGAAGGCCAGGTGGTCAACAAGGGCGAGTCGGTGGTCGATGGCCCGGCGGACCCGCAGGACATCCTGCGCCTGCTGGGCATGGAGGAGCTGGCGCGCTACATCGTCGACGAGGTGCAGGACGTCTACCGCCTGCAGGGCGTGAAGATCAACGACAAGCACATCGAGGTGATCGTGCGCCAGATGCTGCGCCGCGTCGTGGTCGAGAACCCGGGCGAGTCGGGCTACATCGCCGGCGAGCAGGTCGAGCGCTCGGAGATGCTGGACACCAACGACCGGCTGCGCTCCGAGGACAAGATCCCGGCGACCTACAGCAACCTGCTGCTGGGCATCACCAAGGCTTCGCTGTCGACCGACTCGTTCATCTCCGCGGCCTCCTTCCAGGAGACCACCCGCGTGCTGACCGAGGCGGCGATCATGGGCAAGCGCGACGAGCTGCGCGGGCTGAAGGAGAACGTCATCGTCGGCCGCCTGATCCCCGCGGGCACCGGCATGGCCTACCACCAGGCCCGCAAGGCCAAGGACGCGATGGACGAGGCCGAGCGCCGCGCCATCGCCGATGCCGAGGCCGCCGAGCTGGCCGCGGTGGGCGAGGCTGCCGGTGCTTCCGAAGCCAGCGAGGGTGCCGCCGCCGAGTAATCGGACGCTCCTGAATCCATAGCGCCCTGTGTCCGCCGCAAGCGGGCCAGGGCGCTTTTTTATTCATAATCGGCGCTGATGACCTCTTCTTCCCCCCTGCTGTGGTGGGCCGCGGCGGCGCTGCTGCTGTTCTGGTCTGTGGGTGCTTACAACCGGCTGGTGCGGCTGCGCTCCGAGGCCAAGCAGGCCTTCACGACGCTGGACGACGAGCTGCTGCGCCATGTGCGGCTGGTCGAGGCCTGCCTGCCCGAAGGCGAGACCCAGCCGGCCTCGCTGTTCGAGGGCGAGAACCAGCCTTCGTTCTGGGCCGGCCTGCGCGGCGCCGCCGGGCAGCTGCTGGCCTCGTTGGCCGCCGCGCGCCAGCGCCCGCTGGATCCCGACCGCATCGCCGCCCTGGTGGCGGCCGGCGACGTGCTGGCCACGGCCTGGGAACGGGCCGAGCGCGACGACGCGCACGACCTGGCGGGCCCGAGCCTGCCCGAGACGCTGACCTCCACCCGGGCCCAGCTGGTGGCGCAGTCCGCCGCCGCGGCCGACCACTTCAACCAGGCCGTGGCCCGCTACAACGCGGCCATCGGCCAGTTCCCGGCGCTGCTGCTGGCCTGGCTGTTCGGTTTCAAGCCGGCGCGCGGCCTATGAACACCCCGGGCACGGCGGTGCCGCTGTGGCGGCAGCTGCAGGCCACCGCTTCCGTGATCGAACAGGTGCGTGCCGGCACCTCGGCCACCCCGGCCCTGGCCGCGGTGGAGCCCGCGCTGCGTGCCGGCGTGCAGGCCCTGGCCTTCCAGACCATGCGCCAGCTGGGCCGCGCCGAGGCCTTGCGCCGGCGCCTGGCCCCCCGCACGCCGCCGCCGCCGGCCGATGCCCTGCTGTGCACCGCGCTGGCCCTGTGCTGGCGGGCGGAGGATGCGCCCTACGAGGCCTTCACGCTGGTGGACCAGGCCGTGGAGGCGGCCAAGCGCCATCCCGCCACGCGGGGGCAGACGGGCTTCATCAATGCCTGCCTGCGCCGCTTCCTGCGCGAGCAGCCGGCGCTGGTGGCAGCGACCGACAGCGAGCCGGTGGCGCACTGGAACCACCCGCGCTGGTGGATCGAGCGGCTTCGTCACGACCATCCGCGCCACTGGCAGGCCATCCTGCAGGCGGCCAATACCCAGCCGCCGATGACGCTGCGGGTCAACGCGAGGAAGTCCACGCCAGCGCTGCTGCTGCAGGCCTGGGCCGCGATGCAGGTGGAGGCACGGCCGGTCGGCGAGCACGGGCTGGTGCTGACCCGGCCGCGGCCGGTGCACGAGGTCCCGGGCTTCGACCAGGGCCAGGTCTCGGTGCAGGACGCGGCGGCCCAGCTGGCCGCGCCGCTGCTGCTGCGCGAACTCGATGGCATGCGGCCGCTGCGCTTGCTGGACGCTTGTGCCGCGCCGGGTGGCAAGACGGCCCATCTGCGGGAGCTGGCCGGCGACGAGGCGGAACTGATCGCGCTGGACGTGGACCCGGCGCGCTGCGAACGCATCCGCGAGACCCTGGCCCGGCTGGGGCTGGCGGCGCAGGTGGTGGCGGCGGATGCGGCCGAGCCGTCCGCCTGGTGGGACGGCCAGCCCTTCGACGGCATCCTGCTGGATGCGCCCTGCACCGCCTCGGGCATCGTGCGGCGCCACCCGGACGTGCGCTGGCTGCGCCGGGAAGCCGACGTCGCCCGCCTGGCCGCCCTGCAGGCGCGCCTGCTGGACGCGCTGTGGCCGCTGCTGCGGCCCGGCGGGCGGCTGCTCTACTGCACCTGCTCGGTGTTCCGCGCCGAGGGCGAAGCCCAAATCCAGTCGTTTGTTGCGCACAACACCGACGCTGCTTTGCGGCCCGCGCCCGGGCATTTAATTCCCCAAACCGGGGCAAACCCGGACCCCCTCCGGGACAATCTTCCGGGTGACCATGACGGGTTTTTCTACGCGCTGCTGGAGAAAAGACGGCAGCCGGGCGGCCGCCTGGGCTGAGCGGGTACTCCAACTCGTCCTGGCCGTCCTGTGCCTGGGGTGGCCGCCGGCGTTGCGGGCCGAACCCCTGGAGATCGACCAGGTCGAGCTGGCGCGCACCGAAGAGGGGCTGCTGCTGTCGGCCAGCCTGCGCCTGGAGCTGCCGCCGGCCGCCGATGAGGCCCTGTCCAAGGGCATCCCGCTGTTCTTCGTCGCCGACACCGTGCTGCTGCGCGAGCGCTGGTACTGGTACGACCAGGAGATCGCCTCGGCCGAGCGGCACCTGCGCCTGTCCTACCAGCCGCTGACTCGGCGCTGGCGCCTGGTGGCGTCCAACGGGCCGATCGGCAACCCCGGCCTGGCGCTGGGCCAGACCTTCGACACGCGCGAGGAGGCGCTGGCCGCGGTGCAGCGCATCTCGGGCTGGAAGATCGCCGAACCGGGCGAAGCCCAGCCCGACCGGGCGTACACCGTCAACTTCAGCTTCCGGCTGGACGTGTCGCAGCTGCCGCGGCCGTTCCAGATCGGCATCGCCGGCCAGCCCGAGTGGAACCTGTCGGCGGCGCGCAGCCTGCAGCTGCCGGCCAGGGGCGGCCGATGAGCACCGGTTCGGTCACGGCGCGCCCGCGCGGCCTGCTGCGCAACTCGCGCGCGGTGCGCTGGGCGCTGGCGGTGGGGGTGGCCGCCATGGTGGGCATCGCCATCGTGGTGCTGTTCCTGCTGGCCCAGTCCACCAACAACCGCGAGCTGTACGAGCGCAACTACGGCCGGCTGTTCGTCATCAACATGGTGGTGGCCGGCGTGCTGCTCAGCGTCATCGGCTGGGTGTTCGTGCGGCTGCTCTCGCGCCTGCGCCAGGGCAAGTTCGGCAGCCGGCTGCTGATCAAGCTGGCGGCCATCTTCACCCTGGTGGGCTTCGCGCCGGGCCTGCTGATCTACGTGGTGTCCTACCAGTTCGTCTCGCGCTCCATCGAGAGCTGGTTCGACGTCAAGGTGGAGGGCGCGCTGGACGCCGGCCTCAGCCTGGGCCGCTCGACGCTGGACGTGCTGGCCAACGACTTCGCGGCCAAGACGCGCAACGCCGCCACGCAGCTGGCGGACACGCCCAATGCCACGGCGCCGCTGGTGCTGGAGCGGCTGCGCGAGCAGCTGTCGGCCAACGACGTGATCCTGTGGAGCGCCACCGGCCAGCTCATCGCCAGCGCCGGCCAGTCGCGCTTCCAGCTCAATCCCGAGCGGCCGAGCGCGTACCAGCTGCGCACGGTGCGCAGCCAGCGCAGCCTGGCCGTGATCGAGGGGCTGGACGAAACGACGACGCCCAACACCCCCAACGCCCGCATCAAGGCCATCGCGGTGGTGTCGGCATCCGGCCTGGGGCTGCTGGGCGAGCCACGGGTGCTGCAGGCCACCCAGGTGCTGCCGCCCACGCTGGTGGCCAACGCCCTGGCGGTGCAGGAGGCCAACCGCGAGTACCAGGAGCGCGCGCTGGGCCGCGAGGGCCTGCGCCGCATGTACATCGGCACCCTCACGCTCAGCCTGTTCCTGGCGGTGTTCGGCGCCATCCTGCTGGCCGTCATCCTGGGCAACTCGCTGGCGCGGCCACTGCTGCTGCTGGCCGAAGGCGTGCGCGAGGTGGCCGAGGGCGACCTCTCGCCCAAGCCGGCGCTGCAGGGCCGCGACGAGCTGGAAGGCCTGACCCGCTCCTTCGCCGACATGACGCAGCAGCTGGCCGACGCCCGCCGCGCCGTCGAGAAGAGCATGGGCCAGGTGAATGCCTCGCGGCTGCACCTGCAGACCATCCTGGACAACCTGACCGCCGGCGTCATCGTGCTGGACACGCAGGGGCGCATCCAGTCGGCCAACCCAGGCGCGACACGCATCCTGCGCGTGCCGCTGGCCGCCCAGCAGGGGCGGCCGCTGGCCGAGGTCGAGGGGCTGGAGGCCTTCGGCGCGGCCGTGATGGCGCGCTTCGACGAGTACATGGACGAGCGGCTGCAGCACGGCCTGGACCACTGGCAGCAGTCGTTCGAGCTGAACCCGCCGCAGCCCGGCTCGCCTACCCCCAGCAGCAACGCCATCACCCTGGTGGCGCGCGGCGCCGAGATGCCGTCGGACGTGCCGGGCCGGCAGGCGCACCTGCTGGTGTTCGACGACATCTCCGAGATCGTCTCGGCCCAGCGCGCCCAGGCCTGGGGCGAGGTGGCGCGCCGGCTGGCGCACGAGATCAAGAACCCGCTGACGCCCATCCAGCTGTCGGCCGAGCGGCTGGAGATGAAGCTGTCGTCCAAGGTGGCCGAGCCCGAGCGCGCCCTGCTGGCCAAGGCGGTGCACACCATCGTCGACCAGGTCGACGCGATGAAGCGGCTGGTCAACGAGTTCCGCGACTATGCCCGGCTGCCCGCGGCCGAACTCAAGCCGCTGGACCTGAACGCGCTGGTGGCCGACGTGCTGCACCTGTACGGGCGCGAGGCCGCCGCCGGCGAATCCGGCGCGGCCCACCACGTGCCGGTGCAGATGCAGCTGGACCCGCAGGCCCCGCGCGTCCTGGGCGATGCCATGCAGCTGCGCCAGGTGATCCACAACCTGCTGCAGAACGCGCAGGACGCGACCGAGGGCGCCGCGCGGCGCGAAGTCGTCATCCGCACGCAGTGGAACGAAGCGGCGCGGCGCGTGCGCCTGATCGTGCAGGATTCGGGGCCGGGCTTCCCGGAGAACATCCTCAAGCGGGCCTTCGAGCCCTATGTCACGACCAAGTCCAAGGGCACGGGGCTGGGCCTGGCGGTCGTGAAGAAGATCGCGGACGAGCACGGCGCGCGCATCGATCTGAAGAACCGCGTGCTGGACGGGGTTCCTGCGGGGGCCCAAGTGTCGTTATCATTTGCAGTTGCGGCGTAACAACAAGCTTCACGCGCGGGAGCTCGCAGTCAAACATGGCAAACATCTTGGTGGTCGACGATGAACTGGGCATTCGGGACCTGCTGTCCGAAATCCTCAACGACGAGGGCCACCACGTCGAGCTGGCCGAGAACGCGGCCCAGGCCCGCGCCGTGCGCCAGCGCCTACGGCCCGACCTGGTGCTGCTGGACATCTGGATGCCCGACACCGACGGCGTGACGCTGCTCAAGGAGTGGTCCACCACCGGGCTGCTGTCCATGCCGGTCATCATGATGAGCGGCCACGCCACCATCGAGACGGCCGTCGAGGCCACCAAGATCGGCGCGCAGTCCTTCCTCGAAAAGCCCATCACCATGCAGAAGCTGCTCAAGGCGGTGGAGCAGGGCCTGTCGCGCACCCCGCCGGCGCCCGTGGGCTTGCGCAAGCCGGGTCCGGTGGGCACCACGTCCATGGCCGTCGCCGCCGCGGCGCCGGCGGCCGAGCTCACCGTCGAGGCCGCGATGATGGGGGGCCAGACCCTGCCGCCGGTGGTGGAGATGGGGCCGCAGGCGCGCCAGCTGTTCGAGCTCGACAAGCCGCTGCGCGAGGCGCGCGACGAGTTCGAGAAGTCGTACTTCGAGTTCCACCTGGCCAAGGAAGGCGGCTCCATGACCCGCGTGGCCGAGAAGACCGGGCTGGAGCGCACCCACCTGTACCGCAAGCTCAAGCAGCTGGGCGTGGACCTGTCGCGGGGCAAGCGCGCTGCCGCTGCCGGCTGATATAATTTCCGGCTCACGGCCCGGTAGCTCAGTTGGTAGAGCAGCGGATTGAAAATCCGCGTGTCGGTGGTTCGATTCCGCCCCAGGCCACCAGAACGCCAAGCCCTTGATCTGTAATGGATCAGGGGCTTTTTGCTTCAAGGCGTACTTCGTTTATCCGCTGGTTCCAGCACCCCATGTCGGGGGTCTACTACACCCGACGCAGGGTGCCTCGGGAGCTACGGCCCGCCCTCGGGTACGAGTACAAGAAGTCTCTTGGCACCCGTGATCCGGCCGAAGCCACGCGCCTGCACGCTGAGGAGTGGCTCAAGTGCGAGGCCCTCTTTGCTCGGGCACGCGCCCAATCCGTCGGTTTCGCGCTGCCTAAAGCTCGTCCTCTTGCGTGAGGATTAGGTCAATTTGAGCCTTCATCCGCTGCTTGTCTGCCTCGTAGAGAACAGAAGGGATGACTAGCCACGCACGCCTGCCGCCAGTCAAGCGCACCGGAATGCGATCGTGACCGGCATCCTCCGCGGGCACATGCAGCGGCAGAGAGCTAGGCGCGGCTTGGGTCACTGGCGAAGGAGGGGCTATCGGAGGCGTTCCGGCGCTGATGACCTCTGCGGGTTCGTCCTCGACAGGCGCAGGCGCGGCGTCAGCGGGCGCGTCAAACACGCCCGCAAAGGCGACCGATCTCTTGAAGACACCAACGACGCTCTCCGCGCTCCCTGGCAGGAATCCGCGCTGAATGAGCTCATAACGCATGTTCCCATCCGAGGGAAGTCCGCTCTGATAGCGATCGAGTAGCTCGGCAAAAAGAGGTGGGGTGGCCAGAAATCGCACCAAGAATGAGCGTTTTAGCTCTTCGTTGGGGGCGAATCTGTACGCTTCAACCTCCTTCGTAACCGCGAAGAGGCCCTCCTTCGGCCGGTCAAGCAGCCCGTAGTACCTCAGCGAAGCGAGTGCTGACAGCGCGTTCCCGTTGTTCGCATTCTTGTATCCCATGTGCTGGGCTACGACATCCGACGGGGCTGGGTGCAGTCGCTCTTTCTCGTAGACCCGGAAGGCTCTATCAAGCGCCTCATCAAGGGCAATTGAAGGAGCGCGTGGACTTTTCTTGCGGGGTTGTTCAACTGCCATAAGGGCCTCCTGAGCGGCAATCCTTGGAGCATAAGGGTTGTTATACGCTCCGACAAGGCGAATGCGTTATACGTCTAACGTCTCTCTGAAACGAAATTTTGCCGTGGAGACAGCAGACCATTGATTTTTAAGAAAAATATTGAAAAATCACAGCGCATTTCATGTTTCATGAAACAAGAAACAAATGCAGAATCGGCCAGAATTACACTGTTTTCGGCATTCATGAAACGAGAAACCGTTTCCACATTAATATTGGTGCTTAATGATTACTATCAGGCAAACCACCCTGAAACCGCAGGACCTGCTCGTCGCACTAAAGCTCGCAGTGAACCCCACCCGCGACTACCTCTTGGTTGAGCTATCGAGAGAATTGAGCATGCCGCTCTCTGTCGTTCACGGGTGCATACAGAGAGCTGAACTCGCAAAGCTCGTAAGCAGAGCCTCCGGGTCGATCCGGCCACTGCGACCTGCCGTCAAGGAGTTCGTGATCCATGGAGCCAAATACGCCTTCCCCGCCCAACTTGGCAGCTCTACGCGCGGCGTGCCCACGGCAATAGGCGCCCCAGTGCTCGCCAGCCACTTTGAGAAGGTGGAGGTGCCCCCTGTTTGGCCCTCGCCAATGGGCACGCACTGGGGTGTCTCAGTGCCGCCTCTTCATTCGGCCGTGCTGAGCGCCATCGAACAGGACAACCCCCTGTACGACGCGCTCTCGTTGCTTGACGCGTTGCGTGTTGGCGCTGCGCGTGAGCGGGAGATCGCGCTAAGAGAACTGGAACTTAGGTTTGGATGAGAGCAATGGACGACCCTAACCTAGCAGCCGTCGAATTGGTCGCAGCAGCACTCGGCCCGTTGTGCGCCGAGCTCGTTCTGATCGGCGGCTGTTCCGTCGGGCTTCTGATCACGGATGCAGCGCGTCCTCCTGTTCGCCAAACGATAGACGTTGACCTCGTCGCGCAAGTGGCATCGATAGGGGACTACTACGCGGGGCTTCACCCGAAACTCAAGGAGCGTGGATTCGCTGAGTGCGCCGACGCTGACCACATCTGCCGATGGGCAAAGGGCAAACTCATCGTCGATGTCATACCGAGCAAGGACATCTTCGGGCACTCCACGAACATCTGGTACGAGCAAGTCATTCATCAGGCCAACACGGTGACTCTCAGTACGAAGCAGGAAATTCGCGTCATCTCGGCCCCGCTGTTCATCGCAACCAAGTTGGAATCGTTCGGCAGCAGAGGCAAAGGGGACTACCTTCACCACGACATGGAAGACATCATCAACGTGATTGACGGGCGAGTCGAGCTCGTTGCGGAAGTGAAAGCGTCCGACCAACTCGTCAGAGGCTTCATCGAGGACGAAGTGGAGAGCCTGCTAGCTGACCCAATGTTCTTGGAGCAGCTACCGGGCCACTTCCAAGCAGACCTCGCCAGCCAAGCGAGAGTGCAAATCGTGGTTCAGCGCCTTCGATCCGTGGCAGGCATCTGAGCGCAGGTACGCAACATTGGTACGCTGGACCGCGAACCAAGAGGGAATTTCCCTTTGAGAACAGAGGGTTGGCGGGGGTCTGGCGCGTGTCGGTGGTTCGATTCCGCCCCAGGCCACCATCTTTCCTGCTCAAGCGGTTCCACTGAAGCTCAAGGTCCTTGAAAATCAAGGACCTAGCCTGAAAAGGCGGCTCAGGCGGTCTCGTCAAATCCCACCAAATCCCGCATTTGCGTGTACCCACGCAGGTACTCAGACTGTGTTCCATCAACAGTCATTTTTCTGGGTACCACAATGGGACGTCTTAACGATCTGAAGATCAAGTCCGCAAAGCCGCGCCACAAGGAATACCTGCTGGCCGACGGCGAGGGCCTCTACCTTCGCGTGAGGCCTACTGGCAAAGGCATGGGCCTTCCGCTATCGGACCGGCCCCGAGGAAGTAAAACTCAGCCTTGGCGCCTATCCGACTGTCTCGCTGGCTGAAGCACCGCGCAGCATGGGGAGCACGAAGAGCATCGACAGCAGCAGGAATCCGCCGAACACGGCAATGGACGGGCCCAAGCCAAAGTTCTGCTTGACCGGGCCCATGATGGACGGGCCGAGTGCGCCGCCAAGGTTGCCCACCGAGTTAATGAGGGCGATCGCAGCAGCTGCGCCTGCCGCACCCAGCCTGGGCGTAACGCAGCCCCAGAAGACCGGGAAACTCGCCTGGTAGCAGACCGCTCCGACGCCGATGGCCAGCACGGCAATCAAGGGGCGGGTGGTGGTGAAGGCTGCGAGCAGGAACGCGGCTGCACCGGTGGCCAGCAGGATGAGCAACGCTCTCTCTCGCTGTCCGGTCGCGTCCACCATCGCTGCGATGGCAACCATGCCGATGGTGGCGGCAAGCGAGATGCCGGCATAGGTGGCGCCGATCCCGCGCAGGTCTGTCCGAAGAAGGTCTTGCATGAATTGCGGTCCCCAGATGCCGACGGACACGGCCGTGGCGATCAGGAAGAACGAGCAGAGCGTCGGGGCCCAGATGCCTGGCTCCTTGAGTGCGATGCGCAGTTCCTCGCGCCACGGAGGCGGCCGCCTGACCTCGCCCACGGCGCCCTGCAGGAGCGCGCGCTCCGAGTCCGTGAGCCACTTCGCGACCGCAGGCTTGTCGTCCAGGATCAGCAGGGCAATGAAGCCAAAGCCCAGGGCGGGCAGTCCTTGCACGATGAAGAGCCACTGCCATCCGGCCAACCCGGCCGCGCCTCCCAGGCCGACCACGATGACCGCCGAGAGCGGGCCGATGATGATGCCCGAGATGGGGATCGCCAGCATGAAAAGCGCCATGTATCGGGTTCTCCGCGCAACGGGGAACCAGTAGGTGAGCAGCAGAACGACGCCGGGGAACAAGCCGGCCTCGCCGACGCCCAGGAGGAAACGCAGGACGTAGAACTGGGTCGGCGTTTCGACGAATGCAGTGGCGGCGGCGATGGGGCCCCAGATCATCAGGATCCTCGCGATCCATCGCCGCGCCCCGACTCGGGCCAGGATCATGTTCGACGGTACTTCAAACAGGAAGTAGCCGATGAAGAAGATGCCTGCACCGAGCCCGAAGACCACGTCGGAAAACTCCAGCGCCTGCTGCATCTGCATCTTCGCGAATCCGACGTTCACCCTGTCGATGATCGACACGATGAAGCACACCAACAGGAATGGCAGGTAGCGCAGCGCGACCCGATTAAGCAGTCGGTTCAGAGGAAGCTGGCCCGCGGTCTCGTTGTTCATGTCATCTCCTGGTGGGAAGGCCGAGCGCGTCCTTCGGTTCGGCACTTGCTGGGCCGTGACTTCACAGCGTCGCGCTGCTGCGCGGATCGATGATGACCTTGGCGTGGGCGTCGGGCGACCCGAGCAGGTCGAAGGCGCCTGACACGCCTTCGAGCCCGATGACGCCGGTGACGAGGGGGGAGGCGTCAATCCGGCCTTCGGCGAGCATCCGCAGGGTGTCGCGAAACTCCAGCGGGTCGTAGCCCATGACGAACCGCAGTTCGATCTCCTTGTTGATCGCCATGACGGGCCGAAACTGGTCTGGCTTCATGCAAACACCAGCCACCACGATGCGAGTGCTGAGCGGCACCTTGCTGATGATGTCGTCGATGACGCCGGGCACGCCCACGCACTCGAACACGATCGGCCGCTTCGGCGCCCTCGCCCCCACCTTGTCCAGTACCCGCAGGGCCACGTGCCAAGGAACCGGCAGCGCGCGCAACGCCATCATCCCCGTCAGGCCCTCGGCGGCCTGATCGGAGATCGAGTTCATGTAGCCCCGGCCGGCAAGGGATTCGTAGGGTGACCCGGCCGCAGGATCCACCGTCACCGCGGCGCCGCAGGCCTGGGCCAGTGCACGACGGCCCGGCGAATAGTCGCTCGCGACGATGGTCTCGACGCCGAAGGCCCTAAGGAGGCAGATGATCGCCAGTCCGACCGGACCGCAGCCGATCACCACCGCGGCATCCTTGCGGGTGATCTCCGACCGCCTGACGGCATGGAGCCCGATCGCCATCGGCTCCGTGAGGACCGCGACTTCCGGCGCGAGCCCGTTGGGCACGGGGATCGTGAACGCCTCCTCGACCAGCACCCGTTCGGCGTAAGCGCCCGGCGCCGATGCGGAAAGGCCGATGGCATGCATGCCGTCTGCCATGCGCACGAGCGGCAGCGCCACCACAGAAGCGCCCGTGCGAAGCTTCCTGGATGTGCCAGGTCCATGTTCGACCACGGTGCCGCAAAACTCGTGGCCGTAGACCACTTTCTCATGCGAGCGGGCGAAGCCGCCGTAGCCAGCCTGGGCCAGCACGTCGGCCTGCGCGTCCGCGTCATGGCGGGCGTGCAAGTCCGAGCCACAGATGCCGCAGCGGGTGACGTCCAGCACGAGCTGCCCTTCGCCGGGCACGGGCTCGGACAGGTCGACGACGCTCAGGCGGGCATGTTGCGAGACGACCGCCTTCATCGCGGAAGGAGGCTTTCGTCGAAAAGCTCCAGTGGCTTGATGTACGGGTCCAGCAATTGCCGGCTCTGCTGCGCCGTCAGCACGTCGGCCGGGTCCAGCTTGAACAGCCCGGCCTTCTCCGTGTCGAACTCCCAGACGTCCTCGCCCAGCAACCGGCAGCGGTCGTCGTAGGGCCACAGCATCATGATCTGCGACTTCTTGAGGTACATGGCCTGCGGGTCGACCTTCAGGCCTTCGGCGGCGAGCTCGGACCCCAGCACTTGGTGATAGCCGATGCCGCGGCCGATCACCATGTGGTCACCTACCGCCACGTCCTCATCCTCGACATAGAAGATGCACTGGTTCGTGGCGGTCCAGTGCCCGTACAGCGCACCCACCTGCTCCTTGCCCCGCAGCGTGAACGCGCTCTTGCCGGCAAGGTTGAACCGGTAGACAGGATGGTCCACCGTGAGCGCGGGGTCGAGGATCTCCTGCCATCGGCCGGCCGACTCGAGGTAGCGGTGACGCAGGTACGACTTCAGCAGGTACCGGTGCCGAGGGTTCGTGGTGGCGGCCAGGGCCTTCTCGACGGCAACGTTCTGCTGGGTGATGTCGAGTCGGCTCATGTCGATCTCGGAGGCCATGACAGTGGTTTCCTTTAGCGTGGATGCGCGTAGATTCGCTCGAAGGCCCAATGCTCGCGGATCGGATGGTTCGATGCTTGACTGCCAGCGACAAAGATTTGACGGACGGCGACACAGCCCCTGGGCCGCATGCCATCGCGAGCGCGGGCTAACCCCGTGCGCGTGAGCCGCTGAGGGCGGGCGACTCGGCCTGTAAGGCCCCGCGCCGAACTGCCAGCGGCGTATCGCCGAACCAGCGCTTGCAGGATCGCGCCAGGGCCGACTGCTGGGACAACCCCAGGCGTGCCGCAATGTCGGAAAGGGCCATGTCCGAACTGCGCAAGTACGTCCACGCGGCCTCGCGCATCGCGTCGTCGCGCATCGCTTCGAATGACTCACCAGCGTCTGCCAGGCGACGCTGCAACGTCCGCGGCTGCAATGCCAGCAGGCTGGCCACCTTGGCCAGGCTGGCATCCGAGTTCTCGAGGCCCGAGACGATAGCCAGGCGCACGCGGGCAATCAGGCCGTCCCGGCCGGCGCCGAAGTGCTTCTGGAGATAGTCGGTCGCCATGCCACGCAGCGACTCGTTGGCGTGGGGCAATGGTGCATTCAACAGCGCGCCGGAGACGACCAGCGCTGCCTTGTTCTGCCGGAACAGGACGGGCACTCCGAAACTGCGTTGGTAGGACGCTGGCGGTGCGATGGGGGCGTAGGGCAGATGAACCTCGTGCAGGAGGTAGTTCTCGCCGCCCAGCAAGCCCAGGATGCGGTGGCCGCCCCCCAGCACCAGGTCGATGGCCTGCCTCGCGGCTGCCTGGGGCCCTGCGCGAAATCCATAACAGAGTTCGATGCGGCCGGGACCGTCCCTGTGCGGCACCGTGGAAATCGACATCCCGTCGTGGTGCACGAACATGTACTTGGAAACGACATCCAGGGCTTCCTTGACCGTTCGCGCGTTCTCGATCGCGATGGCAATGGGCCCGAGGATCCGGATGTCCTGCAACTGCGCGAGCCGAAGTCCGAAATCGGGGCACCGCAGGGACTTGGCGCTGGCCTCCAGCAACCGGCCGATCTGCCGGGCCGGGAGCAGCATCTCCTCGTCGCTCAGGTCCTCCGGCAGGCCATGTGCGGCGAGCAAGGCGCCCCCGTCGCCTCCCAGGCGACGGGCCAGCTCGACAAATCCCCGCAGACCCGCGGCGCGCACTGTATGAGGCATGTCGTTCAGTGTCAAAAAAATGGCGCTAGTCGTCAAGACGATTGCTTTGTCACCCTCGAGCATTGGCATTCGCAAGCCAGTCATGTTGAAGCTCATGACCCGATCGAGGAGATGACATGGCGATTCCAAGACGCTCACTGATCAAAGCGGGACTGCTTCTGGCCGCCGGCGCCGTGCCGCTGGCAAGAGCCCAAGGCTGGAGCCCGCCGCGACCGGTTCGACTGGTCCTCGGTGCGCCTCCGGGCGGCGCAGCCGATTTCGTCGCGCGGGAGCTGGCGGCGTTGATGGAGCGCAACTTGGGACAACCCATGGTGTTGGATCACAAGCCAGGCGCGGCGGGCGCCATTGGCGCCGAAGCCGTCGCTTCAGCCGCAGCCGACGGGCTGACGATGGGATTGCTCGACAGTGGGCCGCTGACCGTGGTTCCCAACACCCGCCGCACGCCCTACGACCCGCGCACGAGCTTCCAATTCATCGGCATCGTGACCAAGGGCCCTTTGGTGGTGGTCGTGCGGCCGGATTTCCCGGCAAAGAACATCCAGGAACTGATCGCGCACGCCAAGTCACGGCCGGGTCGCCTGACTTACGCGTCGTCGGGCCTGGGTTCCATCCACAACATGGCGACCGAGTACTTCAAGTCCGCGACGCAGACTTTCATCACGCACATCCCGTACAGGGGAGCCGTGCAAGCGCTGAACGATGTCGCGGGCGGATCGGTGGATGTCGCCTTCGCGTCCATCACGGCCGCCGTGTCCATGACGCAGGCCGGCAAGCTGCGGGCGATCGGAGTGACTTCGCCCGAGGAAGTCCCGGTGTACCCGGGCGTCAAGCCGATCGCGCAGCAAGGCGTTGCCGGTTTCGACGCGCAAGGCTGGTTCGTGCTGGCTGCTCCCAGGGGACTGCCGGCACCGATCAGCGAACGGTACAGCGAGGCCCTGAGGACGGCGCTGAACACGCCTGGCGTGCGCGCCAAGCTCGCGTCGCAGGGAAGCAGCGCCCCGGCCAGCGATCCCCAGAGCACCTTGAAGCTGGTCAACGAGGACTTCGCCAAGTGGAAGCGGATCATCGCGGCGCAGAACCTCAAGTTCGACTAGCCCCGCTGCGGACCCGGAGCGACTCTCACCAATGCAGGAGATGGAATGTCATTGATCGATCGGATCGGCGTGGATATGGGCGGGCGCCGTCCATTGGAGGAAGCGCTGAAGGTGGCGGCGGCCAGCGGGCTGAAGTACATCGACGTGCAGCTCGACACCGGGGCGAACAAGGTCAATGCCTTTGACGATGTCCGCATCGCGGCGGTGCGTGCCTTGGCCGAACGGCTGGGCGTGAAGTTCGGCTTGCATACTTTGTCTGCCGTCAACGTGGCCGAGTACTCGCCCTTCCTGGACGAGGCCATGGACAACTACCTGCGGGCCTACATCGACATCGCCCCCAAGCTCGGCGCGCAGCACATCGTCGTGCACGCCGGCTACCACTTCAGTTCCGACAAGGCCCGCCGCATGGAGGTCGGGCGCGAACGGCTGGCGCGCATGGCCGACTACGCGCACAAGAAAGGCGCGTTGCTGCTGCTGGAGAACATGAACAAGGAGCCGGCGGACGCCGAGGTGCACTACCTCGCGCACACCCTCGAAGAGTGGCAATACTATTTCGAGGAGATCGACTCCCCCGCCCTCGCGCTGTCGTTCACCGCGAACCACGCCCACCTGGTGCCCGAAGGCATCGATGGCTTCCTTGACCACATGCCGTTGGAACGTGTGTTCGAGGTCCGCCTGGCAGACTGCCTGCGGAACGGGAAGGAAGAGCACCTGATGATCGGAGACGGCGACCTCGACTTCGGGCGGCTCTTCGCCCGTCTCGAAAGCAAGGGCTTTCGCGGCCACTACGTCAATGCCTTCGTTTCGCTGGAAGCGATGTTGAGCGCGCGGCCGCAGTTGGTGGAGTTGGCGCGGTCCGCTGGCGTGAGCGTGTGACCTCCGACGAGTCGAACGCCGCGTGGAGCAGCTCGTTCCGCAGGACGCGGGCCATACTCGACCATCACCGAGCTTCAGCGCACGATTCAGCAACTGCTCGGGGCGGGGCTGACACAGGCGGCGGAACGCTTCATGGCGTTTGAAGAATCCGTCTCCACCGGACCGGCGCCGGGCCGGGGCGTCGAGCGATTCCGCGCGCGATTGCTCGCCATGCTTCTGAAGAAGCAATATAGCGGCATCCTGAGCGCGAAACTTCCCGAAGCGCTGTCGCCGCAAGACGCGGCTGCCGCGCAGGACGTGCTGGAGATGCATCACGGTCTGTCCACCTCGAAGCCGGCACCCACAAGGACCCGGTGAAGGCGCAGGCCCTCTTTCATCGCCTGCACTCCAAGCACCCCGCACTCACGACCTTGCGCGCGATCGACCCGGCGAGGGCCCCGCCGGCGTCCGTGGCCGTGGAAGCCGTGGCACGGGCACGAGAGGGGTTGCCCGAGCAGGCCCTCCTCGTGCTGAAACACGCGGAGCTCGGGTTTTTTGGAAGCTGCCCCAGCCGCCAGAACGCCAAGCCCTTGATCTGTAACAGGTCAGGGGCTTTTTGCTTATGGGCGCGCTGCGTCTACCTGCGGGCTTGGTACACCAAGCAGGTACACCGCAAACTCCTAGCCGCCCACCCGATTCGCCAGCGCCTCCCCCCGGTGCCAGCGCCCCAGGTTGTCCAGGAACATGCGCGCCACCCGCGCCTCGTTGCCGTCCGAGAACCCGGCGCTGTGGGGCGTGACGATCACGTTCGGCAAATCCCACAGCGGCGAATCCGGCGACAGCGGCTCCGTCGCGAACACGTCGAGGTAGGCGCCGGCCAGCCTTTGGGCCTGCAGCGCGGCGATCAGTGCCGGCTCGTCCACCACCTCGCCGCGCGCCACGTTGACGATCCCGCCGTGCGGCGGCAGCAGGGCCAGCTCGGCGGCGCCGACCAGGCCGCGCGTCTGCGGCGTGAGCGGGCAGGCCAGCACCAGCCAGTCGGCCTGGGGCAGCAGTTCGCGCCACTGGCCCACCCCGACGAAGCGCACATCTTCGTCCGCACTGCTGCCCGCTTCCCGGCGCACCGCCACCACCCGCAGCCCCAGCGCGCGCAGCAGGCGCCCGATCTCGCGGCCCACGGGCCCCCAGCCGACCACGATCGCCGTCTGGCCCTGCAGGTCGCGCGGCAGGCCGCTCTCGATCAGCGGCGCCCAGCGGCGCTCGCGCTGGGCGGCCAGCAGCCGCGGCCAGTGCCGGGCCAGCATCAGCAGGCCCAGCACCGCGGTCTGCGCGACCACCGGCGCGTTGGCGCCCGAGGAGGTCGTGACCTGAACGCCGCGCTCGCGCAGCTCCACGAACACGGGCCGGTCGGCGCCGGCCGAGTGGATGTGGACCCACCGCAGCCCCGCTGCGGCACGCAGCGCGTCGTACATCCGCTGCGTCGGTGGCAAGACCCGGTGCTTGGTCGACAGGCCCGTCACGTCGCGCGAGACGAAGGCCGCCTGCGCCAGCGCGGCATCGGGGTGGTCGGGCGACAGCGTGACGTGCGCGCGGCCGCCGAGCACACGGGCGATGTCCGGGCTCAGCTTGCCCGCCGCCTCCGCCGACATCAAAAGGCGCAGCGGCCCGTCCGGCGGGTTCAACTCGCCGTGGCGCCGGACTCGCGCACCACCACCCGCCACTTCTCGTATTCCTTCATCACGAACTGCTTGAACTGCTCCGGCGAGCCGCCCACCGGGTCGGCGCCCTCGCGCACCATCTGCGCCTCGAGCGACGGCAAGGCCTCGTTCACCGCCTTGTTCAAGGTGGCGATCACCGCCTCGGACGTTCCCTTGGGCGCGAAGAAGCCGAACCAGGAGCCGGCCTCGAAGCCGGGGAAGCCCTTCTCGGCGACGGTCGGCACGTCCGGCATCGAGCGCGAGCGCTTGACGCTGGTGACAGCCAGGGCCCGCAGGCCGCCCGCGTGGATATGCTGGATCACCGAGGGGATGGTGGCGAACATGAACTGCAGCCGGCCGGCCAGCAGGTCCTTGAGCGCGTCCGCGCCCTTATAGGGCACGTGCGTGGTCGTGATGCCGGCGCGCTTGCCCAGCATGTAGCCCGACAGGTGAGAGGAGGTGCCGATGCCGGTCGAGCCATAGTTCGCCTGCCCGGGGTGGGCCTTGGCATAGGCGACGAGCTCCTCCAGGGTGCGCGCCGGCACCGCAGGGTGGACCACCAGCACGTTGGGCACGTCCGCGATCTGCACCACCGGCACCAGGTCGGTCAGCGGGTCGATGTTGAGCTTGGTGTAGAGCGTGGGGTTGACCGCGATCGGCCCCACCGAGTTCACGATCAGCGTGTAGCCGTCGGGCGTGGCGCGGGCGGCCATCTCCGTGCCGATGTTGCCGCCGGCGCCCGGCTTGTTGTCGATGACGTAAGGCTGCCTGAGCCGCTCGGACAGCTTCTGGCTCACGGCCCGGGCCAGGATGTCGGTGGTGCCGCCGGCGGTGAAGGCGACGATCACGCGGACGGGGCGCGAGGGATAGTCGGCGGCCTGTGCCCAGGCGGCCGGGGCGGCCAGTGCCGCCGCGCCGGCCAGCACCGTCCTCCTGCGGATGAAGTCGGGTTCCATGCTTGTCTCCTTGTCGTTGGTGTGTCGTCTCGGGTCAGGTCTTGTAGCTCGGGTCCAACCGGTCGAGCTTGCGCAGCAGCGCCGGCCACTCCATCAGGCCATAGGGCCGGCGCGTGCCGGGCTGGTAGTTGTTCCAGGTCTCCTCCAGCACGTGCTGGGGCACCGGCCGCAGCTTGGTGTTGCAGGACATGGCGCCGATCTGCGAGCGGCAGGACAGCTCCAGCCGGTGCGTCCAGTTGAAGGCCTCCCCGGTCGTGCGCCCGACCACCAGGGCACCGTGGTTGCGCAGGATCAGCGCTTCGCCCTGGCCCAGGTCGCGCACCAGCGATTCCTTCTCGGCCTCGTCCAGCACCACGCCCTCGTACTCGTGGTAGCCGATCTTGAGGAAGCGCATGGCGGTCTGCGTGATCGGCAGCAGGCCGCAGTCCAGCGCCGACACCGCCATGGAGGCCCAGCTGTGCGTGTGGATGACGCAGCCCACCTCCGGCCGCGCCTCGTGGATGGCGCTGTGGATCACGTAGCCGGCCTTGTTGATGCCGTAGTTGAGCGCGCCGAAGTCGGGCTTGGCAAGGATGTTGCCCGCCAGGTCCACCTTGATCAGGCAGGAGGCGGTGATCTCCTCGTACATCATCCCGTAGGGGTTGATGAGGAAGCTTTCCTCGCCCGGCACCCGCACCGAGATGTGGTTGGCCATCATGTCGGACATGCCGTAGAGGTCCACCAGGCGGTAGCACGCGGCCAGGTCGACGCGGGCCTGCCACTCCTCGGGGGAGCACCGGCTTTTCATCGAGGGAAACTGCAGCACACCTTCGCTCATCTGACTTCTCCTGTGTTCTTAGTCGGCGCCCAGCTGCAGCCGGTTCGGCTGCCGCCGCTCGATGGCCCATTTCAGCAGCGCCGCCACGCGGTAGACCGCATGGGCGAACTTGCCGTAGGGCAGGGTGAGGAACAGCGCCATCACGGTGCCCAGGTGCACCGCGAGCAGCAGGGCCATCACGCCGGTGTCGCGCAGCGCCAGCAGCGCCAGGCCGGTGAGGCTGGTGGCGAACAGCAGCACGATGAAGGCCCGGTCCATGGGGCGCTGGCGCGGGTCGCCCTGCAGCGGATGGCGGCGCATGTTCAGCCACAGCAGGCCCGCGGGTCCGGCCAGCAGGCCCAGCCCGCCCACCGTGCCGAGCACGACCGGCAGGCTGGTGAGCGCGTAGGGCGCGGGCAGGCCCAGGGCGTAGTGGTACAGCGTGGCCACGCAGGTCGAGGCGAAGCACAG
Source organism: Ramlibacter tataouinensis TTB310 (assembly GCF_000215705.1). NCBI lineage: Bacteria > Pseudomonadati > Pseudomonadota > Betaproteobacteria > Burkholderiales > Comamonadaceae > Ramlibacter > Ramlibacter tataouinensis. The sequence goes on along the minus strand of NC_015677.1, from coordinate 3,786,151 downwards.
CATGAAGCCGTAGAAGGTCAGGTGGTGGAAGCGCCGGCGCAGCAGCGTGAACCGGTCGTCCGACTCGTTGCAGCCATCGCCATGGCCGCCGTCCAGGTAAGTGAGGGCCAGCGCATGCCGTGTCGCCTCGCCGGCGGCGGCCGGCGTGACCGGGCCGGGCGACTGGCCGCGCCAGAACCGCACGCCACCTATCGCCAGCGCCAGCACCGCCCAGCCGAAGGCCGCGCCGAACATCCAGGCCATCAGCGAGTGCGGGAAGACGGCGTAGAAATTGCCGGCCAGCGGTTCGTGCAGCAAGGTGCCCCGCATCGCCAGCGCGAGCACCAGGAACAGCGCCAGGCCGGCCGCAGTCGCCAGGGCCACCGTGACGCCGTTGCGGCGGTACAGGGCTCCGAACGCCCGGGGCCATGCGTACTCGGTGTAGGTCTCCTGGCGCACCTGGGCCATGGCCCGCGGCACGTTGACGGCGAACTCGTGGGGCGGCGCGTACTGGCAGGCGTGCAGGCAGGCGCCGCAGTTGTGGCAGAGGTTGGCCAGGTAGTGCGCGTCGCCGGCGCCGAATTCCAGCCGGCGCGTCATGGCGGGGAAGACGGCGCAGAAGGTCTCGCAGTAGCGGCAGGCATTGCAGATCTGCATCTGGCGCGAGACTTCCGCGGTCGCCGCGGCGCCGTTGGCCAGCGCGACGGCCTGCCGCGTCAGGGCGTCAAGCGATTGCATGCGCGTCCTCCTTCAGCGCGGCCCGCGCCGCTTGGGTGCCGGCGATGCGGCCGAAGGCCGTGCCTATGCTCATTCCCACCCCGGCCGTGTAGCCCCTGCCCAGCACGTTGCCCGCCATCATCTCGCCGGCCACGAACAGGTTGTCGCTGGGCTCGCCGCCGAAATGCACCCGCGCCCGCGCGTCGGTCTTGAGGCCCAGGTAGGTGAAGGTGACGCCCGGGCGCAGGGCATAACCGTAGAAGGGCGCCTGGTCGATCGGGCGCGCCCAGTGGGTCTTGGGCGGCGTGAGCCCCTCGGTGTGGCAGTCGTCCAGCACGGTGTGGTCGAAGCTGCCCACGCGGCAGGCGGCGTTGTAGTCGTTCAGGGTTCGCATGAAGGTCGCCTCGTCCAGCTCCAGCTTGCGTGCCAGTTCCGGCAGGGTGCCGGCCTTCACGCCGGGGAAGACCGGCGGCATGAAGCGGCCGACGGCCTTGCTGTCGATGATGCAGTAGCCGATCTGCCCCGGCTGCAGGGCCACCAGCCGTCCCCAGATGGCGTAGCGCTTGGGCCAGAAGTCCTCGCCCTCGTCGTAGAAGCGCACCGCGTCGCGATTCACCATCACGCCCAGCGACACCGCGTCCACGCGCGTCACGATGCCACCGTCGTACAGCGGGGCGCGGGCGTCGATGGCCACGCAATGGGCCTGGGTCGGGTCGCCGATGATGTCGGCGCCCTGCGCCGTCATGTGCTTGAGCAGCACGCCCTGGTTGAAGCGGGTGCCCCGGATGATGAAGTTGTCGGCCGGCCATTCGCCGCGCTCGTTCTGCCCCCAGGCTTCGCGCAGCCACTCCCGGTTCGACTCGAAGCCGCCGGCGGCGAGCACGCAGGCCCTGGCCTCGATGCGCTCGCGCCCGACGCAGGCGGCGACGAAGCGGCCGTCCTGAATCTCCAGCCGGTCCACCGGCGAGTCGTACCGGATGTCCACGCCCAGGTTCTCGGCGCTGCGGTAGTAGGCGTTGACCAGCGCCTTGCCGCCGCCCATGAAGAACGCGTTGGTGCGCGACAGGTGCAGCGTCCCCGCCAGCGAAGGCTGGAAGCGCACGCCGTGCCTGCGCATCCAGTCGCGGCAGGTGGAGGAGGCCCGGATCACCAGCCGGGCGAGCCGCTCGTCGGTGTTGCCGCCCGTGACCTTTAGCAGGTCCTGCCAGAACTCTTCCTCGGGGTAGGCGTCGACCAGCACGTCCTGCGGGGCATCGTGCATGCAGCGCAGGTTGCGGGTGTGCTGCGAATTGCCGCCCCGCCACTCGCGCGGCGAAGCTTCCAGCAGCAGCACGCGGGCGCCCGCCTCGCGGGCCGTCAGGGCTGCGCACAGGGCGGCATTGCCGCCGCCAATGACCAGGACATCATGCATCGCGTGGCACTGTAGACCGCATCGCGGCGGCCGGCCAGACGCTACCGCTGAGACAGGTATCAGTTTGCGTGATGGCTGGCCCGGGCACCTACCCAGCGCCCCGTGCGGACCAGCTCCCGCGCGCAGTCCGCCAGCGCCACCCGCACCGCGCGCGCCGCCGGCGAGAGCTCCTCGTCGGACACGCTGCACAGCGAGTTCAGGCGCCGCAGCCGCCCGTCGGTGATCTCGGCGACCTCGAAGGCCTCGTCGGCATCCGCGAAGCGCGCCAGGGCGGCGCGCGGCTGGATGGTGCAGCCCAGTCCGGCGCGCACGGCCTCCATCAGCATGGCCAGCGAATCGATCTCCACCGGCAGCAGGCGGCGCAGCCGGCTGGTCGAGAGCGCCGCGTCCAGGGTGCTGCGCAAGCCATGCGAGCCGCTGGGCAGGATGAGGGGGAAGTCCTTGAGGTCCGCCAGCCGGATGCGGGCCGGCAGGGATGCACGCCCCGGGCCGCGAGCCTGGATGAGGTAGAGCTTTTCCTCGATCAGCGGCGTCACGCTCCAGCGCCGGCCGGGATCGGTGTCGAACAGCACGGCCAGGTCCAGCTGCCGGCCGTTGAGCATGGACGACAGATGCCCCGAGAGGCTCTCGACCATGTGCAGACGCACGTCCGGGTAGCGCTCGCGCACCGCCACCATCAGGGGCAGGCCCAGGATCGATGCGGTGGTGGGTGCCAGCCCCACGCTGACCACGCCGGACAGGCGCGACTGCTGGGCCGCGCGCACGGCTTCGTCGGCGTGCCGCAGCGCGAGCTGGGCCTGCTGCAGGAAAGCCAGGCCGGCCTCCGTGGGCGTCACGCCCTTTGAACTGCGCTGCAGCAGGCGGGTGGACAGCTCGCCCTCCAGCTTGGCGATCTGCTGGCTCAGGGCCGGCTGCACGATGTCCAGCTCCACGGCGGCCCGGCTCATGCTGCCCTGCTCGACGACGCACACGAAGTAGCGCAACTGTCTCAGTTCCATGCGGGCTAGCGTACACCCGCCGAGCCAGGCCATCGCGGGAACTGATGGCGGCCGCGCCGGGCCGCTGTAAGCTCCGGGCCGTCACATCACAAGGAGACACCCATGATGCAACGCAGACTGCTGGTCCTGCTCGCCCTTCTGTCGGCCGGCCTGGTCCAGGCGCAGGACTTCCCGCCCAAGAAACCGGTCACGCTGCTGGTGGGCTTCGCGCCCGGCGGCGCCGCCGACGGCGCGGCACGGATGATCGCCAAGAAGCTGGGCGAGAACATCGGCCAGTCCATCGTGGTGGAGAACAAGGCTGGCGCCGGCGGCAACATCGCCCACCAGCAGGTCGCGCAAGGGCCGGCCGACGGCAGCATGCTGCTGCTCGGCTCGATCGGCCCGCTGACGATCGCGCCGCACATGATGAAGCTGCCGTACGACCCCTTCAAGGACCTGGCGCCCATCTCGGGCGGCGTGTATTTCCCGAGCGTGCTGGTGGTCAACGCCCAGAGCGGGCCCAAGACGCTGGCCGAGTTCGTCGCCCTGGCGAAGAAGCAGCCCGGCTCGGTCAGCTATGCCTCGACCGGCCCCGGCTCGGCCTCCCACCTGACCGGCGAGCTGTTCGGCAAGCGCATCGGCGCCGAGCTGCTGCACGTGCCCTACCGCGGCGGCTCCCAGGCCATGCCCGACCTGCTGGCCGGCCGCTTCACCGGCTACTTCGCCGCGCCGCCCACGGCGCTGCCGCACATCGAGTCGGGCAAGGTGCTCGCGCTGGCGACCACCGGCCTGAAGCGGGCCGCCCACCTGCCGAACACGCCCACCGTCGCGGAGTCCGGCGTTCCCGGCTTCGAGGCGCTGAACTGGTACGCCTTCGTGGGCCCGGCCAAGATGCCGGCGGCGCTCCTGGACCGCTGGAACCAGGAGATCGTCAAGGTGCTGAACGATGCCGAAACGCGGGAGTACCTGACCAAGCACGGCCTGACGCCGCACCCGACCAGCCGCGCCGAACTGGCCGAGTTCATGCGCAAGGAGTCGGCTCAGTGGGGCGCCATCGTGAAGGAGCGCAAGATCGTCGGCGAATGACCGTCAGGCGGCCTGGCCGGGCAGCAGCGAGCGGACGCTGGCCAGGAACTGCTCGAGGCCGAAGGGCTTGCGCAGGAAGGCTTCGTACTCGATGCCGTAGGAGCGCAGCGCCGCCTCGGGCGCGCCGCTGATCAGCAAGACGGGCAGCCGGCGGTAACGCTCACGTTCGCGCAGCGCCCGCACCAGCTCCGCGCCGTTCATGCCGGGCATCATGAAGTCGGTGATCAGCAGGTCCGGCGCCGCGTCTTCCAGGCGCTCGAGCGCCTGGTGGCCGTTGGCGGCCACCGTGACCTGCAATCCTTCGCCGGCCAGGATCAGGGCAAGGACGTCCGTGCCGGCGATCTCGTCATCGACGAGCAGCACGCGCCCCGGTGGCGTCGTTGCGACCGTGACCTCCTCAGCTGCCAAGAGGCGGATCCTCCTTCAGCACGACCACCCCGTCGTCGCCCAGGACCGCCTCGCGCACGCGCAGATCGGCCCGGGTGACGCGGCTCTTGCCGATCCAGATGAAGCGGCGGACGGCGCGCTCGTGGCTCATCTCGCAGTTCACGATGGTGTCCGCCAGCGCGGACATGGTCGCCGTGTCCATGGGCCGGGCGCCCCCGGGCTGCTGCGACTCGACCGTGACCAGCGTGGTCGCGCCGAGCCGGCGCAGCTCGTTCATCAGCGCGCTCAGGAAGGCGCCGCCCCGTTCGCCGAACGAGGGCGTGGCATAGAAGCCGCCCAGCCCGTCGATGACCACGCGCCGCGGGCGGATCGCCTCGATGCGGGCCAGGAGCTCGGCTGCCAGCTGGTCCAGGATGTTCTCGCCGAAGGGGCGCCAGATGAATTCGACGCCGTCGCCGGACCGGCCCAGGTGCGGCGAGATGCCCTGCAGGCGCGCGATCGTCTCCAGCAGCTGCGGTGATTCGTAGAAGCCCAGGAACAGGCCCTTCTCGCCGGCGGAGGCCGCGGCCAGGAAGTGCAGCGCCAGCGTGGTCTTGCCGCTGCCGGAGGGGCCGCACAGCATGGTGATGCTGCCCTGCGCATACCCCCCGATCTCGAATATCCCGTCCAGCGCCTTGACGCCGCTCGAGACGCCCGTGGTCTTCACGCCGCCGTCGGGGCCGGCCCGGCGCGCCGCTTCCAGCCGCGGGTAGATGGTGATGCCATCGCCGCCGATCACGAAGGTGTGGTTGCCGCGCAGGGTGGCGCTGCCGCGGAACTTGACGATCTCGATGTTGCGCTCGCGGCGGGGGCCGTAGGCGCTCTCGCGCAGCAGCAGGATGCCGTCCACCATGGTCTGCTCGGCGGACACGGGCCGGTCCGCGTCTTCGCTGGTCAGCAGCAAGGTCGTGCAGCCGGTCAGGACGGAGTGGGACTGGATGTCGCTGACGAAGACCTTCAGTTCCTCGTCGGAGGCCGCCGCGCTGGCCGCCATCACCAGCCCGTCCAGCACCAGGATGCCCGCGCGGCGGGTGCGCATCTCGCTGCGCAGCAGCTCGACCACGCCCTTGAGCCCCCGGCTGCGAAGCGCGTCGAAGGCGCTCACGTAGTACACGCTGTTCGGGACCGCCGATGCCTCGTAGAACGAGAACGCGCCCAGATGCTGGAACAGCCGCGCGTGGGATTCGGCCAGCAGGGTGACGTACACCACGTGCCCGCCGCCGGCGGCGTACTGGTGCCCGATCTGGTTGGCCAGGATGGTCTTTCCCGCGCCCGGCATGCCTTGCAGGATGTAGACGCCCGACTTGAGCAGGCCGCCCCCGGTGATCTCGTCCAGCCCCGGCACGCCGCTCGCCACCCGCGCGAGCGGGAGCTCTGATGCGTTCACTGCTTCAACTCCGTCCGTTGTCATGGCCCATGGGCAGGGTCACGCGAAACACCGAGCCCCGGCCGGCTTGGCTCTCGACCTGGATGCTGCCGCCGTGCGCGGCCACCATCCGGCCGACGATCCACAATCCCAGCCCGAAGCCGCCGCGGTAGTGGGTGCCATGCACGATTCTCTCGAATTTCTCGAAGATCCTGTCGACGTGCGCCGCGTCGATCCCTGGCCCCTGGTCCGCCACCTCGAACCGGGCGGTATTGTCCTGCACCGCGGCCCGAACCCGGACCGGCGTGTGCTGTCCGTACTTGAGGGCGTTGCTGATCAGGTTGCACAGGATCTCTTCCGCCATGTGCGCATCCCACCAGCCGACCCCGTCATCGTCCACTTCAGCCCGCAGCGTGACGCCCTGGAACTGGGCGTCGTCCCTGTACGCATCAACGGCATCCTCGACCAGTTGCCGGATATCCACCGGGCTGCGCGCCGGCTCGAGCTGTCCCGTGTTGAGGCGCGACACATCCAGCAGCACGACGGCGCGGCGCACGTACCGGTCGGCGCTGCGGCGGGCCCGCTGGATTTCGTCGCGCAGCGGCTGGTCCGCATTGTTCGCGGCCATGCGCTCCAGGACAGCCAGCCGGAGCGCCAGTGTGTTCAGGGGGGAACGGAGCTCATGCGCGGCCAGCGCCAGGAAATCGTCCCGGGCCCGCACCGCCGCCTCGAGTTCGACAATGCGCTCCCGCAAGCCCGCTTCGCCGTTGACAGCGACCGGCTCGCTGGGCCGCTCCTGCGCCGCCGACGCGGCCGGGCTGGGGGGAGTAGACAAGATTCCTGAGGGGGATGACTTTTCGAGTCGAGCAGCATACCCCTCAGTCGCAGGGGGACCAATTGCAGAGTTTCAAATTTTTCCGGACCCGGTGGAACTGTGCCATCGGGTCCATGCTGCACCTCGTCGGCGGCAGCGGCCGCCGACGATGAGGCTGGGCAGCCCGCCTCAGCGCCAGTGGAAGTTGGCAGCCGCCAGGTAGCGCGGATGCGTGCGCGTCTGCCAGTGCGCATGCAGCTGCAGCAGCGGCGCGCCGGCAGCCGCAGCGCCCCGGGCGGACTCGTGGCGAGCCTGGGACGACGGCTTGGCCGATTGGAAGGTGGCAGTGGGGGCGGGGGTGTGGGGCATGGCAACTCTCCTGTGCATGAACATGTTCACGGCCGCGCCGGCCCGTCCGGTTCAGCCATCGGCTTGTTCCCGTGTCAGTGTCTGTCCGACACGTGGGCCTGCGGACCGCATATCAACTGGGCCGTGCGCTATGGTTCATGTAGCGCTCCAGGACGGATGTCGGTCTGTGCTGACAGGGACGGGGGGCCTGGACTGAGTGCCCCGGCGCCCGCGCGGCCGGACCATGAGGCAACCAGGAAGGAGCCACGCCATGTGCCCCACCGACACCACGCCCGACCCGCGCGACATGCTGCGCGCCCCCGATGAGCCCGAGTTCCTGCAGCCCGCGCCGCAAGCGCAGGCCGGTCGCCAAGCCCGCGATGCGGACGAGGCGCAAGCGCCCGATGAGGCGGCGCTCGACGAGCGTCCGCCGCTGCCCGCCCAGCCGGTACTGACCGCCGTCGATATCGAGGACGAGGAGGCCGACCCGGTGGGCGACGACAGCCCCGGCCTGGCCGAGCGGTTCCAGTCCGACGCCACCTTGCAGCGAGGCTGACGATGCAGCGCGTGCCCGTGGACCTGCACACGCCCGAGCCCATACCGCCCACGCACGATCCCGATCCCCAGCCGGGCGATCGCAAACCCAAGGCGCCGCCGGCCGAGGACGAGCGCGGACCGCAGGCGCCCATCGAACTGCCGGGCCAGCCGCACGCACCCGAGCGGGTGCACTGAAGAGCGAGCGAAGGCGCTATTCGCGCGTCACGCGCACCAGCTCCTCGCGCGAGGTGATGCCTTCGCGCACCAGCCGCTCGCCGTCGTCCCGCATCAGCGTCATCCCCGCAGCCAGCGCGGCGTTGCGCAGGTCGGCCTCGGCGGCGCGGTTGTGGATCAGGGCACGGATGTGCTCGTCCGTCACCATCAGCTCGAACACGCCGGTGCGGCCCTGGTAGCCGGTCTGGCCGCATTCGCCGCAGCCCGGGCCATGGCAGTGCGAGCACAGCTTGCGCACAAGCCGCTGGGCCAGCACGCCCAGCAGCGACGAGCTGAGCAGGAAAGGCTCCACGCCCATGTCGATCAGGCGGTTGACGGCGCTGGCCGCGTCGTTGGTGTGCAGCGTGGCCAGCACCAGGTGGCCGGTGAGCGAGGCCTGGATGGCGATCTGGGCGGTCTCGTAGTCGCGGATCTCGCCGATCATGATCACGTCCGGGTCCTGCCGCAGGATGGCACGCAGGGCCTTGGCGAAGTCGAGGTCGATCTTGGCGTTGACCTGCGTCTGGCCGATGCCGGGCAGCTCGTACTCGATCGGGTCCTCCACCGTCATGATGTTGCTGGTGTTCGCGTCCAGCCGCGACAGCGCCGCGTACAGCGTGGTGGTCTTGCCCGAGCCGGTGGGGCCGGTGACGAGGATGATGCCGTGCGGCTGGGCGATGAGGTTGAGGAAGCGCCGCAGCGTCTCGCCCGTCATGCCCACCGACTCCAGGCTGAGCTTGCTTTCGCTCTTGTCCAGCAGGCGCAGCACCGCCCGCTCGCCGTGGGCGCTGGGCAGGGTGGAGACGCGCACGTCCACCGCCCGCGTGCCGATGCGCAGGGAGATGCGGCCGTCCTGCGGCAGGCGCTTCTCGGCGATGTCGAGCTCGGCCATGATCTTCAGGCGCGAGATCAGTGCCGCGTGCAACGCCCGGTTGGGCTGCACCACCTCGCGCAGCGTGCCGTCGACACGGAAGCGCACCGACGAATGGCGCTCGTAGGGCTCGATGTGGATGTCGCTGGCGCCGTCGCGCGCGGCCTGCGTCAGCAGCGCGTTCAGCATGCGGATGATGGGCGCGTCGTCGCTGGTCTCCAGCAGGTCTTCCACCGCCGGCAGCTCCTGCATGATGCGCGAGAGGTCGGCGTCGTTCTGCACTTCGCTCACGACGGTGGCCGCGCTGGACTCGCCCTGGGCATAGGCCGCGCTAATGCGCTGCGCCAGCGCGGAGGCATCGAGCTGCTGCAGGGCGCGCACGCGCCACTTGCGCATCACCTCGGTCCAGGCGCTGCCGGGCGGCATGCCGGCGTGCCACAGGGTCAGGGAGTCGCCGTCTTCCTCCAGCAGCAGCTGGCTGCCGCGGGCGAAGGCATAAGGCAGGGGATAACGGGCCATGGTGTCAGCGGGTCGTGGAGGGCGGAGCCATCTCGGCCGGCACCGGCGGGCCGGGCGGCGGCGCCGGGCGGACGGACGGCGGCACGGGCACGGGAGCGGGCGGCAGCACCGGCGCGGCGTTGATCTGCAGCACGCTGCTGGGGCGGGGCTGCGCCGCTTCCTGCTTGCCGCGCATCAGGTCGTAGCGGTCCAGCGAAAGCTCGTCGCTCTGCCCGGAGTCGCGCACCACCACCGGCCGCAGGAACACCATCAGGTTGGTCTTGCGGCGGCTGCGCGTCTCGGCCCGGAACAGGTTGCCCAGCACCGGCACGTCGCCCAGCAGGGGGATTTTTTCCTGGCGGCCCGCGTACTCGTCCTGCAGCAGGCCGCCCAGCACCACGATGGAGCTGTCGTCCACGATCACGTTGGACTCGATGGAGCGCTTGTTGGTGATCAGGCCGCTGGGGGAGTTGACGGAACTGGCGTCCACGCTGGAGACCTCCTGGAAGATCTGCATCTTCACCGTGCCGTTCTCGCTGATCTGCGGCCGCACCCGCAGGGTGAGGCCCACGTCCCTGCGTTCGATGGTCTGGAACGGGTTGACCGAGCCGTTGCTGGCGCCGGTGTTGGTGAACTGGCCGGTGACGAAGGGCACGTTCTGGCCGATCACGATCTTGGCCTCCTCGTTGTCCAGCGTCAGCAGGTTGGGCGTGGACAGCACGTTGCCGTCGGCATTGGTCTCCAGAAAGCGCGCCAGCGCCGCCAGCACGGGCGTGCCGCCGATGTTGCGGGCGATGCCGATGTTGCCCCCGGTGGACGGCAGCGTGGTCGGCTCGCCGCCCGCGATGCCCGCGGCCAGGTTGATGATGTTGGCGCCGGCGATGGTGAAGTTGGTGCCGATGGCGCCGACGATGTTGTTGTTGATATTGCCGATCAGGTTCTGCCACTGCACGCCGAACTCGGCGGCCTTGTCGGCATTGACCTCGGCGATCAGGCTCTCCACGTAGACCTGGGCGCGGCGCGAGTCCAGCCGGTCGATCACCGCGCGCAGCTGGCGGTACTGCGGCTCGGGCGCGGTGATGATCAGCGCGTTGGTCGCCGGGTCGGCCTGGATCTGGCCGCCGGTGGAGGGCGCCGCCGTGGGCTGGATGGGGGCCGCGGCCGCGCTGCTGACCCCGCCCGCGCCGAGGCCGGCGTTGACCGATCCGGCGGAGGACGGCGCAGGAATGGACGCGCCGGCGCCACCCGCCACGCCGCCACCCACCCCGCCGGCGGCACCGCCGCCCGCGGTGCCGCCCGTGCCGAGCCCGGCCATCGCCGCCCGCAGCGTCACGGCCAGGCGCGTGGCTTCGGCGTTCTTCAGGTAGACCACGTAGATGTTGCCCGTGGGGTTCTGCGAGGTCGGCTGGTCCAGCCGCTCGACCAGGGTGCGCACCAGGTTCAGCCGGGCCGGGTTGGCGGCACGCACGATCAGCGAGTTGCTGCGCACTTCCGGCAGCACCGTGGTGCGCAGCGCGGCGTCGCCTCCCACCCCCTGGCCGGGCGGACCGCCCGCGGCGGGGCCGCCGCTGGAGTCCACCAGCCGCTGCACCACCGGCGCCAGGTCGGCCGCCAGTCCGTGGCGCAAGGGCAGCACCTCCACGTCGGTGGCGTTGGACACGTCCAGCGCCGCGATGATGCGGCCCAGCCGCTGCAGGTTGTCGGCGTAGTCGGTGATCACCAGCGAGTTGTTGCCGGGGTTCACGTTGATGGTGTTGTTGGGGCTGATCAGCGGCCGCAGGATGGGCACCAGGTTGTTGGCGGTCTCGTGGTTGAGGCGGAAAATCTGCGTGACGATCTGGTTGCCCGCCGGCGCCCGGCCCACCGACACCGGCCCTCCCTGCAGCTTGGCCTCGGCCTCGGGTACCACCTTGAGCAGCCCGCCGGAGTCCACCACGGTGAAGCCGGACAGGCGCAGCGTCGCCAGGAACTGGTTGTACGCGGTCTGCGGGCTCACCGGGCGCTCGGTGGTCAGCGTGATCACGCCCTTGACGCGCGGGTCGACCACGATGTTGCGGCCGGTGATGGCGGCCATGGTGCGCGCCACCGCCTCGATCTCGGCGTTGTTGAAGTTCAGCGTCACCGGCTCGGGCGACGCCTGGCGCCGGGTCTGGGCCTGGGTCTGCGAGAAGGCCGGGGCCCCCGCCAGCAAGGCGGCTGCAGCGAGGGAAACGACGGCAATACGGAATGGCATGGCTTCAGCCTATGGTGATGATGGAGCGCGCACCTTCGCGCCGCCCGATGATGTTCAGCAGGTTGCCCAGGGCGGCCTCGCGCTCGGGTTCGGCGCTGGCCTGGCCGGTGAACCGCAGCCGCGAGCCGATCCACTGGCCGCTGCCGGCCAGCTGCAGGGGACCTTCCAGGGTGGAGACCTGCAGCGTCGGCGTGGCGCCTCCGGCCAGGACGATGCGGTAGCTGCCCATGGGCCTCAAGGTGGTGAGGCGGGACGACAGGTTCACCGCCTGCAGTTCGGCCTGGCCCTGCACCTGCAGCCGTCCTGCGGTCCATTCTACTGACAAGCCTCGGGTGGCCAGCTGCAGCTCGCCATCCAGCTGCAGCGTGTTCCAGGGCGTGCCCAGCCCGGCCAGCAGCGCGGCCGGCCAGCGCGATGCGCCGTCGGCCGCCGCGACGGCGGCGCCGCCCCAGCGCGGCTGGATGCGCAGCGCCAGCGGCTGGGTCGTGCAGCAGGGCGCCTCGACCTCCAGCCGCATGCCGGTGGCGGCCGGGCGCAGCCGCCATTGCAGCCGCGAGGGCAGGGCCGCCGCGTCCCGGCTGCCCGCGCCGCCGGTCAGCACCAGGCGGGCCGAGCCGTTCCAGACCGTGCCGCGCGGCTCGTCCAGCAGCAGCCGGCCGGCCGTGGCGCCGGACAGCGCGGCAGCGGCCCAGGAGGCGGGAATGAAGAACACCAGCGCCGCCAGCAGCCCGAGCACGGCACCGGCGGCGGCCCAGCCCCAGGCGGGCCGGGTCTGCAGGGCGGAGGCGGTGGAAAGGCGTCGGGCCACGTGGCGGATGGCGGGCGCGGCCTCAGCGGGGCGGCAGGGCCAGCACCAGGGTGCCGTCCCACAGGCCGTTGGCGTTGCGGTTCAGGCGGGCTTCGGCGGGCAGCGAGCGGGCGTTGACCCGCGCCTGCGTCAGCCACTGCGCAAGCGCATCGCCACGCACGCCGGACACGGTGAGGGTCACGCGGTCGCCGCCTACCACCATGCGGGCGCCGGCGCCCAGCATCTGGCGCACCGAGGCCTCCAGCGCGCGCAGCGCCTCGTCGGCGTTCTGGCGCGGCTGCGACTGCATGGCCTGGGCCTGGGATTGCAAGGCCAGCATGCGCTGCAGCTGGGCATCCAGCGCGCGGTGCTGCGCCTCGGCGCCACGCAGCGTGGCCAGCGCCGGCGCCACCAGCACCCACCACAGCAGGGCGAGCAGCAGCAGGCCGGCGGCGGCCGCCACGTAAGCTTTCTCGCGCGGCGCCAGCTTCTGCCAGCGCTCGCGCAGGGCCGCGGCCTGCGGCAGCGATCGCAAGCGGGCGGCCAGCGTCATGGCAAGGCCTCCGGCGACACCACCAGGGTGTCACCCTGCAGGGCCACGGCATAGCCCTGGCCCTTGAGCGAGGCGGCCGCGCGGCGCGCCTGCTCGGTGTTCCAGCCCAGGCCCTTGACGCGCAGCTCGCTGCCGTTGTATTCGATGCCGCCGGCCGGCTGGCCGGCGCCCAGCGAGGCCAGGGCCGACAGCATGGCCTCCAGGTCGCGGCCCGAGCTGGCGCCGGTGGCCCGGCGCAGGGCGGCGACCTCGCGTTCCATCTGCACCGGCGCGTCCACCACCACCTTCACCTGGGGAAAGGTCTGGGTCAGCACCTCGCGCACCCGCTCGCGCTTGTCGTCCAGCGCCGCGCGTTCCTTCCAGGCCCAGGCATTCAGGCCGACCAGGTTGGCTGCCACCAGCAGCGCGGCCCCCCAGCGGGCCGGCCGCCACTGCGGCGCGCGCAGCAGCTCGGCGCCGCCGGTGGCCAGCTTCTTCAGCCGCCGGGCGCGCAGCGAGCTGGCGAAGTCGAACTGCGCCAGGTCCCAGCGCGACTGTGCGGCCAGCAGCCAGCGCTGCGCCGGCAGCTGCAGCGTGACCGGCTGCTGCAGCAGCTGCTCGGCCTGCGCGGCCACCGCCGGTTCGGCGGTGCACACGCTGTGCTCGGGCAGGGCCGGCAGCAGCGGCAGCGACGCGGCCGTCAGCGGCAGGGCCAGCACCCCGCCCGCGCTGGCGGCGACCAGCAGGGCCGACTCCGGCTCGCCGATGGCATGCACCGCCGGCGGGTCCTGGGGGGTGAACTCCGGCACGATGCGCCCGACCGGCCGGCCGGCGGCCTCCAGGGCCTGCACCCCCGCCCGCAGCCAGGCGCGCTCGCACACCGCCACCCAGGCCGGCGCACCCGCCGGCGGCTGCGGCTGCAAGGCGAAGTGCAGGGCCTCGGGCTCGTCGAGCAGGCGCTCCTCCAGCAGGCCCTCCAGGACGGCGCGCAGGCGCGGCGACGCGGCGGACAGCCCCTTGGGCAGCTCGACCTGGTGCCAGGACAGGGCGGCGGCGGGCACCACCGCCACCACCTCGGCCGCCGCGCCGGCGGGCGCCGGCAGCAGGGCGGCGGGCGCGCTGCCATGCTCGCCGACGGTCTGGCCGTCGGGCGTGAGCACGAAGCCGAATTCGGTGCCGGCGGTCGCGGGTTCTGTCGGCAGCAGGACGAACAGGGAACTCATGGATGGCGGGGATTGTAGGGAGGCCCTACGGTCCGGCTGGAAGGCGTCAGCGGCCCGTCCCGGCAGCTTGCGCGTCCGGCGACGGCGCCGCCACCCCGCGCTCGCGCGAGAGCGTGCGGATGTCCAGGCCGTCGCGCTGGACCACCGAACGCTCCTGCACGACCGTATCGCCCAGGCGCAGCCGGCCGCGCACCTCGAAGAAACGCGAGGCGACGCTGGCCGAGCCATCCAGCACGGTCTGCTGCGACCCGCCCAGCGCACGTGACGCATCGCCCAGGCTGCGGAAGTGGGCGCGGGTGCGTTCGCTGACCAGACGCTGGGCATCGGCCAGGCTGATGCCGCCGACCGCGGCATAGATGACCTCGGCGTTGGCGGTGTTGAGGTTGACGGGCGTGCGTGCGGGCAGCACCGTCACATGGGGCTCCAGCACCGCCACCGTCTGCGGCGACAGCCCCAGCCAGACCAGCTGGTCCACCCGTTGCGGCGCCAGTGGCGCCATGTCGGCCGGGGCGTTCTCGGCGCTGATGGCGGTGGCCAGGCGCAGGTTCTCCGACAGCAGCGAGAGCTCGGCCGCGGGGAGTCCGAGCAGGTCGAACAAACGCTGGAAACTGCGCAGGCCGGTTTCGGAGATTCGGCCGCTTTCCACCAAATTGTTCACGTTGAGCTGCGACTGCAGGTCCACGATGTCGCCGGAGAGAAAGGCGTTCTCGCTGTCGCCGCCCTCGGCCGAGCTGTTGCGGTCGGCAGCCAGGAAGGTGGACAGGCGCGCCTCCTGCAGCGGCACGGCCCAGGGCTCGGCCAGGTGGTCGGCACCGCCGCTGCTGTTGCTGCGCACGTCCTCGCGCAGGATCAGCCGGGCCCAGTCGAGCGCGCCGGTCAGCACCCAGGACGATTGCATGCGCGAGCGCTCCGCCGCCTCGACCTCGACGCTGCGCCACTGCTGCCACAACGCCGCGGCGGCGAAGGTCGCCACCAGCGCCACCGTGAGCATGGCGGCCAGCAGCGCCGCGCCGCGCTGGGCGGTTGGCCGGGCGGTCACGACTTGCCTCCGCCCACCGTGGGGCGCACCCAGTCGATGGTGAGCAGGCCGCTGATCGGCTGGCCCGGCGGCAGGTTGAGGACCAGCCGCACGCCGTCCGGCAGCACGGAAACGCGGCCGCCGGGGTTGACCCGGCCGGCCGCCGGCGACGAAGTAGGGGGGGGCGTGCCGGGCGGCGGCGGCGTGGCGCCGGTGACGCCGGTGGCGTCGCTGGACTGCGGGTTGGTCCAGGCGTCGCCCCGGAAATAGAAGATCTGCCAGTCCAGCAGCGGCGTGATCGCCACTTCGCTACGCAGCTCGTCAAGGACGGCGTTCTGCGACCAGGCATCGGCCGTCAGCCAAGCCTGCTCGAGCTGCGCGCGCGTGGTCAGCGGCTGCGACTGCCAGCGCAGCCACCGGCCCTGGCCGTTGACGATGCGGCGCGTCCAGCCCACCACCCGGGCGCCCGAGTCGGCGCCCGGGCCGGCATGGCGGGTCAGGCGCAGCACCCGGCCGTTCCAGTCCAGCGCCGTGGTCTGCGGGAACTGGACCAGCGCGTCGAGGTCGGCGGACCACTGCGCCAGGCCGACCTGCAGCGCCAATACCTCGTCGGCACGCGCCTGGGTCTGGGCCTGGGCCCGCGTCATGCCGTCCAGGCCGCGCCAGCTGAGGATGGCGAGGATGGCCATGGCGAACAGCGCCACCAGCAGTTCGACCAGGGTGAAGCCGCCGCTGCGGCGAAGTATCCGCATCAGAACCGCCCCAGCACGGTGGACACGCGCAGCAGCGTGAGCGCGCCCTGGTGCACCCGCGCATCGACGCGCCGGAAGTTGGGGTTGGGCGTGGGTGCCACGGTGACCGTGACCTCCAACTGGACTTCCCCCTGCTGGCAGACCAGCGAGGTGTCGCCCACGCCGGGCATCTGGCGCGCCAACCGCGCCTTGACCAGCTCGTTCTCGGCGCAAATCTGGGCCAGCATCATCTCGGACTGCCGGATCGCGTTGTTGGTCAGCGCCGTGGTCGCCTGCAGCCCGGCCACCAGGGCGATGGCCACGATGCCCAGCGCCACCAGGATCTCGATCAAGGTGAAGCCGCGCTGGCGGTTGTGCCGCTTCATGGCCCGGACTCACCCACCACGCTGAAGGGGCGCAGTCCGTCGGTGGTGACGCGCAGCGCGCGCTGGGGCAGCGCGGGCGAGACCAGGACCACCTCCTGCGCGCCGATGATGGGCTCGGGCCCCAGCAGCAGCACGGGCGCGCCCAGCACCCGGGTCTGCTCGCCCAGCCAGCGCTCGGGCAGGGTGTTGGGCGCGGCGCCTTCGAAGCGGAAGCCGCCCTCCACGGAGCGCCAGCGCAGCGGCAGTCCGCTGGCGCGGGACTGGGCGCGTGCCGATTCCAGCAGCGAAGCCAGGCGCAGGGCCTCGCGCTCCAGTTGCGCGGCGGCCGAGTCGCGCAGCGCGAAGCTCACGCCGGCGCTGGCGAAGGCGATGATGGCCACCACCACCAGCAGTTCCATCAGGGTGAAGCCGGCGCTGCGCAGACGATGAGCGCCGCCGGGCCGCCCCAAGGCGCGAAGGCCCCCCCGGGGGGCAGCGAGCGACACGCAGTGCGGGAGCGTGGGGGCTCCCTTACTGCCAGCTGCCCACGTCGGCATTCTTGCCCTCGCCGCCGGGCTGGCCGTCGGCGCCGAAGGACATGACGTCTATCTCGCCCTTCACGCCGGGGTTGAGGTACTGGTACGGACGGCCCCAGGGGTCGTTGGGAAGCTTCTCGAGGTAGGGCTTCCAGTTGGCCGGCTGCGGAGCGGCGCTCGGGCGCGCCACCAGGGCCTGCAGGCCCTGTTCGCCCGTGGGATAGCGCTGGTTGTCCAGGCGGTAGAGCTTGAGCGCCTGCATCAGGTTGTTGACGTCGGTGCGCGCCGCGGTGGCGCGCGCGTCGTCGGCGCGGTCCAGCACGTTGGGCACGATCAGGGCGGCCAGCACGCCGATGATCACGAGCACCACCATCAGTTCGATGAGGGTGAAGCCGGCCTGGGCGGCCCGGCGGAGGCGGGTGGTAAGAGACTTCATACGAGGGGAAGCAGCAGATCGCATCAATGATAATCGCCGGATGGTGAGTCAATCGCGTGGCGGACGGCAAAGCCCATGGGCGGTGCGTGGCGCCACTTTCGCGCTGTGGGCCCTGGCGGCGGGCAGCGCGGCCTACTGGGGCCTCAAGCTGTCGGCGGGTGATGGCGCCGCGGGGATCGCGGCCGCCGTGCGGCCGGCGCCCGTCGCTCCCGATCCGGCCGCCATCGCCCGCCTGCTCGGCGCCTCGCCGCAGCCGGCCGCCGGCCCGGTGGCGGCGCCCAGCCTGGCCAGCCGCTTTTCTCTGGTGGGCGTGGCGGCGGGCGGCCCGCGTGGCGGAGCGGCTCTGATCGCGGTGGATGGCAAGCCCGCGCGGCCCTACCGGGTGGGCACGACCATCGAGGAAGGACTGGTGGTGCAATCGGTGCAGGGCCGGCAGGCCGTGCTGGCCGCCAGCGCCGACGGGCCGCCCGTGCTCACGCTGGAGATGCCGCCGCTGCGTCGCTAGCAGCGGCTCTGTTCGCTGCCTCATGCGCCGCCCAAGGCGGCCGCCGCACCGAGGTAGAACGCGATTTCGCTGACTTGCTGCGTGGCGCCCATGCAGTCGCCGGTGAAGCCTCGCAGACGCCGGCGGATCAGGTGCCAGAGCGCCGCCGTCGCCATCGCGCTCATGCCGACGGTCCAGGCCAGGAAGGACAGCCCCTGCACGAAGGCCACCAGCGCCAGTGGCACCAAGCACCAGCCCAGGGCGATCACCAGCGCCCACGGCTCGATGCGATCGGCCAGCGGCTTGCCCTTGGCACCGGTGGCACCGCCCTGGGACAGTGCGCGAAGGAGTAGCAGGGGCCACAGGCGCGACAGCACGTGGGCTCCCAGCAGGGCCGCCATCACGGCCGGCGGGGAGAAGGAGGCCAGCACCGCCAGCAAGGCCAGCTTGGTCATCAGCGCGAGGTTGAGCGCCAGCACGCCATGGGTGCCCAGGCGCGAATCCTTCACCTCCATGATCTCCAGCGCGCCCGGCTGATCGGGCGATCCTCCCAGGCGGTCGGCCATGTCGGCCAGGCCACCCTCGTGGAAGCCGCCCGTCAGCAGCACGGTGGCGATGGTGGAGCCCACGGCTGCGGCCAGCGGCGTCAAGGGCGTGTCGGGCAGCAGCAGGGACAGTAACGCGAACACCGCGCAGGCGGTCACGCCCACCAGCCAGCCCACGCCCGGGAGGTGCGCGGCGCTGGCGCCCAGCATGGCCGGGTTGTGGCCCACCCACTCGGCCAGCGGGCCGGTCACCGGCAGGCGGGTAAAGAATTGGATCGCCAGCAGGTAGTGGCGCACGAAGCCCAGCGCACGCGCGGTCGCCATGCTCATTGACGCAGGAACAGCCGGTAAGCCGGGTTGCCGGTTTCCTCCACGTGCGGATAGCCCAGTTCGTCCAGGAAGGCCTGGAACCGCCCGTCGTCGGCCTCGGGCACCTGCAGCCCCACCAGGATGCGGCCATAGTCGGCGCCCTGGTTGCGGTAGTGGAAGAGGGTGATGTTCCAGCCTGGCCGCAGGTGGGAGAGGAACTTCATCAGCGCACCGGGGCGCTCGGGGAAGATGAAGCGCAGCAGCCGTTCGCCCTGCGCCAGCGCGGAGTGGCCGCCCACCATGTGGCGGATGTGCTCCTTGGCCAGCTCGTCGTGCGTGAGGTCCAGCGCCTGGAAGCCATGGCGGCTGAAGTTGGCGGCGATCCGGGCGGATTCGCCCTTGCCGTGCGTGGTCAAGCCCACGAACACGTGGGCCTGGCGCGAGTCGCTGATGCGGTAGTTGAACTCGGTCACGTTGCGCGGCCCGCCCGGCAGCTCGCCGATCAGAGCGCAGAACCGCTTGAAGCTGCCGCGTTCCTCGGGGATGGTGACGGCGAACAGCGCCTCCCGTTCCTCGCCCACCTCGGCGCGCTCGGCCACGAAGCGCAGCCGGTCGAAGTTCATGTTGGCACCGCACAGGATGGCGGCATAGGTCTCGCCGCGTGTCTTGTGCTGGGCCACGTACTGCTTGATGGCCGCCACGGCCAGCGCGCCGGCCGGCTCGACGATGCTGCGGGTGTCGACGAACACGTCCTTGATCGCCGCGCACACCGCGTCCGTGTCCACCGTGATGAAGTCGTCGACCAGCGAGCGCGCCAGCCGGAAGGTCTCCTCGCCCACCAGCTTGACCGCGGTGCCGTCGGAGAACAGGCCCACGTCGTCGAGCGCCACGCGGCGCCGCGCGGCGACCGAACGCATCATGGCGTCGGAGTCCACGGTCTGCACGCCGATCACCCTGATCTCGGGCCGCACCGCCTTGATGTAGTTGGCCACCCCCGACACCAGGCCTCCGCCGCCGATGGCCACGAACACGGCATGCAGCGGCCCCTGGTGCTGGCGCAGGATCTCCATGGCGATGGTCCCCTGGCCCGCGATCACATCCGGGTCGTCGAAGGGGTGGACGAAGGTCAGGCCGTGTTTGGCCTGCAGCGCCAGCGCGTGGCCATGGGCGTCCGAGTAGCTGTCGCCGTGCAGCACCACCTCGCCGCCCAGGGCTCTCACGGCGTCGACCTTCACCTGGGGCGTGGTGACGGGCATCACGATCACCGCCTTGGCGCCCAGCCGGTGCGCCGACATCGCAACGCCCTGCGCATGGTTGCCGGCGGAGGCGCAGATGACGCCGCGCTTGAGCTCCTGCGGGGGCAGCTGGGCCATCTTGTTGTAGGCGCCGCGCAGCTTGAAGCTGAACACCGGTTGCTGGTCTTCGCGCTTGAGCAGCACCTTGTTGTGCAACCGCCGGCTGAGATTCTTAGCAGGCTCCAGCGCGGACTCGATGGCCACGTCGTATACCCGCGCGGTCAGGATCTTCTTGAGGTAGTCCGCGGGCTTGAGCTGCTTTTTCATGGGCGGAGCATGATAAGCGGGCAGCTCAACGGGTCGTTGCGTCGAGGCCCGCAGGCCCTCGGCACCCAGAAAAAAGCCCCCAGACCTTGCGATCCAGGGGCTAAATCCACCAAAGGAGAGGTGGAGGAGACAATCGGTGCACAACCCGCAATGGTTATGCTCGAAATCAGTATAGCCTGGGATTTGCTGCAACGCAGCACAACGTCTCCTTCTGGCAACAGCGGCATTAGCCGTATTTATCGGCGTCAAGCGCCGTTGATCGAGGACGCTCATGGAATGCACGGTGAGTTGGACGGGCGCGGCGGGTACGCGCTCGGGCATGGGGTTCGTGGCCGAGACCGGCAGCGGCCATGTGCTGGTGATGGATGGTGCCCCGGATGCCGCCAAGCCCGAGCACGGCGGGCAGAACCTGGCGCCCCGGCCCATGGAGACCGTGCTCGCGGGCACCGGCGGCTGTACGGCCTACGACGTGGTGCTGATCCTGCGCCGTGGCCGGCACGACATCCGCGGCTGCAGCGTCAAGCTGTCGGCCGAGCGCGCGGCTGCCGACCCCAAGGTGTTCACGCGCATCCACATGCACTTCACCGTCACCGGCAAGGGCCTGCCCGCCAGCGCGGTGGAGCGCGCCGTGGCCCTGAGCCACGAGAAGTACTGCTCGGCCAGCGCCATGCTCGCCAAGACGGCGGAGATGACGACCAGCTACGAGGTGCTCGAGGCCTAGACCGGTCTGAGTCTCAGACGTAGTGGGCGGTGGTGGTCATCACCTTGGCCGCTGCCTTCATCAACAGCCTGGCAGGCGCCGGCAGCGGGATCGCGCCCGCCTGCAGCGCCTGCGCCGCGTGGGACGCCTCGTCCGCCTTCATCTGGCTCACGATGGCCCGCGAGGCATGGTCGCCCGCCGGCAGGCGATCGAGATGGGTCTCCAGGTGAGCCTCGACCTGGCGTTCGGTTTCGACCACGAAACCCAGGCTCACCCGGTCCCCGAAACGCGCTGCCAGCAGGCCTAGCCCGAACGCGCCGGCGTACCACAAGGGATTGAGCAGCGAAGGGCGCCCGCCGATCTCGTCCAGGCGGTCACGGGTCCAGGCGAGGTGGTCCGTCTCCTCCCGCGCGGCTTGCCGGAAGTGTTCGCGCAGGCGAGATTCCCGGGCCGCCAGTGCCTGGGCGGTGTAGAGGGCCTGCGCGCACACCTCGCCCACATGGTTCACCCGCATCAATGCGGCGGAGTGACGCATTTCGTCAGTTGTGAGGCGCGTCTCGTCACCGGCAAGCACTGGGCAGGCGCGTACGGCGCGGGGTTTGGAGAACAAGGTACGCAACGCACCGTCGGCAATGCTCAGCAATTGGTCCATCTTTTGCAGTTTACGGTGCCTAAAGCGCCCAAATCAGGCCCGTTTTAGATGGAATTGCTGCTCTGCAGTCAAAAGTACCTGTTGCGCGCCGCCTACTGAACAGTTTTCCTTGTTGCCGGGTGGCAACAAAACGTCGACATAACGGTTAAATACTTTGCGCAAGAAAAGTCACTCTGGTGGAATAGCGTCAACTTCCCAAAAGGAGGTTGGCCCGGGGATCCGGCGGGAGCATGACATGCCTGCATTACGTGAGCCCATCCGCACCGGAGCCCTATGTTTAACCTTGGAGAAACCTGCATGAAAAAATCTCTAGTCGCCCTGGCCGTCCTGGCTGCCGCCGGCGCCGCTTCGGCCCAGTCCTCCGTGACGCTGTTCGGCGTGGTGGACGCCACGCTGACGATCGGCCGTGGCGAACTGACCGACCGTACCCAGCTGACGGACTCGGGCTACAACAGCTCGCGTCTGGGCTTCCGCGGTGTTGAGGACCTGGGTGGCGGCCTGTCTGCTTCGTTCTGGCTGGAAGCCGGTATGAACAACGACAACGGTTCCGGCGACCTGACCAGCCTGAACAACCAGCCCGGCGCTGCGAACAGCACCGGTGGTGGTGGCCTGACCTTCAACCGTCGTTCGACGGTCAGCCTGTCCGGCGGCTTCGGTGAGGTCCGCCTGGGCCGTGACTACGCCCCGACCTTCTGGAACCTGACCGTGTTCGATCCGTTCGGCACCAACGGTGTTGGCACGACGCTGACCACCCTGGGTACCCAAGTCGGCGTGGCCGGTGTCGGTGCTGGCGTCGTCGGCTTCAACGGCGGCCCGACCGGCGTGCGTACCTCCAACAGCCTCGCTTACTTCCTGCCCGCCAACATCGGTGGCTTCTATGGCCAGATCCAGGGCTGGCTGGGTGAGAACCCCCAGGACACCGGCGCTGCAACGGAAGACGACGGCCGTGGCCTGGGTGCTCGCTTCGGCTATGCCGCCGGCCCGCTGAACGTCGCCGTGGCGATCCAGCAGACCGAATACGCCGCTACCGCCACCGGTGGTGACATCCGCACCATCAACGTCGGCGGCCAGTGGGACTTCGGTGTTGCCAAGCTGATGGCGCACTTCAACCGCGACACCATCGACGTGCTGGGCGGCGAAGTGGACGGCAATAGCTTCCTGGTCGGTGCCCTGGTGCCGGTCGGCGCCGGTGAGATCCGCGCGTCGTACTCGCAGTACCGCGTGGACGCCGGTGCCGAGCCCCGCAGCCGCAAGGTCGCGCTGGGCTATGTGCACAACCTGTCCAAGCGGACGGCCCTGTACACGACCGCCGCTTATGTGCGCAACGACGGCGGCGCGACCGCCGCTGTGGGCGGCTCGACGACCACCGCGAACGAGAACTCCACCGGTTTCGACTTCGGTATCCGTCACAGCTTCTAATTTGAAAGCCGGCGTCAAGCCGGCCACAATGAAGAAACTTGAAAGCCGCCTTCGGGCGGCTTTTTTTCGCTTGCGGGAAACCCCTTTTGACTGGCCTGGCGCGGCTGTTGCATAGTCCGCAGTCTTTCCATACCAAGAGGGTTCCATGAAACTCAAACTCGCGCTGCTGTGCGCCGCCACCGCCGCCGCGTTCGCCGCCGCACCGCTGCACGCCAAGACCTTCCGCTGGGCCAGCGCCGGCGAGATCTCCACCTGGGACATCCATTCCCAGAACAACGCGCTGCAGAACGGCATCCATGCCGCCGTCTACGAGTCGCTGGTCTACTACAACAGCCGCACCTTCAAGATCGAGCCGGTGCTGGCCACCTCCTGGACCCAGGTCTCGCCGACGCAGCTGCGCGTGAACCTGCGCCAGAACGTGAAGTTCCACGACGGCAGCGCGTTCACCGCGGACGACGCGGCGTACTCCATCGAGCGGGCCATGATGAAGACCTCGAACTTCACACCCTACACCGCCGGCATCGACCGCGTGGCCAAGGTCAACGCCAACACCATCGACATCTTCACCAAGCGCCCCAACCCGGTGCTGCTCAACCAGCTCACCGAGCTGCGCATGATGAGCAAGGCCTGGGCCGAGAAGAACAGCTCGGTCGAGCCCAAGGACATCCGCAACGTCAACCAGGAGACCTTCGCCAACCGCAACGCGATGGGCACCGGCCCGTTCGTCCTCAAGCAATGGGTGCCCGACCAGCGCATGGTCATGGCCGCCAACCCGGACTGGTGGGGCAAGCTGGAGGGCAACCTGACCGAGATCGTCTACACGCCGATCAAGTCCGAGGCCACCCGCGTCGCCGCCCTGCTGTCGGGCGAGCTGGACCTGGTGCTCGACCCCAGCCCGCAGGACCTGGGGCGCCTTCGCAGCAACGCCAGCCTGAAGGTGATCGACGGCGTCGAGAGCCGCACCATGTTCTTCGGCATGGACCAGCACCGCGACGAGCTGCCCGGCTCCAACGTGAAGGGCAAGAACCCGCTGAAGGACCAGCGCGTGCGCCAGGCGCTCTACCAGGCCATCGACATCGACAGCCTGATGCGCGTGACCATGCGCGGCCTGGGCCAGGCCACCGGCACGCTGATCGCGCCGCAGGTCAACGGCTGGAGCGAGGCCATCCACAAGCGCATGCCCTACAACGTGGAAGCCGCGAAGAAGCTGCTGGCCGACGCCGGCTACCCGCAGGGCTTCGAGGTCGATTTCGCCTGCCCCAACAACCGCTACATCAACGACGAGGAGATCTGCCAGGCCGTCACCGCCATGTGGTCGCGCGTGGGCGTGCGCGCCAAGCTGCGCACCCTGCCGCTGGTGACCTACTTCCCGATGATCCAGCGCTACGAGGCCAGCATCTACATGCTGGGCTGGGGCGTGCCGACCTTCGATGCCATGTACAGCCTGCAGTCCCTGGTGCGCACCGTCGGCACCGACGGCGACGGCAACTACAACGTGGGCCGCTACAGCAACCCCAAGCTCGATGCCGTGATCGACCGCGCCAAGGTGGAGACCGACCTGCTGGTGCGCAACCGCCTGCTGACCCAGGCGCTGCAGATGAGCAATGACGACGTGTCGCACATCCCGCTGCACAACCAGGTCATCCCCTGGGCCATGAAGAAGGGCGTCGAGGTGGTGCACCGCCCGGACAACCGGCTGGACTGGCGCCTCATCAAGGTCAATTGAGGTGAGAGCAAGGCCGCTGCGAGGCGGCCTGCTTCCTCGATAGCCCCACGCTGCGGCCTCGTCCTGCGGGACGGGGCCGCAGCGTTTCTACCAGTGCCGGCACAGCCCTTGCTCTGCTAGCATCCGCGTCCGCCCGAGAGCCTCTCCCCTCGAATGTTTGCCTTCATCCTGCGCCGCCTGATCCAGGCCGTGATCGTCATGGTCTCGGTCGCCTTCATCGCCTTCCTGCTGTTCCAGTACGTGGGCGACCCGGTGGTCTTCCTGCTGGGCCAGGATGCCACTGCCGAGCAGATACGCCAGTTGCGCGCCGACCTGGGGCTGGACAAGCCCTTCATCGTGCAGTTCTGGCACTTCCTGGCGAATGCGGCGCAGGGCGAGTTCGGCCTGAGCCTGCGCCAGGGGGCCAAGGTGTCGCGCCTGATCGCCGAGCGTTTCCCGGCCACGCTGGAGCTGGCCCTGATCGCCGCCGGCCTGGCCCTGCTGATCGGCATCCCCATGGGCGTGTACTCGGCGCTGCGCCGCGGCACCTTCCTCAGCCAGGCGTTCATGACGCTCTCGCTGCTGGGCGTGTCGCTGCCGACCTTCCTGATCGGCATCCTGCTGATCCTGGTGTTCGCGGTCACCCTGGGCTGGTTCCCCAGCTTCGGCCGCGGCGAGACGGTGCAGATCGGCTGGTGGTCCACCGGCCTGCTCACCGCCAAGGGCTGGCACCACATCATCCTGCCGGCCGTGACGCTGGCCATCTTCCAGCTGACCCTGATCATGCGGCTGGTGCGCGCCGAGATGCTGGAGGTGCTGCGCACGGACTACATCAAGTTCGCGCGCGCGCGCGGCCTGTCCAACCGCGCCATCCACTTCGGCCACGCGCTCAAGAACACGCTGGTGCCGGTGATGACCATCACCGGCCTGCAGCTGGGCGGGCTGATCGCCTTTGCCATCATCACCGAGACGGTGTTCCAGTGGCCCGGCATGGGCCTGCTGTTCATCCAGGCCGTCACCTTCGCGGACATCCCGGTGATGGCCGCCTACCTGTGCCTGATCGCGCTGATCTTCGTGGTGATCAACCTGGTGGTCGACCTGCTGTACTTCGCCGTCGACCCGCGCCTGCGCGTGGGCAAGGCCGAGGCGCACTGATGCTGACCACCGCCACCCCGGCGCGGTTCAAGGCCAGCGGCCGTGCCTTCGCCCACATCGCGCAGTTCCACCCGGAGCTGACGGCGCTGCGGCGCGACCTGCACGCCCACCCCGAGCTGGGCTTCGAGGAGGTCTACACCTCCGGCCGGGTGCGCGAGGCGCTCAGGCTGTGCGGCGTGGACGAGGTCCACACCCACATCGGCAAGACCGGCCTGGTCGGCGTCATCCGCGGACGCGGCGCCGGCAAGCGCATGATCGGCCTGCGGGCCGACATGGATGCCCTGACCATGACCGAGCACAACGATTTCCCGTGGCGCTCCACCAAGGCCGGGATGATGCACGGCTGCGGCCACGACGGCCACACCGCCATGCTGGTGGGCGCCGCGCGCTACCTGGCCGAGACGCGCAACTTCGACGGCACGGCCGTGCTCATCTTCCAGCCCGGCGAGGAAGGCTTCGCCGGCGCCAAGGCCATGATCGACGACGGCCTGTTCGAGCGCTTCCCGGTCGAGGCCGTGTACGGCATGCACAACTGGCCGGGCCTGCGCCCCGGCATGATAGGCACCAACCCCGGGCCCATGATGGCCTCGGCCGACCGCGTCACCATCGAGGTCACGGGCCGCGGCGGCCACGGCGCGCATGCCTACCTGGCCGTCGACCCGGTCCTGGTGGCGGCCCACATCATCACGGCGGTGCAGAGCATCGTCTCGCGCAACGTACGTCCGGTCGACGGCGCCGTCATCAGCCTGTGCGCCATGCAGGCAGGCGACCTGCACGCGATGAGCGTGATCCCGGGCAAGGCCACCCTGGTGGGCACGGTGCGCACCTTCAGCCCCGAGGTGCAGAGCCTGGTCGAGCGCCGCCTGACCGAGCTGTGCAGCGCCGTGGCGCTGGGCTTCGGCGCCACCGCGACGGTGCACTACGAGCGCATCTACCCGGCCACCGTCAACGCCACGCGCGAGGCCATGTTCGCCGCCGACGTGGCCGAGGGCCTGGTGGGCGCCGAGCACGTGGTGCGCGACATGGAGCCCAGCATGGGCGCGGAGGACTTCTCCTTCATGCTGCAGTCCAAGCCCGGCGCCTACCTGCGCATCGGCCAGGGCGGCGAGGGCAGCTGCATGCTGCACAACAGCCGCTACGACTTCAACGACGAGATCCTGCCCCTGGGCTCGGCGCTGCATGCCGGCCTGGTCGAACATTCCCTGCCGCCGGCCGCGCCATGAACGACCTTCCGCGCGCGCCGCTTTCTCTCTTCTCTTCCACAAGGAGTTCACGATGAAATTCAAGCTCAACCTGCTGCGGGTGGCCGCCCTGGGCCTGGCGGCCGCCAGCCTGGGCGCCGGCGCGCAGACGGTGCGCATCGCCAACCAGGGCGACGCGCTGTCGATGGACCCGCATTCGCTCAACGAGTCGCTGCAGCTGAGCGTGACCAGCAACGTGTACGAGCCCCTGGTCGGCCGCGCCAAGGACCTGAGCGTGACCCCGGCGCTGGCGACCTCGTGGAAGCAGACCTCGCCCACCGTCTGGCGCTTCGAGCTGCGCAAGGGCGTGCAATTCCACGATGGCACGCCCTTCACCGCCGACGACGTGCTGTTCAGCCTGGCGCGCACCCAGGTCGACGGCTCGGACATGAAGAGCTACACCAACGACGTGAAGGATGTGCGCAAGATCAACGACCACACGGTCGAGATCGAAACCACCGCGCCGTTCCCCATCCTGCCGGACGTGCTGACGCAGGTGTTCATCATGAGCAAGAAGTGGGCGGAGACCAACCAGGCCACGCGGCCGGTGGACCGGCGCAAGGGCATCGAGAACGCGGCCTCCTTCCGTGCCAACGGCACGGGCCCCTTCCGCCTGCGCGAGCGCCAGCCCAATGTGCGCACCACGTTCGTGCGCAACGGCACCTACTGGGACAAGATCGAGGGCAACGTGCAGGAGGTGATCTTCACCCCCATCGGCAGCGACGCCACGCGGGTGGCGGCCCTGCTGTCCGGCGAGGTGGACGTGATGGAGCCGGTGCCGGTGCAGGACATCGAGCGCATCAATGCCTCGGCCGGCGCCCAGGCCCTGGTCGCGCCCGAGCTGCGCACCATCTTCCTGGGCATGGACCAGCGCCGCGACGAGCTGCTGTACTCCAGCGTCAAGGGCAAGAACCCGTTCAAGGACAAGCGCGTGCGCCAGGCCTTCTACCAGGCCATCGACATCGAGGGCATCAAGCGCACCGTGATGCGCGGCGCCTCGGCCCCCACCGCGCTGATGATCGGCCCCGGCATCAACGGGTTCGATCCGGCGCAGAACAAGCGCCTGCCGTTCGACCCGGAGGCTTCCAAGAAGCTGCTGGCCGAGGCCGGCTACCCGCAGGGCTTCGAGGTCACCATGAACTGCCCGAACGACCGCTACGTCAACGACGCGCGCATCTGCCAGACCGTGGCGGCCAACCTGGCGCGCGTGGGTGTCAAGATCAACCTGGCGGCCGAGACCAAGGGCACCTACTTCCCCAAGATCCTGCGCCGCGATACCAGCTTCTACCTGCTGGGCTGGACGCCCAGCACCTACGACGCGCACAACGCGATGAACGCGCTGATGGCCTGCCCGAACGACAAGGGCGCCGGCCAGTTCAACCTGGGCGCGTACTGCAACCCGAAGTTCGACGAGCTCACCCGCGCCGTGCAGTCGGAAGGCGACAAGGCCAAGCGGCAGGCCATGATCAAGGAAGCTTTCGACCTGCACACGGCCGACGTGGGCCACCTGCCGCTGCACCAGCAGTCGCTGGCCTGGGGCGTGAGCAAGAAGGTGAAGGTCGTGCAGCGTGGCGACAACTACCTCGACTTCAAGTGGATCACGGTGGGCAGGTAAGCGGGCGATGGTCAAGACACTGGGTCGCTGGCTCGACAGCGACGTCGGCTACAGCTTCCGCACCTCGCCGGTCGCGGTGGTGGCGGCGCTCATCGCGCTGGTGTGCGTGGTGTGCTCGGCCTTCGCCGGCTGGATCGCGCCGCACAATCCGTTCGACCTGACCACCCTGGTGCTGTCGGACGCCCGGCTGCCGCCGGCCTGGCAGGCCGAGGGCCGCGCGCAGTACCTGCTGGGCACGGACGACCAGGGCCGGGACATCCTCTCGGCGCTGATGTACGGCGCGCGCATCTCGCTGGTGGTGGGCATCACCTCGGTGCTGCTGTCCATGGTCATCGGCGTGGCGCTGGGCCTGCTGGCGGGTTTCCGCGGCGGCTGGATCGACACCGTGCTGATGCGCCTGTGCGACGTGATGCTGTCCTTCCCGGCCATCCTGGTGGCGCTGCTGATCGCCGGGGTGGGCCGCGCCCTGTTCCCCAACGCGCACGACTCGGTGGCTTTCGGCGTGCTGATCGTGTCCATCACGCTCACCGGCTGGGTGCAGTACGCGCGCACCGTGCGCGGTTCCACCCTGGTGGAGCGCAACAAGGAGTACGTGCAGGCCGCGCGCGTCACCGGCGTCGCGCCGCTGCGCATCATGGCGCGCCATGTGCTGCCCAACGTCACCGGCCCGGTGCTGGTGCTGGCCACCATCCACGTGGCCACCGC
Source organism: Ramlibacter tataouinensis TTB310 (assembly GCF_000215705.1). Classification (NCBI taxonomy): domain Bacteria; kingdom Pseudomonadati; phylum Pseudomonadota; class Betaproteobacteria; order Burkholderiales; family Comamonadaceae; genus Ramlibacter; species Ramlibacter tataouinensis. Next base: position 3,756,955 of record NC_015677.1, on the reverse strand, counting down.
CATCATCACCGAGGCCACCCTGTCCTTCCTGGGCGTGGGCGTGCCGCCCACCTCGCCCTCGCTGGGCACGCTGATCCGGGTGGGCAACGACTACCTGTTCTCCGGCGAATGGTGGATCACCATCTTCCCCGGCCTGATGCTCATCCTCATCGCGCTGTCCGTGAACCTGCTGGGCGACTGGCTGCGCGACGCGCTGAACCCAAGGCTTCGTTAAAAAGATGAGCCTATTGCAAGTCAAGAACCTCGTCGTCGAGTTCCCCAGCCGGCGCGGCACGCTGCGCGCGCTGGACGACATCTCCTTCGAGATCGCGCCCGGGGAGATCCTGGGCATGGTCGGCGAGTCGGGAGCCGGCAAGTCGCTCACCGGCGCTTCCATCATCGGCCTGCTGGAGCCGCCGGGACGCATCGCCTCGGGCCAGGTGCTGCTGGAAGGCCAGCGCATCGACAACCTGCCCTACGAGAAGATGCGCCACATCCGCGGCCGCAAGATCGGCGCCATCTTCCAGGACCCGCTGACCTCGCTGAACCCGCTGTACACGGTGGGGCGGCAGCTGACCGAGACCATCCAGGCGCACCTGCCGGTCAATGAAAAGGAAGCGCGCCGCCGCGCCATCGGCCTGCTGGAGGACACCGGCATTCCCGCCGCGGCCGAGCGCATCGACCACTTCCCGCACCAGTTCTCCGGCGGCATGCGCCAGCGCGTGGTGATCGCCCTGGCGCTGGCGGCCGAGCCCAAGCTGATCGTGGCCGACGAGCCCACCACCGCGCTGGACGTGTCGATCCAGGCGCAGATCATCCAGCTGCTCAAGCGCATCTGCAAGGACCGCGGCGCCGCCGTCATGCTGATCACGCACGACATGGGCGTGATCGCCGAGACCTGCGACCGCGTGGCGGTGATGTACGCCGGCCGCATCGCCGAGATCGGGCCCGTGCACGAGGTCATCAACCAGCCCGCCCATCCCTACACCATGGGCCTGATGGCGGCCATCCCCGACATCACGGTGGACCGCGAGCGCCTGAACCAGATCGACGGCGCCATGCCGCGCCTGAACGCCATCCCGCCCGGCTGCGCCTACAACCCGCGCTGCCCGCGCGCCTTCGACCGCTGCACCCGCGAGCGGCCGGAGCTGCTGGATGCCGGCGCCACGCGCGCCGCCTGCTGGCTGCACGACGCGCACCAGGGGACCCAGGCCCCGGCGGCCCAATCGGCGAGGGTGGTGGCATGAATGCCGTGACCAAGCCCGAACAGGCCGCGGTGCAAGGATCCGCCCAGCCGCTGGTCCAGGCGCGCGACCTGGCCAAGACCTTCGACGTCTCCGCTCCCTGGCTCAACCGGGTGATCGAGCGCAAGCCGCGCCAGCTGCTGCACGCGGTGGACGGCGTGAGCTTCGACATCGAACGCGGCCAGACCCTGGCCCTGGTGGGCGAGTCCGGCTGCGGCAAGAGCACCGTGGCGCGCCTGCTGGTGGGCCTGTACCAGCCCACGCGCGGCGGCTTCGTCTTCGACGGCCAGGACGCGCATGCCGCCTTCAAGACGCCGCAGGGGCGGCAGCTGCGCCGGCGCATCCAGATGATCTTCCAGGACCCGTACGCCAGCCTCAACCCGCGCTGGATCGTGGAGGACATCGTGGGCGAGCCGCTCAAGGAGCACGGCCTGATCACCGACAAGGCCCAGCTCAGGGAGCGGGTGGGCGAGCTGCTCAAGTCCGTGGGCCTGTCGCCGCTCGACATGATGAAGTACCCGCACCAGTTCTCCGGCGGCCAGCGCCAGCGCATCTCGATCGCGCGCGCGCTGGCCACGCAGCCGGAGTTCCTGGTGTGCGACGAGCCCACCTCGGCGCTGGACGTGTCGGTGCAGGCCCAGGTGCTCAACATCATGAAGGACCTGCAGCGCAAGCAGGGGCTGACCTACTTGTTCATCTCGCACAACCTGGCCGTGGTGCGGCACGTGAGCGATCGGGTCGGCGTGATGTACCTGGGGCGCCTGGTGGAGGTCGCCGGCAAGCACCAGCTGTTCGACAACCCGCGCCACCCCTACACGCGGATGCTGCTGGACGCCATCCCCAAGATGCACGACACCGGCAAGTCCCGCACGCCGGTGCAGGGCGAGGTGCCCAACCCGCTGAATCCGCCCACCGGCTGCGCCTTCAACCCGCGCTGCCCGCACGCCAACGAGCGCTGCCGCGTCGAGCGGCCGGCGCTGCTGGACATCGCCGGCGTCAAGGTCGCCTGCCACGGGGTGGAGGAAGGGCGGATCTAACGCTAGGCGTAGCGCTTGTTGCGCAGGTTGTTCTTCATCTCGCGCAGCAGCGGCTGCAGCCGCGCGCCGCCGATGCGCAGCGCCACCGCCGTAGCCAGCACGTCGATGATCATCAGGTGCAGCAGCCGCGACACCATGGGGCTGTAGCGGTCGTAGCCCTCGGGATGGTCGGCCGCCAGGTGGATGTGGCCGGCGGCCGCCAGCGGCGAGCCGGTGGCGGTGATCACGATGGCGGTGGCGCCGTTCTTGCGCGCGATGTCGCAGGCGTCCATCAGGTCGCGGGTGCGGCCGGAGTTGGACACCACCACCACGCAGTCGCCAGGCCCCAGCAGCGAGGCGCTCATCACCTGCATGTGGCCGTCGCTGTAGGCGATGGCGTTGACGCCCAGGCGGAAGAACTTGTGCTGCGCGTCCTGCGCCACGATGCCGGAATTGCCCGCGCCGTAGAACTCGATGCGCCGGCCGGTCTGGTAGGTGGCGGCCAGCGCCTCGCTGGCACGCTCGATGGCCCAGGTGGACGCGTCGTTGCGGTACTTGAGGAAGGCCGCCACCGTGTTGTCGATCACCTTGACCAGCACGTCGCCGACCTTGTCGTCCACGTCCACGCTGCGGTGGATGAAGGGCACGCCCTCGCTCACGCTGCCGGCCAGCTTGAGCTTGAAGTCCGACAGGCCGTCGTAGCCCATGCTGCGGCAAAAGCGCACCACGGTGGGCTTGCTCACGTGGGCGCGATCGGCCAGCTCGCTCACCGGCAGGTTGGCGAAGGCGCGCGGGTCGCCCAGCACCAGCCTGGCGACGCGCTGCTCGGCCGGCGCCAGCGAGGGCAGCGATGCCTTGATGCGGTCCAGCATCAGCGCGGGCGGGTCAACATTCCTCGGACCAGCAGAACCCGTCGCGCGCGATCATGGCGCTGGAGGCGCTGGGCCCCCAGGTGCCGGCGGCGTAGGGCCGCAGGCCGTTGCTCTCGCCGCGCCAGTGCTCCAGCAGCGGCTCCACCCAGCGCCAGGCCTCCTCCTGCTCGTCGCTGCGCACGAACAGGTTGAGCCGGCCGTCGATCACGTCCAGCAGCAGCCGCTCGTAGGCGCCCACGCGCTCGGAGCCGAAGCGCTTGTCGAAGTCCAGGTCCAGGTGCACCGGCGTGAGCGTCTGCGCCGCCGTGCCGCTCCCGGGGCGTGGGGCGTGCCGGTTGTCCTGGCCCTGTGACAGCAGGTGCAGCTCCAGCCCGTCCTTGGGCTGCAGGTTGATCACCAGCCGGTTGGCCGCGCCCAGCGGCGTGTTGAAGATGGCATGCGGCGTCGGCCGGAAGTTGACCGTGATGTGCGCGTCGCGCGCGGCCAGGCGCTTGCCGGTGCGGATGTAGAAGGGCACGCCGGCCCAGCGCCAGTTGGCGATCTCGGCGCGCAGCGCGACGAAGGTCTCGGTGGTGCTGTCCGGGCGCACGCCGGGCTCCTCGCGGTAGCCCGGCACCGGCTCGCCGCCGATGCGGCCGGCGGTGTACTGGCCGCGGATGGCGTGCTGGCCCAGCGATTCGGCGCTCCAGCGCTTGAGCGAGCGCAGCACCTTGAGCTTCTCGTCGCGGATGGCGTCGGCATGCGCGTTGATCGGCGGCTCCATCGCCAGCGCGCACAGCAGCTGCAGCGCGTGGTTCTGCACCATGTCGCGCAGCGCGCCGGTGCTGTCGTAGAAGGCCCCGCGCTTTTCCACGCCCAGGTCCTCGGCGATGGTGATCTGGATGTTGGCGATGGTCTCGCGCCGCCACAGCGGCTCGAACAGCGCGTTGCCGAAGCGCAGCGCGAACAGGTTCTGCACGCTGGGCTTGCCCAGGTAGTGGTCGATGCGGAACACCTGCTTCTCGGCCAGCACGCGGCGCACCGTCTCGTTGATGGCGCGGTTGGAGGCGAGGTCGTGGCCCAGGGGCTTTTCCAGCACCACGCGGGTCTTGGGCGTGTTCAGGCCGGCCACCGCCAGCTGCTCGCAGACGGCCGTGAACAGGCCCGGCGCGGTGGCTACGTACATCACCACCGTGTCGGCGTTGCGCTCGCGCAGGCGCTGCGCCAGGCGCTGGTAGTCCTGCGGCTTGGACGCGTCCATGCGCACGAAGGCGAGCAGGGCGGCGAAGCGGTCGAACTCTTCCGCGCTGGGCCGCTTGGCCAGCTCGACCTGGTCAAAGCGCGCCCGGATGAGGTTGCGGTACTGGTCGTCGCTCAGGTCGTCGCGGGCCACGCCGATGATGCGGCCGCCCGGCGGCAGGCTGCCGTGCCGGAAGGCCTGGAACAGCGCCGGCATCAGCTTGCGCCAGGCCAGGTCGCCGGTGCCGCCGAAAAGAACGAGGTCGAAGCTCATGGGGAAGTCGCGTCCGCAAAAGCGGCCAATGTAACTTAGTTCCGGATGGGCTGGACGGGAATGCAGCTCATCCTTCCTGTGAAGGGCGTGGCCGGGCGTAACCAAGTTACCGTCCTGCCGCCCCATAATTCCGCCATGAACCAGCTCGAATCGCTCAAGCAAACCACCACCGTGGTCGCCGATACCGGCGACTTCATGCAGCTGGCGCAGTTCCAGCCGCAGGATGCGACCACCAACCCCTCGCTGATCCTCAAGGCGGTGCAAAAGCCCGACTACGCACCGCTGCTCAAGACCACGCTGGGCCGGCATCCCGGTGCGCCGATCGACGAAACCATGGACCGGCTGCTGGTGCGGTTCGGCGCGGAAATCCTGCGCATCATCCCCGGGCGGGTGTCGACCGAGGTCGATGCCCGGCTGAGTTTCGACACCGAGGCCACCATGGGGCGGGCGCTGCGCATCATCGAGCTCTACCGCGCCGAAGGGATCGACCCGGCCCGGGTGCTGATCAAGATCGCCGCCACCTGGGAAGGCATCCAGGCGGCGCGGCAGCTGGAAGCCCGCGGCATCCACACCAACCTCACGCTGCTGTTCTCCTTCTGCCAGGCCGTGGCCTGCGGCGAGGCCAAGGTCCGCCTCATCTCGCCCTTCGTCGGGCGCATCTACGACTGGTACAAGAAAGCCGCCGGCCCGGCCTGGGACGAGGCAGGCAACGCCGGCGCCAACGACCCCGGCGTGAAGTCGGTGCGGCAGATCTACGGCTACTACAAGCATTTCGGCATCGCCACCGAGGTGATGGGCGCGAGCTTCCGCAACACCGGCCAGATCCTGGCGCTGGCGGGCTGCGACCTGCTGACCATCAGTCCGGAGCTGCTGGCGCAGCTGGCCGCCGCCGAGGGCAGCGTGCCGCGGGCACTGGATCCGCAGCAGGCCCGTGCGCTGGACCTCAAGCCCGTGCAGTACGACGAGGCCGGATTCCGCTACGCCTTGAACGAGGACGCGATGGCCACCGAGAAGCTGGCCGAGGGCATCCGCACCTTTGCCGCCGACGCGGTCAAGCTCGAGCAGCTGATGAAGGCGGCCTGAGATGGCGGTGGACCTGAGCACCTTCGCCCGCTGCGACCGCGCGCCGGCCTGGGCCGCGCTGCAGCAGCATTTCGCCGCCCAGGGGCGCGGCTTCGACCTGCGCCAGGCGTTCCGGCAGGATCCCGGCCGCTTCGAGGCGTTCAGCCAGGAGGCGCCGCACCTTTTTGTCGACCTGTCCAAGAACCTGATCGACGCGCCCGCCCAGGCGCTGCTGCTGGACTTGGCGCGCCAATGCGGCCTGGAAGCGCAGCGCGACGCCATGTTCGCCGGGGAGCCCATCAACGCCACCGAGGGACGGGCGGTGATGCACTTCCTGCTGCGCTACCCCGCGGCCGGCGCCGGCTGGATGCCGGGGGCGGTGCGCAACGCCGCCGGCGAGCTGGCCGAGGTGCACCGCACGCTGGACGCCATGCTGGCCTACGCCGAGCAGGTGCGGGCCGACACTGCGATCACAGACGTGGTGAACATCGGCATCGGCGGCTCGGACCTGGGCCCGCAGATGGCCACGCTGGCGCTGGACGAGTTCGTCGCGCCCGGCCGGCGCATGCACTTCGTCTCCAACGTGGACGGGCACGAGCTGGATGCCGTGCTGCGCCGCCTGCAGCCGCGCAGCACGCTGTTCCTGGTCGCGTCCAAGACCTTCACCACCCTGGAGACCATGACCAACGCGCGCTCGGCGCGCGAATGGTTCCTGGCGCAGGGCGGCACGGCCGACAGCCCGGCCCGTGACGGCCGGCCGGATGTCGCTTCCCACTTCGCCGCGCTGACCACCAACGTGGCGGCGGCGCGCGAGTTCGGCATCACCACCACCTTCGGTTTTTGGGACTGGGTGGGCGGGCGCTACTCCCTGTGGTCGGCCATCGGCCTGCCCATCGCCATCGCCGTCGGCGCGCAGTGCTTTCGCGAGCTGCTGGCCGGCGCGCACGCCATGGACGCGCATTTCGCGACCGCGCCGCTGGAGCGCAACCTGCCGGTGCGCCTGGCCCTGCTGGACCTCTGGTACCGCAACTTCCACGGCTTCACCAGCCGCAGCATCGCGCCCTACCACAGCGCGCTGCGCCGCCTGCCGGCCTACCTGCAGCAGCTGGAGATGGAAAGCAACGGCAAGCGGGTGGACCGCGCCGGCCAGGCCCTGCCGTTCGCCACCTCGCCCGTGCTGTGGGGCGAGCCCGGCACCAACGGCCAGCATGCCTACTTCCAGATGCTGCACCAGGGCACGGACGTGGTGCCGGTGGAGTTCGTCGCCGTGCGCCGGGCGGCGCACCGCCTGGCCGGCCACCACGAGCAGCTGCTGGCCAACGCGCTGGCCCAGGCCCAGGCGCTGATGCAGGGCAAGGACGACGCCGGCGGCCACCGCCATTTCACCGGCAACCGGCCCAGCACCTTCGTGCTGCTGGACAGGCTGGAGCCGGCCAGCCTGGGCGCACTGGTCGCCCTGCAGGAGCACCGGGTGTTCTGCAGCGGCGCGCTGTGGGGCATCAACAGCTTCGACCAGTGGGGCGTGGAGCTGGGCAAGGTGCTGGCCAAGGACATCACGCCCCGGCTGGCCAGCGGCGATGCGGCGGGGCTGGATGCGTCCACCGCCGGCCTGCTGCGGCGGCTGCGCACCTGATCCCGCAGGGGCACCGGGCGCGCGCAGCAGCGCGCAGCGCGCTCCCCATGAAAAAAGCCGGGCTCTGCCCGGCTTTTTGATCTGGCTAGAACCACTCGGGAAACGCGCAGCGTTTTCCGAGTGAATGGGATTACATGTCCATCCCGCCCATGCCACCCATGCCGCCCATGCCGCCGCCGGGCATGGCGGGCGCCTCTTCCTTCGGCGCCTCGGCCACCATGGCCTCGGTGGTCAGCATCAGGGACGCGACCGACGCGGCGTTCTGCAGTGCGGTGCGGGTCACCTTGGTCGGGTCCAGGATGCCCATCTCGATCATGTCGCCGTAGGTGTCGTTGGCGGCATTGAAGCCGTAGTTGCCCTTGCCGGCCAGCACGGCGTTCACCACGACGGAGGCCTCGCCGCCGGCGTTGTAGACGATCTCGCGCAGCGGCGATTCGATGGCCTTGAGCACCAGCTTGATGCCGGCGTCCTGGTCGGGGTTGTCACCCTTGATCTCGCCAGCGGCCTGCTTGGCGCGCAGCAGGGCCACGCCGCCGCCGGCCACGATGCCTTCTTCCACGGCAGCGCGGGTCGCGTGCAGCGCGTCTTCCACGCGGGCCTTCTTCTCCTTCATCTCGACTTCGGTGGCGGCGCCGACCTTGATCACCGCCACGCCGCCGGCCAGCTTGGCCACGCGCTCCTGCAGCTTCTCGCGGTCGTAGTCGGAAGTCGCTTCCTCGATCTGCACGCGGATCTGCTTGACGCGCGCTTCGATGTCCGCGGCGGCGCCGGCGCCGTCGATGATGGTGGTGTTTTCCTTGCCCACTTCGATGCGCTTGGCCTGGCCCAGGTCGGCCAGCGTGACCTTCTCCAGCGTCAGGCCGACTTCCTCGGCGATCACCTTGCCGCCGGTCAGGATGGCGATGTCCTCCAGCATGGCCTTGCGGCGGTCACCGAAGCCGGGCGCCTTGACGGCCACGACCTTCAGGATGCCGCGGATGGTGTTGACCACCAGGGTGGCCAGGGCCTCGCCCTCGACCTCTTCCGCGACGATCAGCAGCGGGCGGCCGGCCTTGGCGACCTGCTCCAGCGTGGGCAGCAGGTCGCGGATGTTGCTGATCTTCTTGTCGAACAGCAGCACGAAGGGGTTCTCGAGGATCGCGCTCTGCTTCTCGGGGTTGTTGATGAAGTAGGGCGACAGGTAGCCGCGGTCGAACTGCATGCCTTCGACGATGTCGAGTTCGTTCTCCAGCGACTTGCCGTCCTCGACGGTGATCACGCCTTCCTTGCCGACCTTGTCCATCGCCTTGGCGATGATCTCGCCGATGGAGCTGTCGCTGTTGGCGGAGATCGAGCCGACCTGGGCGATTTCCTTGCTGGTGGTGGTCGCCTTGGACGACTTCTTCAGCTGCTCGACCAGGGCCGTGACAGCCTTGTCGATGCCGCGCTTGAGGTCCATCGGGTTCATGCCGGCGGCCACGTACTTCATGCCTTCGCGCACGATGGCCTGGGCCAGCACGGTGGCGGTGGTGGTGCCGTCACCGGCGATGTCGCTGGTCTTGGAAGCGACTTCCTTGACCATCTGGGCGCCCATGTTCTGCAGCTTGTCCTTGAGCTCGATCTCCTTGGCCACGGACACGCCGTCCTTGGTCACGGTGGGGGCGCCGAAGGAGCGCTCGAGCACCACGTTGCGGCCCTTGGGGCCCAGGGTGACCTTGACCGCGTTGGCCAGGATGTTCACGCCTTCGACCATGCGGGCGCGGGCGTCGCCGCCGAAAACTACGTCTTTTGCTGCCATGTTGAGTTACCTCGTATGCTGTGCTTGGGAGGGATGGGGAGGAAAGGCGCTCAGGCGGCCTTCTTCAGGCTGGCGGCGGGGGCGCCTTCGATGACGGCGAACAGGTCATCTTCCTTCATCACCAGCAGCTCGTCGCCGTCGACCTTGACGGTCTGGCCGCTGTACTTGCCGAACAGGACGCGGTCGCCCACCTTGACGTTCAGGGCGATCAGCTCGCCCTTGTCGCTCTTGCGGCCGGGGCCCACGGCCAGCACCTCGCCCTGGTCGGGCTTCTCGGCGGCGTTGTCGGGGATCACGATGCCCGAAGCGGTGCGGGTCTCGTTTTCCAGGCGCTTGACGATCACGCGATCGTGCAGAGGACGAAGTTTCATGTGCATCTCCTTGACTCGGAACAGGGGGAACATCAAAAAGCGCCACCAAGTAGCGCTTTCGAATTAATCGTGAGGGAGTGTTAGCACTCGATCTCAGCGAGTGCCAATCATAGGGGATTTTTGGAGGCTTTCAAGCGCCGGCTGTCCTACGCGGTTCGGCGCCGCCAGACCCTAGCGCCAGCCCCCGCCCAGCGCCCGGTACACGTCCACCAGTGCCGTGGCCGTGCCGCTGCGCGCCTGGGCCAGCTGGTCGCGCACGCTGAGCAGCTCGCGCTCGGCGTCCAGCACCGCCAGGAAGTCGGTGGCGCCCGCCTCGAAGCGGATGCGCGACAGCCGGGCCGCCTCCTCGGCGCTGCGGGCCGCCACCTCCAGCCGGTCGCCCTGCTGCGCGGTGCGGTTGAAGCGCGAGAACGCGGTCTCGGTCTCCTCCAGCGCCAGCAGCACCGTCTGCTCGTAGGTGGCCAGTGCGCCCTCGTTGCGGGCCTCGCTGGCAGAGATGCGCGAGCGGATGCGCCCGAAGTCCAGGAAGGTCCAGGCGATGCCGGCACCCGCCGAGTACACGCGCGCGTTGCTGTCGGTCAGGTTGGACACGCGGCTGTTGTTGAAGCCCAGCAGGCCCGACAGGCTGATGCGCGGGAACAGGTCCGCGGTCGCCACGCCGATGTCGGCGCTGGCGGCGGCCAGCTGCCGCTCGGCCTGCACGATGTCGGGCCGGCGGCGCAGCAGCGCCTCGGGCGTGCCCGCGGGCAGCGCGCCCAGGTCGGTCACCGGCAGGGTGGGCAGCGCGGCCGCGGCCGACAGCCGCTGCACCGCCTGCGCGGGCGCCAGGCCGGTGAGCCGCGCGATGCGGAACGTCGCCTGCTCGATCTGCGCCTGCAGCGCCGGCAGCGCGGCCTCGGTCGAGGCCACCAGGCTGCGCGCCCGCGCCACGTCGAGCTGGGTGCCACGGCCCGCGTCCTGCCGCAGCTCGGTCAGCCGAAGCGCCTGGCGCTGGTTCTCCAGCGAGCTGTCGGCCACCGCATGCCGCTGCTGCAGCCCGCGCAGCAGCACGTAGTTGCGCACCACCTCGGCCAGCACGGCGACCTGCGCCGCGCCGACGCCCGCTTCCGAGGCCGCCACCTGGGCGGCCGCCGACTCGCCGGCGCGGCGCGCGCCGCCGAACAGGTCGAGTTCCCAGTTCATCACCACGCCGGCGTCGAACGCGTTGCCGGTGCGCTCGCTGCGCGAGGTGCCGGGCCGCTGCGGCAGCGGCGTCACGCCGCGGCCGGCGCCGGCGTCGATGCCGAAGGCCGGCAGCAGTTCCGCCCGCGCGCCCAGCAGCAGCGCGCGCGCCTCCTGCAGCCGCGCCTGCGCGATGCGCACGTCGGTGTTGGCGGCCAGCGCGGTGTCCACCAGGCCGTCGAGCACCGGGTCGGAAAAGCCCTGCCAGAAGCGGCCGAGCTCCTGGCCGCCGGTACCGGGCTGCCCGGCACCGGCGGCCACGAAGCCGGCGGGCAGCTGGCCCGCGGGGGGCGGCTGGTAATCGGGGCCGACCGCGCAACCGGCGGCCAGCAGGGCGGCGCCGGCCAGCAGGCCGAGCCGCAGGCGGGCCGGGACGAAACGGTGCAGGGTGGCTGGTTTACTCATGGCTGCTGTCCCCGTCGCGCCTGGCGTGCGGCGCCGCCAGCGCGCCGGCGCCCCCGCCCATCGGCTGTGGTTGCTGCGGCGCGCGCGCCGTCCTCTTGGGCAGGCTGCGCAGCAGCACGTAGAACACCGGCGTGAGGAACAGGCCGAATGCCGTCACGCCCAGCATGCCGCTGAGCACGGCCACGCCCATCGAGCGGCGCATCTCGGCGCCGGCGCCGGTGGACAGCACCAGCGGCACCACGCCGGCGATGAAGGCGATCGAGGTCATCAGGATCGGGCGCAGCCGCAGGCGGCAGGCCTCGACCACGGCCTCGACGGTGCTCCTGCCGCGGTCCTCGAGCTCCCTGGCGAATTCCACGATCAGGATGGCGTTCTTGCACGCCAGGCCCACCAGCACCACGAAGGCGATCTGCGTGAAGATGTTGTTGTCGCCCGGCTCGCCCAGGAGGCCGCTGACCCACACGCCGAAGATCGCGCTCAGGATGCACATCGGCACGATCAGCACGATGGCCATCGGCAGCGTCCAGCTCTCGTAGGTGGCCGCCAGCACCAGGAACACCAGCAGCACGCACAACGGGAAGATGTAGACCATGGTGTTGCCCGCGATCTTTTCCTGGTAGACCAGCTCGGTCCACTCGTAGCCCATGCCGCGCGGCAGCACCTCGGCCAGCAGCTGCTCCATCTCGGCCTGCGCCTGGCCCGAGCTGAAGCCGGGCTTGGGCGCGCCGTTCAGGTCGGCGGTGTAGAAGCCGTTGTGGCGGCCCACCGTCCCGGGGCCGAAGCTCGGCTGCACGGTCAGCACCGAGCCCAGCGGCACCATCTCGCCGCGGCTGTTGCGGACCTTGAGGTTGGCGATGTCCTCGGCCTTGGCCCGGTAGCCGGCATCGGCCTGCAGGATCACCTGGTAGGTCTTGCCGAAGCGGTTGAAGTCGTTGACGTACAGCGAGCCCAGGTAGGCCTGCATCGAATCGTAGATGTCGGTCAGGTTGATGCCCATCTGCTTGGCCTTGGCCCGGTCGACGTTCGCCATCAGCTGCGGCACGTTGATCTGGTAGTTCGAGAAGAACTGGGTGATCGAGCTGTCGGGGTTGCCGTACACCCGCCCCATCAGCTGCTGCACCAGGCCGTTGAGCGCGGCCTCTCCCTGCGAGCTCCTGTCCTGCAGCTGCAGCTTGAAGCCGCCCGCGTTGCCCAGGCCGCTGACCGGCGGCGGGCTCAGCACGAACAGGATGGAGCCCTGGATGGCGCCCAGCTTCTGGTTGACCTGGCCGACGATGGCCTCGGCGCTGAGCTCCCGCGTCGTGCGCTTGTCGAACTCGTCGAGCCCGAGGAACACGATGCCGGTGTTCGGCGCGGCGGTGAAGCCGTTGATCGACAGCCCGGGGAAGGCGATGGAATCCCGCACGCCCGGCACCGAGCGCGCGATGTCGCTCATCTCGCGCACCACCCGCGTGGTGCGTTCCAGGCTGGCGCCGTCCGGCAGCTGGGCGATGCCCACCAGGTACTGCTTGTCCTGCTGCGGAACGAACCCGGACGGCACCTGGTAGAACAGCAGCGCCGTGGCGGCCAGCAGCCCGGCATACACCGCCAGGGACAGCGACTTGCGCCGCACCACGGTGGTGGTGATGGCGCCGCTGTAGCGGTCGGCGTTGCGCTTGAAGAACCGGTTGAACCAGCCGAAGAAGCGGCCGAACACCTTGTCGATGCCGCGGGTCAGCCGGTCCTTGGGCGCGTCGTGCGGGCGCAGCAGCATCGCGCTGAGGGCCGGCGACAGCGTCAGCGAGTTGAAGGCCGAGATCACGGTGGAGATCGAGATCGTCACCGCGAACTGGCGGTAGAACTGGCCCGACAGGCCGCTCACGAAGGCCAGCGGCACGAACACCGCGCACAGCACCAGGCCGATGGCGATGATGGGGCCCGAGACCTCCTTCATGGCCTGCACCGCGGCGTCGTGCGGGCTGAGGCCGGCCTCGATGTTGCGCTCGACGTTCTCCACCACCACGATGGCGTCGTCCACCACGATGCCGATGGCCAGCACCAGCCCGAACAGCGTGAGCGTGTTGATCGAGAAGCCCAGCGCCAGCAGCACCGCGAAGGTGCCGATCACCGACACCGGCACCGCCAGCAGCGGGATGATGGACGCGCGCCAGGTCTGCAGGAAAACCACCACGACCAGCACCACCAGCAGCACGGCCTCGAACAGGGTCGTGACCACCTTCTCCACCGAGGTCTGCACGAAGCGCGTCGGGTCGTAGACGATGGAGTAGTCGACGCCGGGGGGGAAGTTCTTCTTCACCTCCTCCATCGCGGCGCGCACGTCGTTGGACAGCTGCAGCGCGTTGGAGTTGGGCGCCTGGAAGATGGCGATGGCGGCGGCCTCGTTGTTGTTCAGCAGCGAGCCCAGCGCATAGGAGTTGGGGCCCATCTCCACGCGGCCCAGGTCGCGGATGCGCACCAGCGAGCGGTCGGACGGATCGGCCTTGACGATGATGTCGGCGAACTCCTCCTCGGTGCCCAGGCGGCCCTGGGTGTTCACGGCCAGCTGGAACTCGGTGTTGTCCGGCGACGGCGGGCCGCCCACCACGCCGGCGGCCACCTGGGTGTTCTGCTCGCGGATGGCGCGCGCCACGTCGGTCGTCGTGATGTCCCGGCTCGCCAGCTTCTGCGGGTCGAGCCAGATGCGCATGGCGTAGTCGCCCGAGCCGAAGGTCAGCACCGAGCCCATGCCGTCGATGCGCAGCAGCGCGTCGCGCACGTTGAGCGTGGCGTAGTTGCGCAGGTACAGCGCGTCGTAGCGGTTGTCCGGCGACACCATGTGCACGACCATGGTGAGGTTGGGCGAGCTCTTCTCGGTGGTCACGCCCAGCTGCCGCACGATCTCGGGCAGGCGGGGCAGGGCACGGCTGACGCGGTTCTGCACCGCGGTCTCGGCGGCCTCGGGGTCGGTGCCGATCTTGAAGGTGAGGGCCAGCGTCATGGCGCCGTCGGCCGTGGCCTGGCTGTTCATGTACAGCAGGCCCTCGATGCCGTTGATCTGCTCCTCCAGCGGCGTGGCCACCGTCTCGGCGATCACGCGCGGGTTGGCGCCGGGGAACTGGGCGCGCACCACCACCTGCGGCGGCGCGACCTCGGGGTACTCGGAGATCGGCAGCTGGAAGATGGCGATGGCGCCGACCAGGGTGACGAGGATGGACAGCACCGCCGCGAAGATCGGGCGGTTGATGAAGAAGGTGGAGATGTTCATGCGGCGCCCGCTTTCAGGACTTGGCCGGGGCCGGGGCGCCGTTGCCGTTGCCGCCCGGTGCCTTGGGCACGGGCATGCCGCGCTCGTCCACCGCCAGCGCCGTGGGCGCCACCGCCATGCCGGGGCGCACGCGCTGCAGGCCGTCGACGATGACCAGCTCGCCTTCCTTGAGGCCCGAGGTGACGACGCGCATGCCGTCGATCAGCGGGCCTGGCTTGACCTCCCGGAACTGGGGCATGTTGTCGGCACCCACGACGAACACGTACCGCTTGTTCTGGTCGGTGCCGATGGCGCGCTCGGGCGTGAGAACCGCCGGCTGCGGCGCGCCGCCGGGCATCTGGATGCGGGCGAACAGGCCGGGGGCCAGGTCGCCCTTGGCGTTGTCGAACACGGCGCGCATGCGGATGGCGCCGGTCTGCGCGTTCAGCCGGTTGTCCACGAAATCCACCCGGCCCTGGCGCGGGTAGCCCTCGTCGTCGGCCAGCCCCATGCGCACGGGCGCGAGCTCGCCGCCCTGGCGGCGCAGGCGCAGGAAGGTCTGCTCGCTGCCGTCGAAGTAGGCCTGCATGCGGTGGGTGGAGACCACGGTGGTCAGCAGGCTCTGCTGCGTGACCAGGTTGCCCGTCGTGATGAGCGCGCGCGAGGCGCGGCCCGCGATCGGCGCGCGCACCGCCGTGTAGCCCAGGTTCAGCCGCGCGATGCGCACCGCGGCCTCGGCCACGCCGATGTCGGCCTGCGCCGTGCCCGCGGCCGAGGCGAGCTGGTCGTACTCCTGGCGCGAGATCGCCTGCTGCGACACCAGCTTCTCGGCCCGCGCCAGCTCGGCCTTGGCCAGCTCGGCGCGCGTGCGCGCGGCTGCCAGCTGCGCCTGCGCGCGCTGCACCTCGGCCTCGTAAGGGCGCGGGTCGATGGTGAACAGCAGCGCGTCCCTGGCCACGCGCGCGCCGTCGGCGAAGTGCACCTGCTCGACGGTGCCGCCCACGCGCGGCCGCACCTCCACCGTCTCGGGCGCCTCGAGGCGGCCGGTGAACTCCTCGGAGTCCGCGACCGAGCGCACGACCGCGGGCGCCACCGAGACCGGCGGCGCCTGCGGCGGTCCGCCCGCGCTCTGCGCCGGCTTGCAGCCGGCCAGCACGAAAGCCGCCGCCAGCAGCAGGGCCAGCAGCGGTGCGGGGGTGGGAGTCGGAAGTTTCTTCATGGTGGGTTCCGCAGGTTGTGATCGGTGTCGTTGCCGGCGCGGCCGGTTCGCGTCGGACCAGGCACTGCCTGCAGTGCACGGGCCGGGCAGTGTGCTGTGTTTATCGGGCAGTCAAATTAGCCGGGCGTTAGCAGCCGCCGTGACGCTAACGATACCCCGCGACACCGATGTGACGACCGAACCTGGTCCGTCGCCGTGTCATGGTGCAAGCCCATGCCAGGTCCAGCCACGGCTAAGATTTGATGAGGACTGAGCCAGGAGTGGCGTCGCAAGCTGGTCAGCCGCACTTTGTGGGCACGCGCCAGAATGAGAACGGAAAAGGCAGGACCACCATGACCCACCGGCGTGATCTGCTCGCCGCCGCCGCCGCCGCGGCCTTCCCCGGCCTCGCGGCCGCGCAGGCCTTTCCCTCCAGGCCCCTGCGCATCGTGGTGCCGTTCGGCGCGGGCGGCATCGCCGACCTCACCGCGCGGGCGGTCGCCAAGGCGCTGGGCGAGGGCCTGCGCCAGGGGGTGGTGGTCGAGAACAAGCCCGGGGCCGGGGGCATCGTGGCCGGCGAGACGGTGGCCCGGGCCGAGCCGGACGGCCACACCCTGCTGCTGATGAGCAATGGCACGGCCGTGAGCGCGGGCCTGTTCAGGTCGCTGCCCTTCGATCCGCGGAAGGACTTCGCGCCCATCGTGACGCTGGGCTTCTTCGACATCGCGGTGCTCGCGGCCGCGGGCGGCCGGTTCCCATCCATGAAGGACCTGCTGGCCTACGCCAGGGCGAACCCGGGCAGGCTGAACGTGGCCTCCATCAACATCGGCAGCACGCAGCACCTGGCGGCCGAACTGCTCAAGACCTCGGCGGGCGTGGACTTCCAGGTGGTTCCGTTCAACGGCTCGCCCGCCGTGCTCACCGCGCTGCGCGGCGGCCAGGTGGACGCGGCGGTCGAGATCCTGGGGCCCATGATGGGGCAGATCGCGTCCAGGACCGTGGTGCCGCTGGCGGTGATGGGCTCGCAGCGTGCGGCGGGCCTGGCCGACGTGCCCACCGTCGCGGAAAGCGGCGTGCGCGGTTTCGACGCCGCCTCCTGGAACGCGCTGGCCGCGCCGGCGCGCACGCCGCCGCAGGTGATCGCGCGCCTGAACCGCGAGGCGAACCAGGCCCTGGCCGGCCCCGGGCTGCGCAGGCAGCTGGCGGAACTCAACGTCCGCCCCGCGGGCGGCACGCCCGAGCAGCTGGGTGACCTGCTGGCCTCCGAGATCAGGCGCTGGTCGGAGGTGATAGTGCGCGCCAAGGTGCCACGGCAGTAAGCCCGGCGGTCTTCCGCCTCAGCACATGGCCGCCGGGTGCCGGCGGCGCCATTCGGCGATCGCCTCCACCGTGGTGCACAGCAGGCCATGGGCGCGGGCGAAGGCCTGGACCTGCGCGCCGCGGGCCATGCTGCCGTCCGGGTTCATCAGCTCGCACAGCACGCCGGCCGGCGCGCAGCCCGCCAGCACGGCCAGGTCCACGGCCGCCTCGGTATGGCCCTCGCGCTCCAGCACGCCGCCCGGGCGCGCGACCAGGGGGAACACATGGCCGGGGCTGACGATCTCGCTGCGCTCCAGGGTGGAGCGCAGCGCGCACTGGATGGTCTGCACCCGGTCGGCGGCCGACACGCCGGTGCTCACGCCGTGCGCCGCCTCGATGGACTGGGTGAAGGCGGTCGCGTGCCGCGAGCGGTTCACCTCGACCATGGGCCTGAGCTTGAGCTCGCCGGCCTTGCCAGGCCGGATGCACAGGCAGACGATGCCGCTGCCCTCGCGGATCATCATCGCCATCACGCCGGGCGTGATGCGGTCGGCCGCGCAGACCAGGTCGGCCTCGTCCTCGCGGCCGGCGTCGTCCAGCACCAGCACGGGCCGGCCGGCGGCCACCTGGGCCAGGATCTCGGGGAGGGAGGACAGCGTGATGTCGCCGGCCTGGGGAATGGCGGGGGAAAGGGTGGGGGTCATGAAACGCTCCTGTCGGTTGAACAAAAACGCTCCAAGGCAAGACGCCGCCGCGCGGCAAGCCATGCGGCGGCACATCGCGGCACCCTGCGGCGCCGCGAATCTTCTTTCATCCGGACTGTGACCGTCGGCCTCAGCATTTGACTGAGTCTGCTGACCCCCGTGGCCCGGGCGGACCGCGGGGCGCTCGCGGGCTCGCGGCTTTCGCCGCCTACCGCCGGTGGGGAATTCCACCCCGCCCTGAAGACCTCGCGACTTTAGCCCGCGGGGGGTTCTATAGTTGCCGCCATGGAGACACAGCCCGGCGCTGCAGCAATACGCGCCCACCGGCCCCGCCGCCATGCCCTGCTGCGGCGCGCCGCCATCACCCAGCGCCGCGTCGGCCGGCTCGATGCCACGGTCCGCGGCCTGATGTGGTCCCTGCTGGCCGGAGCGCTGTTCGTGATGCTTAACACCCTGATGCGCGGCATGGCGCTGCAGCTCAGCCCGTTCCAGACCCAGTTCCTGCGCTACCTGATGGGCCTGGTGGTGCTGGCGCCGCTAGTGCTGCGCGGCGGCCTGGCGAGCTGGCGGCCGCGCAACATCGGCGGCCAGTTCACCCGCGGCGCCGTCCACACCTTCGGCCTGGCCCTGTGGTTCCTGGCCATCCCGCACATCACCCTGGCCGACACCACGGCGATCGGCTTCACGACGCCGATCTTCATCATGCTGGGCGCCTGGCTGGTGTTCCGGGAGCCCATGCGCTGGGAGCGCTGGCTGGCCGCGCTGATCGGCTTCGGCGGCGTGCTGATCGTGGTGGCGCCCCAGCTGTCGGGCGCGGGCGGCGGAGGCTGGTCGCTGCTGATGCTGGCGTCCTCGCCCATCTTCGCCGCGTCCTTCCTGATCACCAAGGCGCTGACCCGCTACGAACGGCCGACCGTGATCGTGGTCTGGCAGTCCATCACCGTCGCCGTGTGCAGCCTGCCCCTGGCGCTGGTGTCGGGTTGGCAGTGGCCGAGCGCGCTGCAGTGGGCCGTGTTCCTGCTGTGCGGCATGCTGGGCAGCGCCGGCCACTACTGCCTGACGCGCTCGTTCAGCATCGCCGACATCTCGGCCACCCAGTCGGTGAAGTTCCTGGACCTGGTCTGGGCCTCGGCCCTGGGCTGGCTGGTGTTCGGCGACTGGCCCAGCCGCTGGACCCTGGCGGGCGGCGCGGTGATCTGCGCCTCCACGCTGTGGATCGCGCGGCGCGAGACGCGCGGGCCGGGTGGGGGGCGGGCGGGGCGATGAGGCAGGCATCGTCTTTGGTGATGCTGTTCTGCGCTCGCTCCGCGGGTTGACGCCGGCGGCTGCCCGCCGTCGCCAACCCGCTACGAGCAAAGGCGCTCCAACGCAGGCGCGCCTACGCGTTTGCCGGATTCGGGAGCAGGGCACCCCGCTCCCGGATCCCGCCCAGGTGCCAGAGCGAATCGAGCGTGCGCCTACAGGTTGACGATCCCGCCAGCCACATGCCCCGACGGCACGTGCCGCGCCGCATGGTCGACGTGCCGCGTCTGGTCGTCGAAGAAGAAGTCCGGCTCGAATTCGCGCAGGAATTCGCCCTTGGGCAGGCCGCCGAGGAACATGGCTTCGTCCACCTGGATGTTCCAGGCCATGAGCGTGCGCAGCGCCCGCTCGTGGGCTGGCGCGCTGCGCGCCGTCACCAGCGCCGTTCGGATCTTCATGGCGGGCGTGCCGGCCCGCTGCAACCGGTGAAGCGCAGCGAGCAGGGGCTTGAACGGGCCCTCGGGCAGCGGCTGCGCGGCCTTGGCGATCTCGTGCTGCTGGAAGGCATCGAGGCCTTCGTCCTGGAAGATGCGCTCGGCCTCGTCGGAGAACAGCACGGCGTCGCCGTCGAACGCGATGCGCACCTCGTCGGGGTAGTTGTTGCCGGCCTGCGCCGATTCGGTCAGCACGCGCGCGGCCGGGAAGCCGGCGTTGAGCGCCTCGCGCACGTCCTCGGCATTGGCCGACAGGAACAGGTGCGCGCGCAAGGGCCGCAGGTAACGGAACGGCGGGCGGCCTTGCGTGAACACGCCGCGCTCGAGCTTGATCTGGTTGGCAGCGCCCGAATGGAAGATGCGCATGCCCGAGACCGGGTCGTTGCGCGAGAGGATCACCACCTGCACCCGCTGGTCGGAGGTGTCGTTGAAGGCCAGCAGCTTCTTGATCAGCGAGAAGGCGATGCCCGGCGCGGCGGGTAGCTCCAGCCGCTGCAGCTGCAGCGCCATGTAGGCCGCGGCGTCGCCGCTTTCGAAGATGCGGTTCTCCTCCTCCAAGTTGAACAGGGCGCGCGAGGAGATCGCCACCACCAGCTTGTCGTCGAGCGTCGCCGCCATGCCGTCACCTCACCCATTGGTTGAGCTGGATGATGGGCAGCAGCACGGCCAGCACGATCAGCATCACCACCAGGCCCATGGCCACGATCAGCAGCGGCTCCAGGATGGTGGCCAGCTGCATGGCGCGGCGCTGCACCTCGGTGCCCAGCTGGTTGGCGGCGCGCTGCAGCATCACCGGCAGCTGGCCGGTCTGCTCGCCCAGGCGCGCGAACATGCTCAGCAGCCCGGGGAAGCGCTTCTTCTGCGCCAGGGCCGAGGCCAGCGGCGCGCCCTCGCGCACCAGCACCAGGGCATCCATGGCGTCGGCGCGCATGGAGCGGTTGCTCAAGGTCTCGCCGGCGGCCTGCAGGGCCTTGAGGATGGGCACGCCGGCGCCGGCCAGCATGGCCAGGGTGCTGGCGAAGCGGGCGGCGTTGTAGCCTCGCGCCAGCCGGCCCACCAGGGGCAGGCGCAGCCAGCCGGCGTCGAAGCGCTCGCGGAAACCCTCGTTGCGCAGGCCCAGCCGCAGGCCCACCGTGCCGCCGGCCAGCAGCAGCGCGCCCAGCCAGCCCCACTCGCGCACGGCGGCGCTCAGGCCCAGCATGGCGGCCGTGAGGAAGGGCAGGGCGCGCTTGGTGCCGGCGAACACGTTGGCCACCTGCGGCACCACGTAGGTGACCAGGAACAGCACGATGGCGATGGCCACCACGGTGACGATGGCGGGGTACAGGGCCGCGCCGACCAGCTTGGCCTTGAGCGCCTGCCGGTCCTCCAGGTCGTCGGCCAGGCGCTCCAGCACCTGGCCCAGGTGGCCGCTCTGCTCGCCGGCGCCGATGACGGCCACGTAGATGTCGGAGAAGTCGCGCGGGAACTGCGCCAGCGCCTTGGCGAACGGCGAGCCGGCGTTGACCTCGGCGCGCAGCGCCGCCAGCAGCAGGTGCTCGCGCTCGTTGTCGGCCTCCTCGGTCAAGGCCGTGAGCGCCCGCTCCAGCGGCAGCCCGGAGGCGATCAGCCCGGCCAGCTGGCGCGTCCAGATGGCCAGGCTGGTGGGCGTGAACACCGGCCGGGTCAGCCAGCCGGACCCCCAGGCGAAGCGCCGCTCGTTGGCCGCCGCGCCGGTGACCACGGGCACCACCTGCAGCGGCACCAGCGCCTGGGCGCGCAGCAGGCCGCGCGCCGCCTTGGCGGTGTCCGCCTCCATCACGCCCTTGCGCGTGGCGCCCTGGGCGTCCAGGGCTTCGAATGAATACGCAGGCATGGGCCGATTATCGCGGCCGCGCGGCGGGCACCCTCAGGCCTGGCGCAGCCGGAAGCGCTGCAGCTTGCCGGTCTCGGTGCGCGGCAGGCCGGCGACGAACTCGATCTCGCGCGGGTACTTGTAGGGAGCGATGGTGGACTTCACGTGCTCCTGCAGCGCCCGGACCATGGCCTCGTCGCCCACGTGCCCGGGCTTGAGCACGCAGAAGGCCTTGACGATCATGCCGCGCTCCTCGTCGGGCTTGCCCACGACGCCGCACTCGGCCACCGCCGGGTGGCGCAGCAGCGCATCCTCGACCTCCGGCCCCCCGACGTTGTAGCCAGCCGTGATGATCATGTCGTCGGTGCGCGCCTGGTAGAAGAAGTAGCCGTCGGGGTCCTGCACGAAGGCGTCGCCCGGGTGGTTCCAGCCGTCCTTCACGTAGTTGGCCTGGCGGGGGTCGTCCAGGTAGCGGCAGCCGGTGGGGCCGATCACCGCCAGCTTGCCCACGGTGCCGCGCGGCACCTCCTTGCCCTGGTCGTCCACGACCTTCGCCTGGTAGCCGGGCACGACCTGGCCGATGGCGCCGCGGCGCACCTGCTCGCCGGCCGAGGAGATGAAGATGTGGAACATCTCGGTGGCGCCTATGCCGTCCAGCATCTCGATGCCGCTGGCCTGCTTCCACAGCTGGCGCGTGGCATCCGGCAGGCCCTCGCCGGCGCTGACGCAGATGCGCAGGCGGCCGACGCCCAGCTCGCGCGCCCATGGGGCCATCTGGCGGTAGAAGGTGGGCGCGGTGTAGCAGATGGTGGCGCCGGCCTCGTGGAGGGTGCGCACCAGGCTTTCGGGCGTGTAGGGCGTGTCGGCGAAGTACACCGAGGCGCCGGCCCACATCGGGAACACCAGCAGCCCGCCCAGGCCGAAAGTGAAGGCCAGCGGCGGCGAGCCGACCACCACGTCGTCGGGCGTGGCCCGCAGCACATGCCGCGGCCAGGCCTCGCAGGCCGCCAGCACGTCGCGGTGCGTGTGCACCGCGGCCTTGGGCTTGCCCGTGGTGCCCGAGGTGAAGGCCATCAGCGCGATGTCGTCGGCCGCCGTGGGGCAGGGCGGCAGGTCGCCGGGCTTGGCGGCGCACAGCGCGCCCAGGTCCTGCGGGTCGTCCGGCGCATTGAACCTCACCACCTGCCGCAGGCCGGGCCGGCCCTGGCGCGCCTGCTCGAGCTCGTCCAGCAGCCGGGCGTCGCACAGGGCGGCCGCGGGCTGGGCCTTGTCGATGATGTCGCCCAGCTCGCGCGCGCGCAGCAGGGGCATGGTGGCGACCGCGACCAGCCCGGCCTTGACCACGGCCAGCCAGGACAGCGCCATGCCGACGGAGTTGCCGCCCCGCAGCAGCACGCGGTTGCCGGGCACCAGGCCCAGGTCCTCGGTGAGCACCCGCGCGATGCGGTCCACGCGCTCGCGCGCCTGCGCATAGGTGAGCGTGACGCGCGGCGAGCGCAGCAGGGGCCGGTCGGCCCAGCCCTTGGCCGCCGCCTTGTCCAGCAGCTCCTCCGCCAGGTTGAGCCGATCGGGCAGGCGCAGCTCGGGCAGGTCGTAGCGCAGCTGCGGCCACTGGGAGCGCGGCGGCAGGCGGTCGTGGACGAAGTGGTCGGTCTGGGCGGACATGCGGGCTCCTGGGGGAAGGTTCAGACCACGGCGGGGCCGTGTTCGCGGGCGGTGTCCTTGACCTTGCCTAGCAGCCGGTGCAGCGTGGCGAGGTCCTTGTCGTTGAGGCTGGCGAAGGCCTCCACGATCCATTGCTCGTGCTGGGCGGCCATCTCGTGGAACAGCTTGCGGCCCTTGGGCGTCAGGCGCACGCGCCAGGCACGGCGGTCGCCTTCCACGTCCTGCCGGTCGACCAGCCCTTCGGCCACCAGCTGGTCGGTGATGCCGGTCACGTTGCCGCCGGTGACCATCATGCGGCGCGACAGCTCGTTCATCTTCAGGCCTTCGGGCGCGCGTTCCAGCTGGGCCATCAGGTCGAACCGCGGCAGCGTGATGCCGAAGCGCTCGCGCAGACGGGTGCGCACCTGCTTCTCCACGATCTGCGTGCAGGTCAGCAGGCGCAGCCAGAGGCGCAGGGCCTCGGGGTGCTCGCTGTGCGCGCGGGCTTCCATGTCCATGGGCGTCCTTGAAATTTGCTCCCTAAATAGTTTAAGCCTCAATCAATCGGCGTCAATCGAGCGGCCGAGCCCTGCGCGACGGCGAATGCGATGCCGTCCTACATCCCGGCGCATTGACGGCTGAGGCCGCGGCCGCCCAGAATTTACGAATGGACGCAATCATCCGCAGGATCGAGGCCCAGCTGGCCGGCTCCCCGGTGACGGTCGCGCTGCAACTGCCGGGCGGCCGGCGCGCCGGCCCCGCCAATGCGGCCGTGATCCTGAGGTTCTCCGACTGGCCCGCGCTGGCCACGCTGTCGGCCGGACAGATCGGCCAGCTGGCCGAGGATTACGTCGAGAACCGCGTCGGCATCGAAGGGTCCATGCGCGACATCATGCTGGCGGCCGCCCACCTGCTGCCCGGCAGCCCGGTCGCCAGCGACACCGGCTGGTGGACGCAGATGATGCGCCGCGCCAAGTCGCTGGCCGCGCACTCGCCGCAGCGCGACGCCCGGCAAATCCAGTTCCATTACGACGTCTCGGACGACTTCTACGCGCTGTGGCTGGACCCGCGCCGCGTCTACTCCTGCGCCTACTACCGCGAGCCGGGGATGTCGCTGGCGCAGGCGCAGGAGGCCAAGCTGGACCACATCTGCCGCAAGCTGATGCTGCGCGCGGGCGAGCGCTTCCTGGACATAGGCGCCGGCTGGGGCGGGCTGCTGCTGTGGGCCGCCGAGCACTACGGCGTGCAGGCCACCGGCATCACGTTGTCGAAGAACCAGCACGCCCACGTCCACCGGCTGATCGAGGAGAAGGGCCTGCGCGGGCGCGTGCGCATCCATCTCATGGACTACCGCGAGCTGAACGAATCGCAGGGCTTCGACAAGATCGCCTCGGTCGGCATGTTCGAGCACGTGGGCCAGGCCAACATGCCCCTGTACTTCGCCAAGATCCAGCGGCTGCTCAAACCCGGCGGGCTGGCGATGAACCACGGCATCACGGCCGCCAGCGTCCACCCCGGCCAGCTGGGCGCGGGCATGGGCGACTTCATCGGCAAGTACATCTTCCCGGGCGGCGAGCTGCTGCACACCAGCCAGGTGCTGCGCGACCTGGCGGGCGCCGGGCTGGAGATGCTGGACACCGAGAACCTGCGGCCGCATTACGCCCGCACGCTGTGGGCCTGGTCGGACGCCCTGGAGTCGCACCTGCCGGACGCGGCGCGGGTGCTCGAGCGCACCGGCCGCGCCGCCGAAGCGGGCAAGGTGCTGCGGGCCTACCGGCTGTACCTGGCCGGCTGCGCCATGTCCTTCGAACGCGGATGGATCTCGCTGCACCAGATCCTCGCCGCCCGTCCCGACGGCAACATGAGCACCGGCGCGCTGCGCGGCGCCCAGTCCACCTACCCCTTCACTCGCGAGTACATGTACCCCAGCTGATGCTCTACAAATTCAAATCCAAGGCCGCGGGCGACCTCATCATGCTGGAGCCCAACGGCCGGCAGATCCTGCAGATCATCGGCAAGGACCCGGCGCCCCAGGGCATCCTGCAGCCGCCGGAGATGCCCGGCGCCATCAGCGCGCTGGAGCACGCCGTCGCGAAAGAAGAGGCCGACCAGAAGGCGGCCATCGAGGAGGCGCAGGCCAAGGGCGAGGTGCCGCCGCGTTTCGAGGCCATCAGCCTGCGCCAGCGCGCCGTGCCCTTCATCGAGATGCTGCGCCGCTGCCACAAGGCCGGCAAGGACATCGTCTGGGGCGTCTGAGGCGCCTTTAGTCCACCTTCGCGCCCGAGGCCTTCACCACCCCCGCCCATTTCTTGTGCTCGGCGTCGATCAGGCGCGCGAACTCGGCCGGCGTGTTGCCGCTGGGGATGGCGCCCTGGGCCTGCAGCTTCTCCTTGATGGCCGGCGTGTCCAGCGACCTGGCCACCTCCTGCTGGATGCGGCCGACGATGTCGGCCGGGGTGCCGGCCGGCGCCAGCAGGCCGAACCAGGAGCTGGCGTCGAAGCCCTTGAGGCCACCGGCCTCCTCCACCGTGGGCACGTCGGGCAGCGCGGACGAGCGCTGCGAGCTGGTCACGGCCAGGGCCTTGAGCTTGCCGGCCTTGATCTGCGCCATGGAGGAGGGCAGGTTGTCGAACATCACGTCCATGTTGCCGGCCACCATGTCCAGCAGCGCCGGGGCGGAGCCGCGGTACGGGAAGTGGACCATGTAGGTGCCGCTCATGGTCTTGAACAGCTCGCCGGCCAGGTGGATGGACGTGCCGTTGCCGCTGGAGGCCATGTTCAGCTTGCCGGGGTTGGCCTTGGCGTGGCGGATGAAGTCCTGCACGTTGTTGATGCCCATGCTGCGCGCCTTGTCCGCGTTCATCACCATCACGTTGGGCACGCCGGCCACCAGGGTGATGGGCGCGAAGTCCTTGATCGGGTCGAAGGGCATCTTCTCGTACAGCGCGCGGTTGATGCCGTGCGTGCCCACCGTGCCCATCAGCAGGGTGTAGCCGTCCGCCGGCGACTTGGCCACGATGTCGGCGCCCACATTGCCGCCGGCGCCGGCGCGGTTGTCCACGATGAAGGGCTGGCCGAAGGCCTTGGACAGCTCGGGCGCGATGGCGCGCGCCAGGATGTCGGTGGTGCCGCCGGCGGCGAAGGGCACGACGATGCGCACCGGCTTGCTGGGCCAGGCGGTCTGCGCCCAGGCGGCGGGCGCCAGCACGGCGGCGCCCGCGGCCGCCAGCAGCGCCGCCGCGCGGCGGCGGGACAGGGAGGTCGAAAAGGTCATGGCATGTCTCCTTGGGTCAGCGGTCATTGTGATGAAAAAAAGCCGCCCGCAGGCGGCTTGTCGCAAGCGTGCCTGCGGCGATCAGTCGGCGTAGACGCCGGCGGCCTTGATGACCGGGCTCCACTTGGCGATCTCGGCCTGCACGAACTTCTTGTGCTCGGCCGGGTCGCTGCGCTTGTCGCTCACGACCACGGCGCCCAGGCCTTCCTGCTTCTTGAGGAACTCGGGGTCCTTGAGCGCGACCTTGAGGGCGTCATTGAGCTTCTTCTGCACGGCAGCCGGCGTGCCCTTGGGCGCGTACATGCCGTGCCAGATGGTGACCTGGAAGTTCTTCTGGCCCGCCTCGTCCAGCGTGGGCAGGTCCTTCAGGGCCGGCGTCGTCAGGCGCTTGGCCGTGGTGACGGCGTAGGCCTTGACCTTCTTGCCCTCGATCTGGCTGGTGGTGTTGGTGGTCTGGTCGCACAGCAGGTCGACCTGGCCGCCCATCAGGTCGGTCATGGCCGGCGCCGTACCCTTGTAAGGCACGGTGGTCATGTCCACGCCCACGGCCGACTGCCACAGCATGCCGCACAGGTGCGACGCCGAGGCGATGCCGGCGTTGGCCAGGTTGACCTTGCCCTTGTTGGCCTGGAGCCAGCTGATCAGTTCCTTGTAGTTGTTGGCCGGCAGCTGCGGCTTGCCGATAAGCGTCATGGGCACGTCGTTGATCATGCCCAGGTACTCGAAGTCGGTCTCCACCTTGAACGGCAGGTTGCGCACCAGTGACGGGAACACGCCCATGGCGATGTGGTGGACCAGCAGCGTGTGGCCGTCGGGGTTGGCCTTGGCCACCTTGTTGGCGCCGATCAGGCCGCCAGGGCCGCCGGCCGCGTTCTCGACCACGATGCTGGCATTGCCGCCCATGGCCTTGCGCATGGCTTCGGCCAGGTCGCGCGCCACGCGGTCGGTGGGGCCGCCGGCGGCGAAGGGCACGACCAGGGTGATGGGCTTGCTGCCGGGGAAATCCTGGGCCTGGGCGCCGGCGGCGGCCGCGGCCAGCAGGGCGGCCGGCAGAACGGCCTTGAAAACTTGCTTCATGGAAGCCTCCTTTGGATAAAAACCCGCGAATGGTAGGGGGCCGCCCATTCCCCCGTATGGCGGGAACTACTTAGCCCCACGGGCCGGCGTAACTCTTCAGCAGCCATGTAGGTAAATCGGTTGCAGGACGCGGCAAATGCGGGAGCCCGGGCCTCAAATAGTTCGCGCCTACTTGTAGCTGCGCGCATCCTCGATGACCTTGCCGTCATTGGGCAGGCTGCCGGGCTGCAGCAGCAGGACCTCGCCGCGCAGCTTGGTGACGTCGCGGATGGCCTCGCCCAGGCGCGCCTGCAGCCCTTGCAGCACGGGCTGCGGGCCCACGGCCTCGACCTTCAGCGTCATGGTGTCGTTGGCCATCTCGCCGCTGACCACCAGGCGCGCCTTGAGCACCTCGGGGAAGCGGCGGGCGATGTCGGCCACCTGGGCCGGGTGCACGAACATGCCGCGGATCTTGGTGGTCTGGTCGGCTCGGCCGAGCCAGCCGCGGATGCGGATGTTGGTGCGGCCGCTGGGGCAGGCACCGGGCAGCACGGCCGACAAGTCGCCCGTGCCGAAGCGGATCAACGGGTAATCGGGGTTGAGCGTGGTCACCACCACCTCGCCGACCTCGCCCTCGGGCACCGGCTCGCCGGTGCCGGGCCGCACGATCTCGACGATCACGCCCTCGTCCAGCACCAGGCCCTGGCGCGCCTCGGTCTCGTAGGCGATCAGGCCCAGGTCGGCGGTGGCGTAGCTCTGGAACACCTGCAGACCGCGTTCGGCGAACCAGTCGCGCAGGCTGGGCGGCAGCGCTTCGCCGCCGGTCAGCGCCACGCGCAGGCTGCCCGCGTCGGCGCCGGTCTCGGCCGCCTTTTCCAGCAGGATGCGCAGGAAGCTGGGCGTGCCCGCATAAGCGCGCGGCCGCAGTTCGGCGATCGCCTGCAGCTGCTGCTCGGTCTGGCCGGTGCCGGCCGGGAACACGGTGCAGCCCAGGGCGTGCGCGCCGGCTTCCATGATGAAGGCGCCGGGCGTCATGTGGTAGCTGAAGGCGTTGTGCACCAGGTCGCCGGCACAAAAGCCCGCGGCGTGCATGGCGCGGGCCGTGCGCCAGTAGTCGCGCGCCGCGCCGTCCGGCTCGTAGATCGGCCCGGGCGAGGCGAAGATGCGCAGCATGGCCGGCCCGCGCACCTGCGCGGCGAAGCCGCCGAACGGGTCGGCCGCGCGGCCGGCCTTCTGCCGCTCCAGCAGCTCGTGCTTGCGCGTCACCGGCAGCCGGGCCAGCGCCTGGCGCGAGTCGACGGCGGCCGCGTCCACGCCGGCCAGGATCTGCGCCATGGCCGGCGCGTGGCGCTGGGCATGGGCCACCTGCCGCGGCAGCGCCGCCATCAGCTGCGCCTCGCGCTCGGCCGGCGAGCGCGTCTCCAGCGCGTCGTAATGCTTGCTGCTGCTCATCGCCCCCTCCCTGTGGTCCTCAGGCCAGCCACCGCTTGCGCCGCTTGTAGCTCTTGACGTCGCGGAAGCTCTTGCGCTCGAGTCCGTCGCCACTTCGGCCCATGCCCAGGTAGAACTCCTTGACGTCCTCGTTGCTGGCCAGGTCGGCGGCCGGCCCGTCCATCACGATGCGGCCGCTCTCCATGATGTAGCCGTAGTCGGCGTACTTCAGCGCCATGTGGGTGTTCTGCTCGGCCAGCAGGAAAGTCACCTTTTCACGCTGGTTCAGGTCGCGCACGATCTCGAACACCTCCTGCACGATCTGCGGTGCCAGGCCCATGGACGGCTCGTCCAGCAGCACCATGCTGGGGTTGGCCATCAGCGCGCGGCCGATGGCGCACATCTGCTGCTCGCCGCCGGAGGTGTAGGCCGCCTGGGAGCCACGCCGGGTCTTCAGCCGCGGGAAGTAGGCATAGACCTTCTCCAGGCTGGCCGCCACTTCGGCCTTGCTGCCGCGGGTGTAGCCGCCGGTCAGCAGGTTCTCCTCGATGGTCAGGTGGGCGAAGCAGTGCCGGCCTTCCATCACCTGCACCACGCCGCGGCGCACCAGGTCGGCCGGCGACAGGTTCTCGATGCGCTCGCCGCGCAGCTCGATCGAGCCCTTGGTGACCTCGCCGCGCTCGCCCCGCAGCAGGTTGGAGACGGCGCGCAGCGTGGTGGTCTTGCCGGCCCCATTGCCGCCCAGCAGCGCCACGATGCCGCCCTCGGGCACCTGCAGCGACACGCCCTTGAGCACCAGGATCACGTGGTTGTAGATGACCTCGATGCCGTTGACGTTGATGAGGATGTTTTGCATGGTCTTCGGTTTTGCCCTCCCCCCAAAGGGGGAGGGAGGAAGAGTCACATCAGGACTCGCAGTCGCTGGCAGGCCGGCGCTGCAGCTTCTTGTCGGCCAGGTACTTCTCGGCCCCGGCCTTGACCATGGGCTTGAGGATCTGCTCGTCGGCCTGGTACCAGTCGCTGCTGAAGTTCCACTTGCTGCCGTCCCAGGTGTGGATGCGCGCCCAGGTGGAGCCCATGTGGTCCTGGCACGAGGTGCTGATCGGGCGCAGCACGCCGGCGAAGCCCAGCGCGTCCAGCCGCTTCTGGTCCAGGTTCAGGTTCTCCATGCCCCAGCGCACCTGTTCGCCGGTCATGACCTTGCCCTTGCCGAAGCGCTCCTGCGCCCGGCGCACCGCCTCGACGCTGAGCATCTGGATGATCAGGCCACGGGTGTACAGCACCGAGCCGACCTCGTCCTTGGGCCCGGTGCCCTGGCCCTTGTCGTGCACCTGCTTGAGGATGTCCTGGATCACCTTGGGCTGGGTGCCCGAGGTGTTGAGCGCCAGCGCGTTGTAGCCCTTGGCACCGTCGCCCACGTCCTTGACGTCCGGCTCGGCGCCGGCCCACCACACGCCGTACATCTTCTCGCGCGGGTAACCGGTGGCCTGCGCCTCCTTCAGGGCGGTGGAGTTCATCACGCCCCAGCCCCACAGCATCACGTAGTCCGGGCGCTGCTGGCGCACCTGCAGCCAGGCGGCCTTCTGCTCGACGCCGGGCGCGGTGACGGGGATCAGGCTCAGGTCGAAGCCGTGCATGCGGGCGCGCTCCTGCAGCAGCGGGATGGGCTCCTTGCCGAAGGGGGAGTCGTGGTAGACCAGGGCGATCTTCTTGCCCTTGAGCTTGTCCAGCCCGCCTTCCTTCTTGCCGATGTGCTGCACCAGGATGTCGGCGCCGGTCCAGTAGCTGCCCATGAGCGGGAAGTTCCACTTGAAGGCCGTGCCGTCCTGCGACACCGACAGGCCGTAGCCCAGCGTGATCAGCGGGATCTTGTCGGTGGCCACCTTCTCGGTCAAGGCGAAGGTGATGCCGGTGGCCTGCGGGTCGAAGATGGTGACGCCCGGACGGCCCTTGAGGCGCTCGTAGCACTCCACGCCGCGGTCGGTGGCGTAGCCGGTCTCGCATTCCTCGAAGGTGAGCTTGACGCCATTGATGCCGCCGTCACGCGCGTTGATCAGCTTGATGTAATCCTGCTTGCCGTTGGCCCAGGGCGTGCCGTTGGGCGCGTACGGGCCGGTGCGGTAGGACAGCAGCGGGAAGAACTGCTCCTTGGCCTGGGCGAACGCCGCCGGTGCGGTGAGCGCGGCCCCGGCCGCCAGGCCGGCCATGAGGAGGGAACGAAGCTTCATGGATGTCTCCTTCTGAGGTGAAGCGAACGGTGAGGAAGCAGCAGTGAAAGCCAATCGGGTGCGGTGCGCATCGGGGTTTGTCCGGCGGTTCAGTGCGGGAACGGCCACAGCCGCAGCTTCTGCTTGGCCGTGGACCACAGGCGCGCCAGGCCGTGCGGCTCCACCACCAGGAACCACACGATCAGGGCGCCGAAGATCATCAGCTCGGCGTGCGACAGGGTGGCGGTGGAGATGGACACGCCGAACAGGCCGGCCACGGCGGGCAGCAGCTGGCTCAGGGCGATGGGCAGCACCACGATGAAGGCCGCGCCGAAGAAGGCGCCCATGATGGAGCCCAGACCGCCGATGATGACCATGAACAGCAGCCGGAACGACAGGTCCACCGAGAACGCCGCCGGCTCCCAGGTGCCCAGGTAGACGAAGGCCCACAGCGCGCCGGCCACGCCCACGATGAAGGAGCTGACGGCGAAGGCGCTGAGCTTGGCGTACATGGGACGGATGCCGATCACCGCCGCCGCCACGTCCATGTCGCGGATGGCCATCCACTCGCGGCCGATGGCGCTGCGCACCAGGTTCTTGGCCAGGAGGGCGATCACCACCAGGATGGCCAGGCAGAACCAGTACCGGCTGACGGCGCTCTCGATCGGCAGGCCGAACACCTGCAGGCCCGACACGCCCACCGAGCCCGAAGGCGAATCGTTGGTCAGCCATTTGATGCGCAGGAACATCCAGTCCGAGAAGAACTGGGCGGCCAGCGTGGCCACGGCCAGGTACAGGCCCTTGACCCGCAGGCTGGGCAGGCCGAACAGGATGCCGAAGGCGGTGGCGCACAGGCCGCCCAGGATCAGGGCGGGGATCAGCGGCATGCCCGGCACGCGCACGAAGAAGTTGAACGCGCCGTAGGCGCCCACCGCCATGAAGGCGCCCGAGCCCAGCGAGATCTGGCCGCAGTAGCCCACCAGGATGTTTACCCCCAGCGCCGCCAGCGACATGATCAGGAAGGGGATGAGGATGGCCCGGAACAGGTAGTCGCTGGCCAGGCCCGGCACCACCACGAAGGCGACCACCAGCAGCAGGACCATGAACAGCCGGTCCTGCCGGATCGGGAAGATCTGCTGGTCGGCGCGGTAGCTGGTCTTGAACTGGCCGTTTTCGCGGTAAAGCATGGGTCAGTTCCTCATACCCGGTCAATGATCTTCTCGCCGAACAGCCCCTGCGGCCGCACCAGCAGGAAACCCAGGGCCAGCACGTAGGCGAACCAGATCTCGATGCCGCCGCCCACCAGCGGGCCGATGTACACCTCGGACAGCTTCTCGCCCACGCCGATGATCAGCCCGCCGATGATGGCGCCGGGCACCGAGGTCAGCCCGCCCAGGATGACCACCGGCAGGGCGCGCAGCGCCACCGTGGCCAGCGAGAACTGCACGCCCAGCTTGCTGCCCCAGATCATCCCGGCCACCAGGGCCACCACGCCGGCCACGCACCAGACGATGACCCAGATGCGGCCCAGCGAGATGCCGATGGACTGCGCCGCCTGGTGGTCGTCGGCCACCGCGCGCAGCGCGCGGCCGGTGCCGGTCTTCTGGAAGAACACGCTCAGCAGCGCCACCAGGGCGGCGGCGATGATGGCCGCGTACAGGTCTTCCTTGTTGATCAGGATGCCGCCCTGGAACGCGCCCTCCAGCACGATCACCGGGTCCTTGGGCATGCCGATGTCGATCTTGTAGATGCTGCTGCCGAACAGCGTCTGGCCGACGCCTTCCAGGAAGTAGGTGATGCCCAGCGTGGCCATCAGCAGCGTCGCGCCTTCCTGGTTGACCAGGTGGCGCAGCACCAGCCGCTCGATCACCCAGGCCACCACGAACATGATGGCGCCGGCGATCAGGAAGGCGGCCAGGTTGGCGAACCAGCGGCTCTCGATGCCGGTCCAGGCCGGGATCCATTCGGAAAAGCGCGCCATCGCCAGCGCGGCGAACAGCACCATCGCGCCCTGGGCGAAGTTGAACACCCCCGAGGCCTTGAAGATCAGCACGAAGCCCAGGGCCACCAGCGCATAGAGCATGCCGGCCATCAGGCCGCCGAACAGGGTTTCCAGGAAAAAGGCCATCGCGTCCTCTTCTTCAGTGGGAGGTGCCGAGGTAGGCCTTGATCACCTCGGGGCTGGCGCGCACCTCGTCCGGCGTGCCGTCGCCGATCTTCCTGCCGTAGTCCAGCACCACCACGCGGTCGCTGATGTCCATCACCACGCCCATGTCGTGCTCGATCAGGACCACGGTGGTGCCGAACTCGTCGTTGACGTCCAGCACGAAGCGGCACATGTCCTGCTTCTCCTCCACGTTCATGCCCGCCATGGGTTCGTCCAGCAGCAGCACCTGCGGCTCCATGGCGAGCGCGCGGCCCAGGTCGACGCGCTTTTGCAGGCCGTAGGGCAGCTGGCCCACCGGGGTCTTGCGGAAGGCCTGGATCTCCAGGAAGTCGATGATGCGCTCCACGAACTCGCGGTGCCGCATCTCCTCCTTCTCGGCCGGGCCGATGCGCAACGCCTGCAGCAGCAGGTTGCTTTTGATGCGCAGGTTGCGGCCGGTCATGATGTTGTCCAGCACGCTCATGCCCTTGAACAGGGCCAGGTTCTGGAAGGTGCGGGCCACGCCCATCTCGGCAACCTGGCGGCTCTTCATGTGCCTGAAGCTCTTGCCGCGGAAGGTGATGGTGCCCTGCTGGGGCTGGTAGACGCCGTTGATGCAGTTGAGCAGGGAGCTCTTGCCGGCGCCGTTGGGGCCGATGATGGCCCGGATCTCGTGCTCGCGCACGTCGAACGAGATGTCGGTCAGCGCCTTGACCCCGCCGAAGGACAGCGAGATGTTCTTGACGTCCAAAATCACGTTGCCGAACTTGCGGCCGTTCCCCGGCGACGCCTGGGGCGCCTGCTGCGCGATCACGGCGGCATCTGTCATGGTGTTCATGCCGCGGCCCTCACCGGCGCAAAGGTCTTCGCATCCATGATCTTCAGCGTGGCGCTCACCTTGCCGGTGCGGCCGTCCTCGAACTTCACCTGCGTCTCCACGTACTGCTCGGCCCTGCCGCCGTACAGCGCATCGACCAGCACCTGGTACTTCTCGGCGATGTAGCCGCGGCGGACCTTGTTGGTGCGGGTGAGCTCACTGTCGTCGGCGTCCAGCTCCTTGTGCAGCACCAGGAAGCGGCTGATCTGCGAGCCGGCCAGCTTCGCATCCTGCGCCAGGTCGGCGTTGACCTTCTCCACGCAGTCCTTCACCAGCTGGTACACCTCGGGCTTCTGCGCCAGGTCGGTGTAGCCGGCGTACGGCAGGTTGCGCCGCTCGGCCCAGTTGCCCACGGCCTCGAAATCGATGTTGACCATCACGCACACCTTCTCGCGGCCGTCGCCGTAGGCCACGGCCTCCTTGATGTGCGGGAAGAACTTGAGCTTGTTCTCCACGTACTTGGGCGCGAACATCGCACCGTCGCTTGCGCCGCCCTTCAGGCGCCCGACGTCCTTGACCCGGTCGATGATCTTCAGGTGCCCCTGGGCGTCGATGAAGCCGGCGTCGCTGGTGCGGTACCAGCCTTCGGCCGTGAGCACCTCGGCCGTGGCCTGCGGGTTCTTGTAGTAGCCCTTGAGCAGCCCGGGCGAGCGCACCAGGATCTCGCCGTTGTCGGCCACCTGGATCTCCACGCCGCTGATGGGCACGCCCACGGTGTCGGCCCTGACCTGGTCGTCCGGCTGCAGGCAGACGAACACGGCCGTCTCGGTGGATCCGTACAGCTGCTTGAGGTTGATCCCGATGGAGCGGTAGAAGGAGAACAGGTCGGGGCCGATGGCCTCGCCGGCGGTGTAGGCCACCCGCACGCGCGAGAACCCCAGGTTGTTGCGCAGCGGCCCGTACACCAGCAGGTCGCCCAGCTTCCAGGCCAGGCGGTCGGCCAGGCCCACTGGCTGGCGGTCCATCAGCGCCGGGCCGACACGGCGGGCCAGCTTCATGAAGGCCTGGAACAGGCCGCGCTTGACCGCGCCGGCGTCCTCCATGCGGATCATCACCGAGGTGAGCAGGCCCTCGAACACGCGCGGCGGCGCGAAGTAGTAGGTCGGGCCGATCTCCTTGAGGTCGATCATCACCGTGCCGGACGACTCGGGGCAGTTGACCACGTAGCCGCAGGCCAGCCACTGCGCGTAGCTGAAGATGTTCTGCCCGATCCAGGCCGGCGGCAGGTAGGCCAGCACCTCCTCGCGCTCGGTCAGGCGGTCGAACTGCGCACCGGCGCGGGCGCGGTCCAGCAGGGTGCGGTGGCTGTGGACAACGCCCTTGGCGTTGCCCGTGGTGCCGGAGGTGAAGAACATGGCGGCCACGTCGTCGGGCGCGGCCTTGTCGACCTCGGCCCGGAAGAACCCCGGGTGGGCCTGGGCAAAGGCCGCGCCGGCCTCGGCCAGGCTGTCCAGCGAGGCCAGGCCCGGCTCGCCGTAGTTGCGCAGGCCGCGCGGGTCGTCGAACCAGATCGCCTGCAGCCGCGGGCACTGGGGCCGGATCTCCAGCAGCTTGTCGACCTGCTCCTGGTCCTCGGCGAAGGCGAAGCGCACCTCGGCGTTGTTGATGGGGAAGACGCACTCGGCGGCCGCGGCGTCCTGGTAGAGCGGCACCGGGATGGCGCCCAGCGACTGCGCCGCCAGCAGGGTCGCGTACAGGCGCGGGCGGTTGGCGCCCACCACCACCATGTGCTCGCCGCGCGCCAGGCCGGCCTGGTGCAGGCCGCAGGCCAGGCGCTCGACCAGCTGCGCCAGTTGCGACCAGCTGTGCGCCTGCCAGATGCCGTATTCCTTCTCGCGCATCGCCGCCGCATGGGGCCGGCGGGCGGCGTGCTCGAGCAAGAGTCGCGGGAAACTTGTCTCCATGGGCCTGGGCCGTGAGGCCGGATGTGTAATGGGGCGGATGCTAGGCGCTGCTTTGACGTCAACTTGTCTTTGCGCCGACAATCTTCGGGAATTCCCTGAACGTACTTTCCCGAGGATGACCGCCCCGCGTACCGAGCCGTCCCTGCACCAGCGGCGCCGCGCGCCGACGCCGGCGGAGCTGGCGGGCATCCCGTGGCTGCAGCAGCTGCGGCCCGACGAGTACGCGCTGGCCGCCAGCCACATCACGGTGGGCGACGCGCTGCCGGGCGACCTGGTGTGCCGCCTCGGCCGGCCGGTGACCTACTGGTTCGGCGTGGTGGAAGGCCTGCTCAAGATGAGCAGCGACAACGCCCAGGGCCAGACCATGACCTTCGCCGGCGTGCCGCCCGGCGGCTGGTTCGGCGAGGGCACGGCCCTCAAGCGCGAGGCCTACCGCTACAACATCCAGGCGCTGCGCAAGAGCGTGGTGGCCGGCCTGCCGGTCGATACCTTCCACTGGCTGCTGGACCACTCCATCGCCTTCAACCGCTTCGTGATGAACCAGCTCAACGAGCGGCTGGCGCAGTTCATCGGGGCGCGCGAGATCGACCGCATGAACGACCCCGACCTGCGGGTGGCGCGCAGCCTGGCCGCGCTGTTCAACCCGGTCCTGTACCCGGGCGTGGGCCAGGTGCTGCGCATCACGCAGCAGGAGCTGGCCTACCTGGTGGGCCTGTCCCGCCAGCGGGTCAACGAGGCCCTGGCGGCGCTGGCGGCGCAGGGCGCGATCAAGGTGGAGTACGGCGGCGTGCGGGTGCTGGACCTGGACGGGCTGCGCTCCAGCGGCCGGCCGCGGGCGGGCCTGGGGGCCGCCACCTCGGACCAGACCGCCGCCGGGCCGGAGCTCGAGTCGGCTATCGTGCTGGCAAAGGCATAGTCCTCCCTCCGATGTCCGACCCGCCGGCCTCCGCCACCACCCGCCTGAACAAACGCCTGGCCGAACTGGGCCTGTGCTCGCGCCGCGAGGCCGACGAGTGGATCGCGCGCGGCTGGGTGCGGGTGGACGGGCAGGTCGCGGCCATGGGCTTGCAGGTGGCGCCCGGCGCGCGCATCGAGGTCGACCCGCGCGCGCGCGGCCAGCAGGAGCAGCGCGTCACCATCCTGCTGCACAAGCCGGTCGGCTATGTGAGCGGCCAAGCCGAGGACGGCTACCAGCCCGCGGCGGCCCTGGTGCAGGCGCGCACCCACTGGCGCGGCGATGCGTCGCGCCAGCGTTTCTCGCCCGGCCAGCTGCGCGGGCTGGCGCCGGCGGGACGGCTGGACATCGACTCCACCGGCCTGCTGGTGCTGACGCAGGACGGCCGCGTCGCCCGCCAGCTGATCGCCGAGGACTCGGGCGTGGAGAAGGAGTACCTGGTGCGCGTGAGCTATGCCCTGCCGCAGGGCGAGCTCACCGCCGACGTGCAGCGCGCGTTCCCCCGCGAGCAGCTGCAGCGCCTGCGGCATGGCCTCAGCCTGGATGGCCAGCCGCTCAAGCCGGCGCGCGTGGACTGGCAGAACCCGGAGCAGCTGCGCTTCGTGCTGACCGAGGGCAAGAAGCGCCAGATCCGCCGCATGTGCGAGCTGGTGGGGCTGAAGGTGGTGGGCCTCAAGCGCGTGCGCATCGGCCGGGTGGTGCTGGGCCAGCTGCCGGTGGGGCAGTGGCGGTACCTGGGGGGAAACGAGGCCTTCTGAGGGAGAGCCTCACCTCACCAGGTGATCAGCAGCTCCATGGGGGCCGAGGTTCTCGGCATCGGGTCCGCGGCGGCGGTGAATTCGTAGCGGTTGCCTTTGTAGGCGCCGGCCCCCTGCAAAGGCTGCTGCTGCATCTTCCAGCCCGCGGCCGTGTTGGCGATCGCCTGCACGTCGACGGTGGCGGGGCAGCTCAGACGGACCGTGTCCGCCCCCGTGCCGCCGCGGTGCGTGCACCGGTGGTCGGAGACCGGCGTTTCGCTGAAGGTGCGCAGGTGGATGGTCACGCCGAAGGCTGCGCGGGGCGCTTCGGCCAGCGCCGCCGCGCTGGCCAGGAACGCCGCGGCGGCCAGCGCCAGCGAAGGCAGCAGGGCCTGCGCGCGGGCGGTCGGGCGTCCAGTGGCGTGGGTCATGGCGGCACCTCGGGAAGTTGAGGTCCATCAGACCACCCGGGCTCGTGCCGCGCCCAGGGAAATGACTAGGCGCGCTTAGGCGCTTGCCCGCACGGGCCTTAGGGCGCGTGCCTACCTGCGTGCGCAGGCAGGCGGTCAGTAGGTGATGGTCAGGGTGCGTGCCTGGCTGGCCGGAGGGCAGGTCGCGTTGGTGCAGGTGCCGGCCTGGCCCGCCGGGATGCTGCCGTTGATCGTAAAGGTCTGCGGCAGGCCGGTGCCCTCCACCTGCCCCGTGTTGCTCAGCGCCAGGCCGTAGTTCAGCCCCTGCAGAGTGCCGGTGGTGGCATCGAGCGAGGCCGTGTAGCGCACGCCGCTCGTGCAGCGCACGGTGTAGGTCGCGCTCGCCGTGGCTGGGCCGGCCTGGAACGAGGCGTAGTGGAAGACCACGTCCCCCGGGGGGGCGGTGAACTGGCACAAGTCCGAGTTGATGATGGTGGCCGTGAGGATGCCGACGACCGGCGCCGGTGCGGAAAGGCAGGCGAAGAGGCTGGTGCCCTGGTTGCACGCCAACAGGTTGACGACGTCCGTGAACGTGCCGGCCCTGACGTTCTGCCGCGGCGGCACGCAGGCATGGAACGTCTGGGTGTGGCTGGCCGTCGCAGTCGCCGCGGTGCCGAAGTTGACGGTGCCGTTGAAGGCCGAGCCCGCCGCGAGCAAGCCTCCTCCCCAGGGCATGGTGCTGCACGCGGGATCGCGCCACAGGTCGTAGCCGATGAAGTTGCTGCTGCCGTTGCCGTTGCTGTTGTTCAGGCGCGCCCGGTTGATGCCGTTGCTGGCCTGCTGCCCGTCATCTGCGCGCAAGGAGTAGTTGAAAACCGTCGGATCGTCTGCCAGGTTGCTGCGCGTGCAGGTCAGGGTGACCGTGCCGACCGTGGAGTTGGCCGCGGTGATGTTCTCGCTGTAGACCGTGGTGAAGCCGCTCGAGCTGAGACTGCAGCTGATGGCGGCTTGCGCGGGAGCGCCCGCGAAGAGGAGCAGGGACGCAGCGACGCGGCTCCAGAACTGGCATCTGTTCATCTCGGCACTCCTGTGCAAAGGGTCGGCCCGACCCGGGCGATGTCCTCCAGCTCCCCGGGCGGGAGCGTGACCGTGAAGGTGCAGCTGTTGCCGTTCCATCGCAACCGCAGCTGGTTGGTGGGCTGCAGGCCGGTGACGAAGGCTTCGCCCCGCCGCGCGACGAAGAATTCCTTGCGGTCGCCCACCAGCTCGAGCTGGGCCCCGGCCGGCGCGGGGGCGCCATCGTCCAGCACGATGCGGATCAGGGCGCCGCGGCCCGAGCGCACGGGGAAGGTGATCTTCACCGCGCCGCGCAGCGCGGGAACGGCTTCCTGCTCGATCGAATCGAGCTCGGCGCTGATCGGCAGCTCGGACGGGTCCAGGCGGACGCTGTTGCGCTGGAAGGGCAGCAGCCGGGGCAGGAGCGCCACGCCATCGGCACCGGTGCGGGTCAGCGTGCTGCTCTGGAAGCCGACCCCGACATCGGCATGGCCGGGGACCTCGACGATGGCGAAGCTGTCCTGGACGCGGCGCGATGCGAACAGGTGGCCATCGGCGAAGACGGCGCCGCCGAGCAGGCCCAGCCGCACGGTCTGCTGGGTGGCGGCATCGCTGACGTCGGCCGAGAACAGTCCCTTGGTGCCCTGGTAGTAAGCCCCGCCCTCCGCGAACCGGCCTTCTCCCCGCGAGCCCGCCGCGGTGCGCCAGCCCCAGCCCGTCTCGGCGGCAAGGGTGCGGCTCGCATTCAGGTAGTACTCGGTCGTTCCTCCCCGCACGTTCGCGCCTGCGGCCACCACCACCCGGCTGTCCAGCGGCACCAGCAGCGAGATGCCCACGGAACTGCCCGAGGAGGCGCCGCTGAGCTGGGTGGCGTTGAATGTGAGCGCCGATCGCTGCGCCAGCCGCACCGTGTAGTTGAGGCCGACGGTGCGCAAGGTGCCCCGGTCGTAGGTGGAAAAGCTGCCGAAGCTCAGGCTGAAGGCGCCGAAGTCGTTGCTGCTGTAGCTGTAGCTGGCGGTGGTCTGGAGCCGGGGCAGCGGCTGCGTCGAGTCGATGCCCAGCTGGCGCCAGCCGCGGCTCGCGCCGCTGGCGCTGAAGGACAGGCCGTGCCGCAATCCGGCGCGCTCCACGGCCGCCGCCCAGCTCAGGCCGCTGCCGGCGGTGTCGCTGCGGCTGGCGCCGACGGCCGTCTGCCCCAGCATCTGGAACGGCAGTTCATAGCTGGCGCCCACGCTCAGGCGTTGCAGCCGGCTCGACCACTCGCCGTTCAGTTCGGCGGTCAAGGACTTGTTCAGGCCCTGGCGCCACAGGCCGGACACGAACCCCGGGCCGTACGAGGCGTTGTCGGTACCCAGGCCCTGGCGTACGGAACCCAGCTCGAAGCTCCAGTCGGTCAGTCCCTGCTCCAGCAGGCTGGCGCTGCTGAACAACGGCTGTGTCACCACGGTTTCGCGGCCCAGGATGTCGCGCACCACGATGCGGGCCTCGCCCGCCCCGGTCAGGGCCGGGAAGTTGTCGATGCTGAAGGGCCCCGGCGGCACGTTGGAGGTCTGGCGCAGGGCATCGTTGATGTAGAGCTCGACCGTGCTAGGCGCCGCCGAGACACCGGTGACCACCGGGATGGGGTAGCTGATGAACCCTGGCTGGAGGGCGAAGTTCTTGGCCACCTGCAAGCCGCCGAAGTACACCGCCCGCGCCGTCAGGCCCGGGCGCGTGATGCTGTCGCCCAGCCGCAGCGTGGTGTTGGTGTCCAGGAAGTTGCGGGTGTAGGTGGTTTCCAGCCGGCGCCAGGACGCGCTCACCTGGGCATCGGCGCTCTCCAGGTTGCGGCCGACATAGCTGCTGGTCAGCAGTCCCCAGTCGCCCGAGAACCCCAGCTCCGTCAGGGCGCCCAGGTCGCGGACATCGGGGTTGCTGCCCTTGTCCCGGCTGGCCGTGTAGCTCAGGTCGTAATTCAGGAAGGCCGCGGGAATGGAGGGCGACAGGGGCGGACGCAGCGCCGCCTCGCGCGTCAGCCGCACGGCATTGAATGCCGCGGGCGCGAACACCAGGTCCACCGACTGGGTGGCGAAATTGAGCCGGGCCTCGAATCCGGGAATGCCGGAAAGCGGGTACCAGGTCTGGCCCTGGAACTGGACGTTCTGTGCACTGGGGCTGCGGATCAGCCGCCACTCCTCGAAGGCGTCCTCCGGTGCGTACAGCAGTCCGCCGCGTTCCAGAAGCGTCCAGACGCCGCCCTTGGTGCTGTTGATGAACACTTCCAGCGGCAGCAGCCGTTCCGTCCGCGGGGCCGTGGCGGCAGCCGGGGGAGCCGGCGCGACCGCCTGGGCGAAAGCCGTGCCGATGCCGACGGCCAAGCCTGCCGCCAGGACAACGTGGCGCCGCCATGCGCCCCCAATACTGCTGCGCGCCACGATCCTTGCCTCTAGGGCAGGGTGATGCCCTGGGTGATGCTCTGTCCGTCGTCGAATGTCACCGTCAGCTGCGCCGCCCCCGGCGCGAGGGGCTGCTCGCCCTTGAGGCTGATGGCCTTGCTGGCGCCCGGCAGCAGGTAGCTGCCGCCCTCGAAGCGCGCCAGCACCTGCTCCGCACGCTGGACCCGGGCCTCGCGGATCTGGGCATAGGCATTGCCGGCGTTGGTGCAGCGCAAGCTCACGCTGGAGGACTCCGCCCGGCTGGTCGTGCATTCCACCTGGCGCTTGGCCGCCGGCGGCGTGATGAAGACCGGCATGCTCAGGGCCAGCGCGATCGGCAGCTGCACGCCCGGCTGCTGCGGCAGGGCCTCTGGCACCTCCCGCACCACCAGCCGGTAGGTGAGCTGCCGGCCGGGGTCGGCCGGCTTGAGCAGGGCCAGCCGCACCACCTGCCGCGCACGGGGGGCCAGCTTGATGATGGGGGGCGCCAGGATCAGGTCTTCCGTCAAGGTCAGCTCGTCGGCGCCGTCCGGCTTCTGGGCCCAGCTGTGGATGTCCGCCTGCAGCACGACG
Source organism: Ramlibacter tataouinensis TTB310 (assembly GCF_000215705.1). Lineage (NCBI taxonomy): Bacteria > Pseudomonadati > Pseudomonadota > Betaproteobacteria > Burkholderiales > Comamonadaceae > Ramlibacter > Ramlibacter tataouinensis. The sequence continues at coordinate 3,715,205 of NC_015677.1, read as the reverse complement.
TCGGTGTCGCCCTCGTTGGTCAGCGTGACCGCGATCGCCCGGTCGCGGGGCGTCATGTACAGGCGCACCGGCGTGACCGAGAACACGCCCGCGACGGCGCTGGTCAGCGGCCACCCCAAGGCCAGCAGCAGGAGGAAGGCGGCAGTGTGGCGCGCGCCCCGGCGAGACTTCATCCTCAGAAGGATACCAGTAGCTCAACAGCACGACGGCCTTGCTCGGCGCCGATGATGCGAAGTGCGGTAAGCGTCCCACGGTCGTCGCGCCGGCGCATCCGTGCCAGGTGCTGGTCGACACCCTCGTCGTTGGTGGCGAACAACTGGTCGCCGAATCGCCATCCGTCCTGCTCGGCTTCGCCGACGCTGAACGCCTGGTCGTCGAGCCGGCAATTGATGCTGGGGGCCAGTTGCCGCGACACGCCCGCCTGTTCCGTGCGGCAGTAGTCGGGAAGCAGGGTGTCGCGCGCCGGGCGGAATGCGGGCATGAACTCCGGAGTGCGCGCCGGCTGCACCGGTGAGATGTCCACGAAGACGTTGCCGTCGCAGCGCACCTGGACCGATGTGCCGCCGCCCGATGCCGCAGTGCCGCTCACGCAGACGTTGCTGCCTGCGCCGGGGCGGCTCAAGGTGATCATCACGCCGAACTGCGCCCCTGCCGAACCGGCCGCGGCTGCCGAGGCGGCCAGCCCCAGGATGATGGCCGCAACGGACCTGCCCAGCATGGCTGAGGCCGTCTCAGTACGTCAGCGTCACCGTGCGCTGGCGGTTGCCGCCGGTGTTCGAGCACACGGTGGTGGAGCCGGCGGCCGCCGTGGCAGTGGCCGTGGCGCAGGTGCCTGCCTGGTTGCCGGACATGGAACCGTCGATGTGGTGCGTCTTGGCCGTGCCGTCGCCCACGCCGGCGGCGGAGGTGCGGAACCGCAGCGTGTAATCCAGCCCCGTATCCGTGTCGGTGTAGCTGTACACCCCCGCGGCTGCGGGGCCGTCCAGCGCCAGGCTGTAAGGCAGGTTGCCCGTGCAGCGCACCGTGAAGCTGGTGTCGGCGGTGGCGGCGAGCGCCTGGAACGCCGTGTAGCTGAACGTCAGGTCCGTGATGCTGGCGCCAGTGGCCGCGGAAGTGCTGTTGATCTCGCACTTGGGCGTCAGATTGACGACGACATTGAAGTTGCCGGTCGCGGTGGCGGCCTGGACCCCCATGCTGGCAGAAGCGCCCAGGCCGAGCAGGACGGAGGCGACAAGGGCGATCTTGTGACTGGATTTCATGGTGGATTCCTTCATCTGAGCCGTTGGGACAAGCCGATCACGGCTCTCAATGGGTAACAAGGTGAAACAAATCCTAGCACGACAGGAGCAGTTGTCTAGGGGGTTTGCTTAGGGACCTTAAGCCTGCGGCTTAGTTGATGTGAAGAAAATCACGTAAATTGGTCTGCTTGGCGACGACTTGGTTTTGTTTGGACCTTCCAGTCGTGTGCTCATCCTTGGGCTGGTGACCTGCAGCGCTGGCAACACTGGCGCGCCGGACGTGGCTCCTTGGCGCGGGATGGCGCCGATAACGTCCGGCTAAGAGTGACCGCCTAAGCTCTGGGCTCCTACCTGACCCCGCACTCCAACCGCGGCCCACCCGCCATGCGTGTCCTGCTTGTCGAAGACGACGAAATGATCGGCCCCAGCCTGCAGCGGGCCCTGGAATCCAATGGCTGGTCGGTCGACTGGGTCAAGGAAGGCCTGCTGGCGCAAAGCGCCTTGTCCGACGGCGGCTACGCCTGCGTACTGCTGGACCTGGGGCTGCCCCGCCGCGACGGCATCGAGGTGCTGCGCAAGGCGCGCGCCGAGGGCGACCGCACGCCGGTGCTGGTGCTCACCGCCCGCGACGGCGTGGACGACCGCATCCTGGGGCTGGACGTGGGCGCCGACGATTACCTGATCAAGCCCTACGAATTCCGCGAGCTGCTGGCGCGCATGCGGGCCGTGATCCGCCGGCGCGACGGCAGCGCCCACTCCATCATCGGCGGTGCCGGCGTGCAGATGGACCTGACCACGCGCGAGGTGCTGGTGGCGGGCGAACGCTCGCAGCTGTCGGCGCGCGAGTTCGCGCTGCTGCACGCCCTGCTGGAGCGTCCCGGCGCCATCCTCTCGCGCGACCAGCTGGAGTCGCGCATCTACGGCTGGGGCGAGGAGGTGAGCAGCAACGCGGTCGACGTCCTGATCCACGGCATGCGCCGCAAGCTGGGGCCGGACACCATCCGCAACGTGCGCGGGCTGGGCTGGCGCATCGCAGCCGCCGCGCCGACGCCGGGGAGCCAGGGCGGATGATGCGGATCTTCCGTTCCGGGGCCATGTGCTCGATCCGGCACACGCTGCTGCTGTGGCTGGTGCCGCTGTTCCTGATCGTGGGCGCCGCCTCGGCGCTGTTCTCCTACTGGAGCTACAGCCGCATGGTCAGCACCTTCATGGACGACCAGATGCAGCAGCTGGGCGACTCCATCGTGCAGACTGAGGAGCACGTCGCGCCGCCGGTGCCCTCGCGCGAGCGCCTCGACGAGTGGGGCGCCTACGTCGTCCAGGTCTGGGACGCGCAAGGCCGCCTGGAGTCCAGCTCCTGGCCGTCGCTGGCGGCGGGCCTGGCGGCCTCGCCGGGATTTGCCGACCTGCGCGTCGACGGCACCGGCTGGCGTGCCTACGCCAGCGCGCCCGGCAGGGCCGGCCAGCGCGTGCAGGTGCTGCAAAGCGGTGAATTCCGCCGCAAGCTGGCTGCCGAGAAGGCCGGCGCCGCCGTCGCGCCGGTGATGATCCTGCTGCCGCTGGCCATCCTCATCCTGTGGGGCGTCGCCGGCGCCATTTCGCGCGAGGTCCAGGCCATCGGCCGCGCCGCCGCGGAACAGAACGAGAACAACATCGCCGAGCTGCCGCTGGCGCGCGTGCCCTGCGAGATCGCGCCCCTGGTGCACTCCTTCAATGGCCTGCTCACGCGGCTGCGCGACGCCTTCACCGCGCAGCGCCGTTTCGTGCAGGACGCGGCCCACGAGCTGCGCACGCCGATCACGGCCGTGGCGCTGCAACTGGAAAACGTGCGCTGCGACCTGCCGCCGGGTGTCTGCGCGCAAAGCTTCGCCCAGCTGGAAGCGGGCGTGGCGCGGGCCCAGCGCCTGGTCGACCAGATGCTCAAGCTGTCGCGCCAGCAGGACGTGTCGGCCCAGGAGGCGCCGGCCGCCGTGGACCTGCAGGCGCAGCTGCACGAGAGCATCAACGCGCTGATCGCATTGGCGGACCAGCGCGGCATCGACCTCGGCCTGGTGGCGCCGGAACAGTCGCTGCCGCCCATGGTGCTGCGCTGCGGCCAGGGGGACCTGCGCAGCGTGCTGGACAACCTGATCGAGAACGCGTTGCGCTACGCGCCCGTGGGCGGCGTGGTGGATGTGCGGCTGTCGTGCGAGGCCGGCCGCGCGGTGGTGGAGGTGGTGGACACCGGGCCGGGCATCCCGCCCGACCAGCTGCATCGCGTGTTCGACCGCTTCTTCCGGGTGCCGGGCAACGGCGCGCGCGGCAGCGGGCTGGGGCTGGCCATCGCCCAGGCGGCGGCGCAGCGCTGCGGCTTGCGCATCACCCTGCGCAACCGCGAGGACCGCAGCGGCCTGATCGCGCGCGTCGAGCAGGCCTGAGCCGCGGCCGGCCGGCTAAGCGCCAGCTAAGACAACGCTAAGGGCCGGCTAACGGCGCAAACCTACAGTGAGGACACGGTTGACGCGATGGCTGAATCGCACAGCGACAACCGAACGCCGGTTGTCCCGTTTCTCACCCACCCTTTTGAAGGATCCACCATGAACACCAAGACCCTCCTCGCCGTGCTTGCCCTGGCCGCCGCTGCTTCCACGGGCGCCCGCGCCGACGAAGCCGAAGGTTCCCAGCACGTCCTGCAGTTCGAAGGCAGCCGCACCCGTGCCGAGGTCCAGGCCGAAGCGGCCGGCCTGCCTTCCGGCGGCACCACGCAGGAGCATGCCGGAGCCGGTGTGCTGGCCCCGCGCCAGTCCGGCCTCGATGCCGCCAGCGTGCGGGCGCAGGCCGCCGAGGCGGTGCGCACGGGCGAGATCAGCTCGGGCGAAGTCGGCCTCATGTAAGCGGCCCTGGCCGCGCACCCGCATGGAACGCCCCTTGTGGGCGTTTTTGTGCGTGGGGCTTGAAAAACCGCCCGCCGTCCCCACGTGGCCGCTCGTTCCCACCCGCCAACGAGTTATGAGCCAGAACAAACAGACCCTGTCCTTCCAGGCCGAAGTGGCCCAGCTGCTGCACCTGGTCACCCATTCGCTGTACTCCAACAAGGAGATCTTCCTGCGCGAGCTGGTCTCCAACGCCTCGGACGCCTGCGACAAGCTGCGCTTCGAAGCGCTGGCGGACAATGCGCTCTACGAGGACCAGCCCAACCTGGAGGTGCGCGTCAGCTTCGACAAGCAGGCCCGCACCCTCACCATCACCGACAACGGCATCGGGCTGTCGCAGCAGGAGGCCATAGCCAACCTGGGCACCATCGCCAAGAGCGGCACGCGCGAATTCATGAACCGCCTGTCGGGTGACCAGAGAGCCAACGCGGCCGAGCAGGGTCAGCTCATCGGCCAGTTCGGCGTGGGCTTCTACTCCGGTTTCATCGTGGCCGACAGCATCACGGTGGAGTCGCGCCGGGCCGGCCTCCAGCCCGAGGAGGGCGTGCGCTGGACCAGCGCCGGCACCGGGGACTTCGAGGTCGAGGCCCTCACGCGGCCCGAGCGCGGCACCAGCGTGATCCTGCACCTGCGCGAGGACGCCACCGAGTACCTGTCCACCTGGAAGCTCAAGTCCATCATCGCCAAGTACTCCGACCACATCTCCCTGCCCATCCTGATGCGCAAGGAAGAGTGGAAGGAAGGTGAGGACAACAAGGGCGGCGAGATGGTGCCTACCTCCGAGTGGGAGACCGTCAACCAGGCCAGCGCCCTGTGGAGCCGGTCCAAGAAGGACATCACGGCCGAGCAGTACACCGAGTTCTACAAGCAGATCAGCCACGACCACGAGGCGCCGCTGGCCTGGTCGCACAACCGGGTGGAAGGCGCGACCGAGTACACGCAGCTGCTGTACATCCCGGCGAGCGCGCCGTTCGACCTCTGGAACCGCGAGAAGAAGGCTGGCGTCAAGCTGTACGTCAAGCGCGTCTTCATCATGGACGACGCCGAGGCGCTGATGCCGGTGTACCTGCGCTTCGTCAAGGGCGTGATCGATTCGGCCGACCTGCCGCTGAACGTCAGCCGCGAGCTGCTGCAGGAAAGCCGCGACGTGCGCGCCATCCGCGAAGGCTCCACCAAGCGCGTGCTGTCCATGCTGGAGGAGTTGGCCCGGCTGGAGAAGGAGGATTCCGCTTCCGCCGAGGACAAGGCCAAGTATGGCAAGTTCTGGGCCGAGTTCGGCGCCGTGCTCAAGGAGGGCCTGGGCGAGGATTTCGCCAACCGCGAACGCCTGGCCAAGCTGCTGCGCTTTGCGTCCACGCAGTCCGACGCGCCCACCGTCTCGCTGGCGGACTACAAGGCCCGCATGAAGGACGGCCAGGACGCCATCTACTACATCACCGCCGACACGCTGGCCGCCGCCAGGAACAGCCCCCAGCTGGAGGTGTTCCGCAAGAAGGGCATCGAGGTGCTGCTCATGGCCGACCGGGTCGACGAGTGGGCGCTGAACTACCTGACCGACTTCGACGGCACGCCGCTGCAGTCGGTGGCCAAGGGCGCGGTCGACCTGGGCAAGCTGCAGGACGAGGCCGAGAAGAAGGCCGCGGAGGAAGCCGCCGAGGCCTTCAAGCCGGTGCTGGCCAGGCTCAAGGAGGCCCTGAAGGACCGCGCCGAGGACGTGCGCGTCACCACCCGCCTGGTCGACTCGCCGGCCTGCCTGGTGGTGGAAGGCGGCGGCATGAGCCTGCAGCTGGCGCGCATGCTCAAGCAGGCCGGCCAGAAGGCGCCGGAGGTCAAGCCGGTGCTGGAGGTCAATCCCGAGCACGCGCTGGTCAGGAAGCTGGACGGCTCGGTCCATTTCCACGATCTGGCGCAGATCCTGTTCGACCAGGCGCTGCTGGCCGAGGGCGGCCTGCCGGAGGACCCGGCGGCCTACGTCAAGCGGGTGAACGCGCTGCTGGCCTGACCGCCGGGCGGCCGGCTCAGGCTGCTTCGATCCCGACCTCGGCCCGCGCCGCCCGGGCCTGCGGCCCGGCCAGCAGCTCCACCAGCGCCCGGGCTTGGTCGGCAGCGGCGGCCCGGCTGCAGACGGCGGCGGTGTAGACCGTCGCCAGCTCGAACTCCGGGGGCAGCAGGCCCACCAGCTCGACGCCGGGCGTGAACAGGATCTCGGTGACCTGCGTGCAGCCGATCGCGCCGGCCGCATCCGCCTGCGCCATCTCGCGCATCGCGGTGTTGCCGTTGGGGAAGGCGCGCAGCCGCTGCGCCAGCGACTGGTCCAGGCCCAGGGCGCGCAGCACCTTCATGAAGTGGATGCCGGCGGTCGCCTTCAGCGGGTCGGGCAGGTAGATGCCGGACGCCTGGCGCAGCGCCGCCGCCAGTGCATCGGCGCGGGCCACCTCGGGATGCGGTTCGCCGCTGCGCACCGCGACGCCGGTGCGCACCACGCCCAGCGGCCGGGCGCTGCCGCCGTCGACCCAGCCCTGCTGCGCCAGCTCGTGCACCAGGGCCTCGGTCAGGATGACCACGTCGCAGGGCTCGCCCGCCGTGAGCTTGTCGCGCATGGCGCCCACCGCGCCGAAGGTGCCGGCGATGTCCATGCCGGCCTGCGCGGTGAAGGCCGGCTGCATGCGGCCCACCAGGGCCTGGGCCGCGCCGCCGCTGAGGATGTTGAGCGCCGCCATCAGTCGGCTTTGATATTGGCGGCCCGGATCACCCGGGCCCATTTGGCGATGTCGTCCTGGATGTAGCGGTCGAAGGCCGCCGCATCCATGACCAGCGGCGTCGCGCCCTGGCGGCCCCATTGCTGCCGCACCTGGGGATCGCGGGCGATCCTGCCCACCGCCTCGTTCAGACGCTCGACCACCGCGCGCGGCGTACCCTTGGGCGCCAGCAGGCCCAGCCAGATGGTGGCCTCGTACTCCGGCACGCCGGATTCGTGCACGGTCGGCACGTCCGGCAGCACCTCGGAGCGCTGCTTGCCGGTGGTGGCCAGGGCCTTGACCTTGCCGGCCTTGACCTGCTCCACCATGGTGGTCACCGCATCGAACATCATGTCGACCTGGCCACCCAGCAGGTCCGTGCGCGCGCCCGAGCTGCCCTTGTAGGGGATGTGCACGAGGAAGGTGCCGGACATGCTCTTGAACAGCTCGCCGGCCATGTGGTAGGGCGTTCCGGTGCCGGAGGAGGCGTAGTTCAGCTTGCCGGGACGGGCCTTGGCGTCGGCCACCAGCTCGCGGATGCCGCCCGCCTTGAGCGAGGGATGGGCCACCAGCACCAGGTCCGAGTAGTTGATCGGGGCCACGCCCACGAAGTCGCGCGTCAGCTGGTAGGGCTTGTTCGCCACCAGCGTCTCGTTGACCGTGTGCGCGTTGGACATCAGCAGCAGCGTGTAGCCGTCGGCCGGCGCCTTGGCCACCGCGTCGGTGCCGATCACCGCGCCCGCCCCGGGCCGGTTCTCTACCACGAAGGGCTGGCCCAGCGGCTCGGCCAGCCGCTGCGCCAGGAAGCGTGCGTAGTTGTCGGCCGGACCGCCGGTGGCGAAGGGCACGATGATCCTCACCGGCCGCACCGGGTAGGTCTGGGCCGCGGCCGGGGTGGATGCGGCGGCTGCAAGGCCGGCCAGGGCGAGTACGAGGTGCCTGCGCAGCATGGTGCTCTCCCTCACTCGACCTTGCCGATCTTCTTGACCACGTCGGCCATGCGCCGGGCATCGGCCTGCACGTAGCGCTCGAACTCCGGCGTGTCCTGGTACAGGATGGGGCTGCCGGCGTTGGCGATCACTTCCTTGACCTTGGGGTCGGCGGCCGCGGCCCTGGCGGCGGCGCGCAGCCGCTGCACCACCGGCTCGGGCGTGCCGGCCGGCACGAACAGGCCGGACCACTGGGCGTACTCGGCGCCGTAGCCGGCGTCCTTGAGGGCAGGCACCTCGGGCATGGATTTCAGCTTGCCGCTGCCCCAGTGCCCCAGCACGCGCAGCTTGCCGCTCTTGACGTGCTGCAGCACGGTGGCGGGGCCGGAGGACACGGCGTCGATCTGCCCGCCCAGCAGCGCCACCACCGCAGGGCCCGCGCCGGTGAAGGGCACGTGCGTCATCCTGATGCCGGTGTTCTGGGCCAGGATCTCCATGGGCACGTGCATGGTGCCGTAGTTGCCGGACGAGCCGTAGTTGATGGCGCCGGGGCGCTTCTTCGCGTCCTCCACGAAGTCCTTCGCCGTCTTCCAGGGCGCATCGGCGCGCACCGCCAGCACGGTGGGGTCGGCGGTGAAGCGGGCCACCGGGCGCAGGGCGGCCAGCGAGTACATCGGCGGCCGGCCCAGCAGCGCGTCGGCCTCGGGGATCACGGTGAAGGACGAGAGCGACAGCAGCACGGTGTAGCCGTCGGCCGGCGCCTTGGCGGCCTGGGCCATGCCGATGCCGCCGCCGGCGCCGGCCTTGTTCTCGATGACCACCGGCTGGCCCAGCTCGCGCCCCATGGCCTCGGCCACCGGCCGGGCCACGATGTCGGCCAGCCCGCCCGGCGGGAAGGGCACGATCATGGTGACGGGCCTGGCGGGGTAGGCGGACTGCGCCAGCGCGGTGCCGGCACTGCCGAGCAGCGCGGCGGCGGCCAGGTGCGCGAGCAGCAGACGGCGGGAAGGGGGATGCGGCATGGGGTTTGTCTCCGTGTGGGGCTGCGACGTGTTTGTTAGCATGCTACTGATCCGCTCCCGTTCCCACAGCGTTTTCCCCATGAGGCCCCGCGCATGAAGATCGTTGCCTTCCGCCACCACAACGAACCGGGCGTCGGCCTGCTGAGCGCGGACGCGCGATCGGTCGAGCCGTTCTCGTCCCTGCCCGCCGCGCAGCGCGGCCTGGGGGCGCTGCCCCTGGTCGAGCTGCTCGCGCGCGGCGAGCCGCTGCCGCCAAGGGGCGCGTCCCTGCCGCTGGCCCAGCTGCAGCTGACGGCGCCGCTGCCGCGGCCGCGCCGCAACATCTTCTGCGTGGGCAAGAACTACCACGCCCATGCCAAGGAGTTCGCCGGCAGCGGCTTCGACAGCAGCGCCAAGTCGGGCGGCGACATCCCGGAGCATCCCATCCTGTTCAGCAAGGTGCCCGAGAGCGTGATCGGCCCGAACGAGCCCATCGTGGTGCCGCGCGAGATCTCCACCGCCATCGACTACGAGGCCGAGCTGGCGGTGGTGATCGGCCGCGGCGGCCGCGGCATCCGGTCGCAGGATGCGATGGCCCACGTGTGGGGCTACACCATCGTCAACGACATCACGGCGCGCGACTGGCAGAGCCGGCACCAGCAATGGCTGATGGGCAAGAGCTTCGACACCTTCTGCCCCATGGGCCCCTGGCTGGTCAGCGCCGACGAGCTGGACGGCCAGGACACGCGGGTGCGCTGCTGGGTCAACGGCCAGGAGCGGCAGAACGCCAGCACGCGCGACCTGATCTTCGGCATCCCGCGCCTGATCGAGACCTTGTCGGCCGGCATCACCCTGTACCCGGGCGACGTGATCGCCACCGGCACGCCGGTGGGCGTGGGCATAGGCTTCAAGCCGCCCAAGTACCTGCAGCCCGGCGACGTGGTGCGGGTGGAGATCGACGGCATCGGCGCGCTGGAGAACCCGGTGCGCTAAGGCATCACCCTGCGCAGGGCCGGCTTGGCATCCGACACGGCGGCGCCGCGCCGCTGGCGCAGAATCACCGCATGAACAAGCACAGGGTTGGGGCCGGCCGTGCGGCCCGCAGTGCGTGCGTGCTGGCGGCCTTGCTGGGGCTGGGGGCCTGCTCGTCGGTCGGCTTCGGCATCGGCATCCCCGTGGGGCCGGTGTCCCTGGGTGTGGGCGTCGGTTCCGGTGGCGTGTCGGCCGGCGTCGGCACGGGCGTGGGTCCGGTGGGGGTGGGTGTGGGCGTCAACCAGCGCGGCCAGGTGATCGGCGGCGCGGGCGTGGGCGCCAGCGTCCCCGTGGGCGGCGGCCCGGTCCGCGCCGGCGTGGGCGTGGGCACCGGCACCGTGCTGTACGACCCCAACCGGCCGTCCACAGCGCCGGTGGTGCCGCAGGCCGGTGCCCGACCGCCGGCTTCGGCGGCGGACCAGATCGCGCCCTGAGCTCTTCCGTTGTGTGCGTGACAGTAGGCTGATGAACGACTCTGCGCAGATGGTTTAACCCACGCGTCCGCGTGAGGCACGCCTCTACACATCTTGCCGTCCGTAGTGCCGCAAGCGCTGTTTCCATCCAAGCACCGCGTAGGCGCGACGCTATACCCGGCGCTGGTGAATTCGGTTCATGTCCCAATTTCAACCCGCGCCCCCGTACGGACGCCATCACCGGTTTCGCTGGCCACGAACTCGGCAACGGCATTCAACCTAGAAGCCCCGCGAGCCTCGACCCTATGCCGCCCAGTTCCAGTCATCGCCGTTTCAGTCCATGAGCCCGCTTAGGGCACGACGGCTTGGTACTCCTGCTGCCAGACATTTCGATAATCGTTTCAACCACGCACCTGCGTGAGCGCGACCAACGTACCGTACTAAGGTCTCCTTGGAGTTGATGTTCACCTATGCGCCCGCATGGGGCGCGATCTGCCGCCGTTCCCGGACCATGCCCGCTACGTGATTTCAACCCACGCGCCCGTGTGAGGCGCGACCCCCAGGATCCGCTGCGCCTCCGCGCCCACTACGTTTCAACCCACGCGCCCCGCGTGAGGCGCGACGCGACGCCTATGTGGGCTGCCACCCGCCGAAGGTGTTTCAACCCACGCGCCCGCGTGGGGCGCGACCTCAAGAGCCCGCGCAGCGTGGTGCTGCACGGCATGTTTCAACCCACGCGCCCGTGTGGGGAGCGACAAGGCGGCCGAGCGTGCCACCAGGGCCAAGGAAGAAGTTTCAACCCACGCGCCCGCGTGGCCGGTGCCGCCGGCCACCAGGTAGACGTTTCAACCCACGCGCCGCGTGGGGCGCGACACGTCCAGCAGGCCGCGCTGCATCGGCGCGTTATCGTTTCAACCCACGCGCCCGCGTGGGGCGCGACGCAACCCGTTTCCACCCCCTGGGGTGGGGCAAATGTTTCAACCCACGTGCCCGCGTGGGGCGCGACACCGAGCTTGCGGGCGCGCTGCCCGAGCCGGTGATGTTTCAACCCACGCGCCCGCGTGGGGCGCGACTGGAAAGAAAATCATTGCTAGACGTCTTGAAGTGGTTTCAACCCACGCGCCCGCGTGGGGCGCGACCCTCGGTCGGGCTGGGGGGGCGTGCATAGCTCCATGTTTCAACCCACGCGCCCGCGTGGGGCGCGACGTCGTGAGCTGGTCCCTGGCCGGCTCGGGCTCGGTGTTTCAACCCACGCGCCCGCGTGGGGCGCGACTCCTGCCTGCTGGTGCTGCAGCTCGACCACATGCCCCCGTTTCAACCCACGCGCCCGCGTGGGGCGCGACCTCGTTGGCCGTGAGCAGCTCGCCCCCGGTGCGCTCGTTTCAACCCACGCGCCCGCGTGGGGCGCGACGTGGCGCGCAACCACAGCAAAGTCACCCTGGCCGAGTTTCAACCCACGCGCCCGCGTGGGGCGCGACCCGAGTTCAAGATCCTTGCGCTGCAGGCGGACGTGTTTCAACCCACGCGCCCGCGTGGGGCGCGACCGTCGATCACCTGGGGCAGCGTCTTCGCGCTGTTGTTTCAACCCACGCGCCCGCGTGGGGCGCGACTAGAAAAACACTTGCCGATCATTGTCGGGCTTTATGTTTCAACCCACGCGCCCGCGTGGGGCGCGACCGCAAGGATCGGCTGGAGGGGAATACATCGGCAAAGTTTCAACCCACGCGCCCGCGTGGGGCGCGACCTGGGCGGCAAAGGAAAAGGCCGGCTACGACATCGAGTTTCAACCCATGCGCCCGCGTGGGGCGCGACGCGCCGGCCGCGTAGGTCTGGCCGTTCTGGCCCGCGTTTCAACCCACGCGCCCGCGTGGGGCGCGACCACCCCCGTCCCGGCTCCCGCTCCCGTACGTACGGGTTTCAATCCACGCGCCCGCGTGGGGCGCGACGCCATCGCGGCGCGGTCGGCCGGATAGCGCAGCGTGTTTCAACCCACGCGCCCGCGTGGGGCGCGACACCAGGTGGCCGGGCTTGCGCCGGACCGGAACGGTTTCAACCCACGCGCCCGCGTGGGGCGCGACGTTGAAGAAGTGTCGGAAGCGACGGCCTCGAGTGGTTTCAACCCACGCGCCCGCGTGGGGCGCGACCTCACCGGTTCCATGTTCCTGACGCCCCCGCAGGGTTTCAACCCACGCGCCCGCGTGGGGCGCGACGCACGTCCCACAGCATGGCCAGCTCGCCGGTGTCGTTTCAACCCACGCGCCCGCGTGGGGCGCGACGCAACAGCGCTTTCGCGCCGAAGGCACCGCCGCCGTTTCAACCCACGCGCCCGCGTGGGGCGCGACAAGCGCGCTGCGCTCGCTGTTGACCAGCATGGATCAGTTTCAACCCACGCGCCCGCGTGGGGCGCGACGCAGGCCGCGCAGCTGGCCAGGGCGCAGCCGGCGGTTTCAACCCACGCGCCCGCGTGGGGCGCGACCCCACATGCCTAACCTTGTCGTTGCCTACGCTGACGTTTCAACCCACGCGCCCGCGTGGGGCGCGACGCCAGGCGTGACGTCCGGCACGCGCACGTTGCCGGTGTTTCAACCCACGCGCCCGCGTGGGGCGCGACGCGCCACAAAAATAAGAACCGCTAGAACGCCGTCGGTTTCAACCCACGCGCCCGCGTGGGGCGCGACGCGTCCGCCAGCAACTGCAACGCGAATTCACGCTTGTTTCAACCCACGCGCCCGCGTGGGGCGCGACGGCGGGCGCCGAGCTGGGGGCGGGGGATGGCATGGCGTTTCAACCCACGCGCCCGCGTGGGGCGCGACGCAAGCCGGTGGTGCTGCGGGGAGTGGGCGTCAAGTTTCAACCCACGCGCCCGCGTGGGGCGCGACCCCACGGCCCCCAGCGGCGCACGTCGCTCAGGAGGTTTCAACCCACGCGCCCGCGTGGGGCGCGACTCGCTGTGAGCGGCAACGAGCACGTCCTCGTCGAGTTTCAACCCACGCGCCCGCGTGGGGCGCGACGTCCCACGGCCCCCAGCGGCGCACGTCGCTCAGGAGGTTTCAACCCACGCGCCCGCGTGGGGCGCGACCCGAGGCTCGCCGCGAGGCCGAGCAGCGCCTGCGCGTTTCAACCCACGCGCCCGCGTGGGGCGCGACAAGTGCGGAGGGTCTGAGCCATGTGCACTGGAGCTGTTTCAACCCACGCGCCCGCGTGGGGCGCGACATGGGCGGTGGATAACTCGGTTGTAGGAGTGAAGGTTTCAACCCACGCGCCCGCGTGGGGCGCGACTCGAGTGCATGGCGCCCGATTCGTTCGCCGCGCAGTTTCAACCCACGCGCCCGCGTGGGGCGCGACTGACCAAGTCAGAAGCCATCGCGTACTACGGCGGGTTTCAACCCACGCGCCCGCGTGGGGCGCGACTCTTCAGCGGCCGTTGGGACGACAGCGGCTACGTCGTTTCAACCCACGCGCCCGCGTGGGGCGCGACGCAAGCCGCTAGCGGCTGCTAGCAAGGCGCAAGCGTTTCAACCCACGCGCCCGCGTGGGGCGCGACGACGCTGTGGCAAGCGGGCATCCCGGCGCTGTCCGTGTTTCAACCCACGCGCCCGCGTGGGGCGCGACAGCACGCCCCTGCCCATCGAAGACCTGACACCGCAGGTTTCAACCCACGCGCCCGCGTGGGGCGCGACAAGGTCAATTCTTGATCCGTAACCGAGCCTCTCAGCGTTTCAACCCACGCGCCCGCGTGGGGCGCGACAACCGGTGTTGAGTTGTGACGCCTGAGTTGTTTTGCGTTTCAACCCACGCGCCCGCGTGGGGCGCGACCGAGAGTGGATTTACGCCTTGAAAATGACACGGCAGTTTCAACCCACGCGCCCGCGTGGGGCGCGACCCCACGGGCCGCGCCATCATCCCTCTGCATGAATTCGTTTCAACCCACGCGCCCGCGTGGGGCGCGACGGCAGGCTCTCCATGGCGCCCATGGTGGGGCTGCTGCGGTTTCAACCCACGCGCCCGCGTGGGGCGCGACAAGCCCCTCAGACGGGCACGGTGTGTCGGCGCCGGGTTTCAACCCACGCGCCCGCGTGGGGCGCGACCCTGCGCCGCGTCCAGCATGGGTTAGCCCAGGTCGTTGTTTCAACCCACGCGCCCGCGTGGGGCGCGACGCGGGCTTCGCCTACTGTGGCGGCTCCAGGGCTTCGTTTCAACCCACGCGCCCGCGTGGGGCGCGACTAAGAAAATTATCGTCCGCCGTGTGCAGGTAGAGTTTCAACCCACGCGCCCGCGTGGGGCGCGACGCGCCGCTGGGACTGGATCGACCCGAACGCCGACATGTTTCAACCCACGCGCCCGCGTGGGGCGCGACAAGCGGTTCGAGCTCGCGCCTTTCGGAGCTGTGGTTTCAACCCACGCGCCCGCGTGGGGCGCGACGCGGCGTGGCCTATGCCATGATCCAGCTTTACAACGTTTCAACCCACGCGCCCGCGTGGGGCGCGACGAGAGCGCGACACGCCGGGCAGCGGGCCACCGCTTGTTTCAACCCACGCGCCCGCGTGGGGCGCGACAGTGCGCTGCCCGACTGGCCGGCACCACGTGAACTGTTTCAACCCACGCGCCCGCGTGGGGCGCGACCGGGGGCCTGGCTGACGACGTCCGCGACGAGCTGGAGTTTCAACCCACGCGCCCGCGTGGGGCGCGACCCAATCTCATCAACCCCAACGTCGTAGCAAGGACTGTTTCAACCCACGCGCCCGCGTGGGGCGCGACCGGGGGTGTGCGAGCTGCGCCCCTACACGGCAGAGTTTCAACCCACGCGCCCGCGTGGGGCGCGACGTGACCGGGAAGCCGGTTGCTCGTGTGGATTCAGGTTTCAACCCACGCGCCCGCGTGGGGCGCGACGAGCCGCGTTCCGCGTTCCTGGCGCGGCAGGAGTGGTTTCAACCCACGCGCCCGCGTGGGGCGCGACCACCAAGAGCTGGTGCGACAAGTACCTGATCAAGGTTTCAACCCACGCGCCCGCGTGGGGCGCGACGACGACGCGGAACTGGACCGCAACTACCAGGACGAGTTTCAACCCACGCGCCCGCGTGGGGCGCGACGCCAGGCCTGCAGCCTGTGGGCGTTCCCATCCACGTTTCAACCCACGCGCCCGCGTGGGGCGCGACCCCGATCGGCGTGCTGGTGCCCGGGGGGTACAAGTTTCAACCCACGCGCCCGCGTGGGGCGCGACGTCCGTGGGCACGGGCAGGGCGACGCCGCGCTCCAGTTTCAACCCACGCGCCCGCGTGGGGCGCGACACTGTCCTGAATAACGCCTCAGCGCCTGTCTATGTGGTTTCAACCCACGCGCCCGCGTGGGGCGCGACGGGTTGCCGAAAGTCAGGCGCAACTGGAACAGCGTGTTTCAACCCACGCGCCCGCGTGGGGCGCGACTCCGTAGCAAGCTCTTGCTGCGCCGCTTTCGTGCGGGTTTCAACCCACGCGCCCGCGTGGGGCGCGACAATTCAATTGCGCCGATTTTGGCGTGTGACCTCAGAGGTTTCAACCCACGCGCCCGCGTGGGGCGCGACGGCGCCTTTATACCCTCATGATTTACATCCAGTTTTCTGCGCGTTTCTGCGAAGCGGGTGCAGCCACGCCTGAAAACAAAGCGTTAACTCACGCTTGGTTGAAAAATTCTGGACTTATCAAGAGCTTAGGGGAACGCGAACCCCAAAGACGACACGCAAACGATCAAGGTTCGCGCGAACCTACAGAATGAGCGGAGCGTTCAAGTCCAGCGCTGGCTTGGCGCCAACGTGCTCTATCTTGTGCTGCCAGTTCTTACCCAGGTAGTAGAAGCGCAGGCTGTCCGTGGCCGGATCTATCAAGGAGCACAATTCGTTCTGCACGGCAACCCACTTGGCGCTGTCGATCTCGATCTCAAATACCGAGAGCTGCACTCGCTGGCCAAAATCTTGGCAGACTTTCGCGATGCGGCGCAACCTGCGAGCCCCTGCTTGATCCAGCGTTCGCACGTCGTAGCTCACCAGTACCATCATGAGGGCCTCCTACTTCCAGAGAAAGGGCGGATAGGCATCCAGGTCGCCGCGCAGATGGCGGGCGAGGAGTTGGGCCTGAATGAAGGGAATCAGCCCGATCTCCACTTTCTCCTCAATAAATGCATGCCGCAGCTCTTCCCGTTTCCGTTCCTGGTACGCGACAAGAACGTTCTTGCGGGAATCTTCCTTGAGCAAAACGGCGCCACTGTCCATCACCTTAAAGTCACGCTCGCTTAGTTGACGGCGATTGATCAAGGACAGAGCCAGCCGATCAGCCATCAATGGCCGAAACTCCTCCAGCAGGTCGAGTGCGAGGCTGGGCCGGCCGGGGCGGTCGCGATGCAAAAAGCCGACCGCAGGGTCCAGGCCTGCAGTTTCCAACGCAGAGCGGCAGTCGTGCGTTACCAGCGTGTACAGGAACGACAACAGGGCATTCACCGCATCAAGCGGAGGTCGCCGGCTTCGCCCCTTGAAGCGCAGCACGGGGTTGTCAACGCGAATCAGATGATCGAACACTCCAAAGTAGGCCTGTGCTGCTTCGCCTTCCAATCCCCGCAACACATCCAAAGAAAGCTCGCCCAGTACCTTGTCGCCGATGCGAGAGAGCCGCTGGTATGCATGGGTCAGGGCCGCATCATCCTCAGGCGCAAGCTTTTCACTGTGATCGCGCAGCGCACGGCCGATCACCGCACGCTGGTTGAAAAACTTGCCCGCCAGCAAATGCTGCACGACAGCGGCGCACTGTACGGGGTCATCCGTACAGCGGTACTGCTGGCGCCGCAGCAGCACGTTGCCCGAGACCGGGCCTTCCATGCGGGCCAAGAATCGGCCGTTGGGCGTGAGAAAGCTCACCGTGATGCCGTGCTCGGCGCAGTGGCCCAGCAATGCAGGGGACGCCATTACTCGGCCGTAGCAGACCAGGCCCTGGAGCATGTGCATTGGCAGTCGGGCGCGCGTTTCCCCCTCGACGTCCATGACGATGTTTTCGCCGTCCTTGCGCAGCCAGGCACCATCTGTTGTCACATACAGAGTGTTGAGCTGACGCCGCATCGCGTCTCCTCTACGCTTCGTGCAATTGCTGCGCGAGCCAGGTGCTCACACAGCGATGCCTGCCCACGACGCGTGGCTGGCACAAGTCAATGAGGGAGCACGCATCGCACTTGCGGGCCTGGTACACGGCCTTCGGCGTGAGTCGAGCGGCGATCATCTCCCGCACAGCCGTGACCGTGCCGTAAGTGAGTTGGCGGAGTTCATCGTCGAAGGCGACTTCAACCCGACGATGGGTTTCCCCATAAAACAAGTCTCCAAGCGGGATGGTGTGCCCCAGCATCGCTTCCAGGCACAGAGCTTGAGCGCACAGCTGCACCTCGTCAGCCCGGTGCGTCTTGGGCCGGCCACGCTTGTATTCCACGGGTACCGCCCGCTCGCCTTGGGCGGTGGCATGAAACTCCACCACGTCGGCAATGCCCCGGATCCTGAGTTCCGCGTGAGCCAGGGGCATGGCGGTCACGGTACGCACGCCACGGCGTTTCGCTGACCGGGGCCTGTCCGCGCGCTCATGGAGTACCCGCCCTTGCGCCGTATGGACGCTTTCGGCCCAGACCTGCTCAACATGGATCAGCGCGCACTGCCGTGGGCAATACAGGTAGTGCTGCAGGGCGGAGATGGGAACGAAGTCGTCATCGTCCATCGCGCACGAGCTCCGATGCGCCTTACAGAAGCTCGCGTACTGAGACGCCAGCGGGAATGGCCGCCTTATCCAGTGTGACCGTGTAATCCCTGAAAGTGCGCGGAGCGGCTTCGGCTTCGGCGACCGCGGGGGCAATTTTCACGGCATCAAACAACAAGTGTGCCGGCGCATTGCCCATGGCGCTTTCGTGCTCAAACACGATCAGCTTGCGCGCTGCCATTTCGCTGCGAGCAGCCGAACGGTCATGCTCGAACATGTTGATCAGCGCTTGCCAGAAGAGGTTCAGGTCTTTCTCGGAAAAACCCGTCCGCTCAGCCAGCTTGGCCGAGACGAATCCGTGCGCCCGGTACAAACCGTACGGGATGATGTGCTTGCGGCCCATGGTGCGGTTGTCTCCGCTCTGGGCTTCGGCCTCCTTCTCGGTTGTCACGGCCATGCGCGTTATCGAGATTTCAAGCGGCACGACCGGGTCGATTGACGTGGCGAAGGCCATTTGCACCGGCCCGCGCACCTGGCCGGCGTTGACGCCGGTGGTCATGACGGCCCCAAACGTGCGCACGTCGAAGAAGTTCGCGCACATCCAGTTGGTGATGGCGCGTGCCTTCTCTTCCTCCTTTGGCAGCTTCTTGTCTTCTGGCTTCAACGAAATGGCGTCGTATGCCTTGCGATGCTGGTTGTTGAGTACCGCCTTCTCTTGCATATAGATGGCGTAGCCTGGGGCGTCTGCCTTGTCCAGGCTGACGAAGTTGCGAATCTTCCGCTTAAGGCACACATCCGTGACCAACCCGCGGTTGGTTTCCGGGTCCAGTCGCGGCATGTTGCCGGCGTCAGGGTCGCCGTTGGGGTTGCCATTGGTGATGTCGAACAGGTAGACGAACTCGTAGCGGTGTGCGATGGCGGTCATGCAAGGGCCCCTTGGTCTGCGACGTCGGTTTCGGGTGTGCTGTCGTTTGCGTCGTCGCCCTTGTTGAAACGGGCTTGCGACTGGTGGTAGTAACCGATGGCGAAACGGCCCTGGTCTTCGATCCGCAGGCTGCGCGGAAACCGCTCGCCCAGACCCTCTACGATCTCCCGAATGTCCCGTTCGAGCGTCACGGCCCAACCCACCTTGTCCTTGCGCAGCTTGCCAAGATGGTTTTGCGTGTTGCGCAGCAGCATCGGAAACACGGATGCCGGGGTCGCAGATGCCGCGCCGTAATAGCGGTCGCGGATGGTGGCGTTGACCTGGTTGCCCAGTGCACTGCGTTGCACGTTTTCCAGCACGGCGAACAAGCGGCCGAGCCTGTAGGCTGGGTTGAGGGATTGTTTGTCGAGACTCACGGGGACCTCCTCGTCGTTGGTGTTGATGCCCAGGCGCCGCTGGCGCGCCAGGATGCCCTTGCACAAGGCTGCGCGCATTCCCGACAGGTTGCCGTCGGAACGAATGCGCATGAGGGTGTTGGCTAGCAGGCTTTGCGGATAGAGGCCGCCGCTCAGGATGGCCCGCATCAGTTCGCCGGCCAGGTTATTGAAGGCGTCGTCCATCTTCGGCATGGCCCCTTCGCGGTTGGGGACCGTGGCCAGGACCAGGCGGCGCGCGGCAGGCGCAGTTTTCCAGGGAACTGGCTCGATGCGCATGTCTGCCTCATGCTGGGCCAGACGCTGCGCGAGATCGCCCAACGTGCCGGTCTGCCAGAAGCGGATGGAAATGCGAGAGGCGTTGGGCGCCAGACCCAGCACATACATGCGCGTTTCGTCATGGAGCTTCGGGTCGATGTCGCGCAGCGGCCTGCCCTTGCTTGCTTTCTCCAGTGCCTCACGCACCCGCCCTGCCTCTTGGCTGTCGTCAGGCGGCGCGTTGAGCATGTCGCCAAGCAGTGACTCGGCCGTTGCGGCTTCGTCGGCATCAGCAGCTTCGGCCCAGAACACCACGGTGGCGTCTCCGACCTGTATCCGCTGCCGGTTGTGCTCGCCACGCCGTAGCAGGTGGTTCAGGACTGTGGTGTAGGCAAATGCCGCCTGCTCGGAAATCGGGGCGTTCTCGCCCTGGCTTTTGCCGTAGGACCCGAAGGATTCGAGATTGAAGGAGACGATGGATGCCCCGGAGCTCTGTGCACCGTTCACGCCCTTGATAGGAGGATGCAGGCGAGCCAAGGGCAGGTGCTCACCGGTAACAAGGCACTCACCAGTGGCAGAGCCTTCGTTACCAGCCCCGGCCAGCAATCGTGCCCGCGCGAGCTGTGCGGCAGGGCGCTCGTGCAGGTACATGGCCTCGCCGTCGAGGCGGAACACCAGGTTGGCATCGCGCATCTCTTCGTTGAAGGGAGGTGCCTTGAAACGCTCAGGATTCCAGATGGACAAAAAAGCCAGCAGTGCCTTGAGTGCTGGGTCGTCCGTTCCGGCCAGGATTTGCAGGTGCAACGCCTTGAAGGCCTCGTGCTCCTTGTCGGCCCGTTTGCTGGTCGCGCTGACCCCCAGCACGTAGCTCGTCTTGTCCCATAGGAAGTTGGGCTTGATGCCCACTGTCCGTTTCTCTGGCTGCGGGACATTCAGCAGGCGAGGCACTGGCTTCTTGCCTGAATGGTCCCGGATGCTGCTCACGTCAACCAGCCGGCCATCTGGCGCCAGCAGGATGGCATAGCTGATTTTTTCCGGGCTGTAGCCGAAAGGCGAGAGCCCTGGCTCCCCGCGCTCCAGCAGGCGTTGGTAATAGCCGTGAAGGGCCTGCAGGATCATGCCTTGACCTCCTCGCTGCTCCACGCCGGCACGTCAATGACGCCATCATTCATGGTGGCGCGGAAGAAGCGCGGGGTTGCGCCGTACTCGAAGTCGATGTCGTGCAGCATCCAGCCCAGGTCGCGCGAGCCCTTGAGGCTGCCATGTGACGAAGGCAGGGCTTCGCCTTCCTCCAACAGCTTGAAATGCCCCGGGAACTCCCGAACTCCCAAGCAAGGCATCTGGAAGCACTGCCCCTTGCGTGCTCGACGGTTGAAGATGTCCAGGTGCTTGCCGACGGAGTCGTCTGGTCCTGCCTTGGCTGTCAGCTCGAAATGCGCCTCGATGACGTAGGCCACATCGCGCAGGATGGTGGCGGCACGTTGCTGCCGGTCTTCGTCCACATAGTTAGGCAGCCCTGCGGTGGACCCGGCGCTCATCGCCTTTGCCACGCTGGCAGCCGACAGCTTTCCGCCCACTTCGTTTCGCCGGATCGACTCGAACCGAATGGGCTTGAGGACGTGAATGCGATTCACGTGCCACCGGATGGCCGGCTTCCAGTGGATGGCATCAAGGATGCCGCGCGCCGCCGACGGAGTGATCACGTCATAGGAAACGCGTTCTACCTTCATCTCTGGACGGGTGAAGCATGCGCGGTCTCCCCAAACATATAGCTTGATTCCAAATGCCATCTCGATCCCTGTGTTAGAGGTTCACCGGTTGCTCGGGAGACCTTTTATCACTTCCTGAAGGGCTTACCAATGCAGCCGATCCGCCTGCACAAAACTGGGATTTCTCCAATCTAATCCGAACCTCAAGTCATACAAATCCTCGTGCACCAGTTCCATGAACTGCTCCCCCCACTTCTGAGCGGCCACGGGCTGAACGGCGCCAGCGTCTCTGAGCGCGTGGAACCCTTGTCGGGGTAGCTGGACGAGGTAAGGCTGCAGCTTTCGCGCGAGCCCGCCGATACCGCCCTTCGGCTCAGCAAACCGCAGTGCGGCCAGTGCTTCGCGCGCCTCGTCGTTGTAGGGCACGATTACCGGCATCTGCACGTTGTCGATCATCTGGAACTTGGTCGCCAGCGTCTCCATCGGCAGGCTGTCCAGGCGGCTTTCGCGCAGCAGGCCCATGAGGTTGTGAGCGTCCAGTGCGTCGCTGCCTTGCTGCCAGTACAGCAGTCGGAAGTACTCAGCAATGGCTTGCGGCCCCAGCGGGTCCTGTTCATGCCGGCGCAGCACTTCGCGGGCCGCCTGGGCGTACTGCTTGAGTTCCGCCGGTGGCGCCCAGTCCTCGTTGGCCGTTGCAAACACCAGCACCTCGCTGGTTTCCGATGAACGTCGCCCCTCGCGGTTGCAGCGGCCTGCGGCCTGCGCAATGGAGTCGAGGCCGGCCTCAGCGCGCAGCACCGTGGAAAAGTCGACGTCCACACCCGCCTCGATCAAAGACGTCGCAACGAGGCGGCACGGCTGGCGAGCCTCAAGCAATCCCCGGATCTCTTCGAGCACTTGACTGCGGTGTTTTGCGCACATCAGCGTCGACAGGTGTCTGGCGCCGGGAAGATCGATGATGGCCTGATACATGGCCCGGGCATGACGGCGGTTGTTGACAATGCACAGCACCTGGTCCCGCGTGCGCAGATGGCCAGCCAATGCTGCGTCGTCCAGTGTCCCGACGTGGCGCACGCGCACACGCTCCAGTTCCTTATAGAGTCTAGGCGGGTCGGGCGCGAGTTCGCGTACCTCGTTGTTATCGAGCCCGCCCTCGAAGCGAGGCGCTTCCAGCGCTGGCTGCGTGGCGGTGCAGAGCACCACGCTGGAACGGTAGTTGCGCGCCAGTTCGTCAATGGCTGCCACACAGGGGCGCAGCAGCTTGAGCGGCATCGTCTGCGCTTCGTCGATGACCACCACGCTGCCCGCGGTGTTGTGCAGCTTTCGGCACTGTGACGGCCGGGCGGCGAACAAGCTCTCGAAGAACTGCACTGCGGTAGTCACCACAATCGGCGCGTCCCAGTTTTCCATGGCTAGCCGCAGCTTTTTGAAGGACTGGTACTTCTCGGGGTCCTCCCGCGGCGGGGGCTGCTCCACGAATGCGCTGTGATGTTCGAGGACGGCTATATCACCCAAAGTCCCGAGGGCGCGGCGAAATACGGCGGCGTTCTGTTCCACCACACTAGTAAAGGGGATGACGAAGATCACCCTTCGCAAGCCGTGGCGAATGGCATGGTCCAGCGCGAAGGCGAGAGAAGCCAGCGTCTTGCCACCGCCCGTGGGCACCGTCAGCGAGAACAGGCCTGGAGTGCATTCGCTCATGGACCGGACATGGTCCAAAATGCGAGTCCTGACCGGATTGACATCGCCTTCCCGAGGCAGGCCTTGTAGATAGGCGTTCAGTTGAGCCCGCAGGGTCTCTAATGAAGGATAGGCGCCGGTCCGTGCAGGCACTTTGCCGCTGAGTTCAAGGTAATACCTTTCGGTGTCGATGAAATCTGCGTCAACCAGACACGAGAAAAGCATGCGAGTGAAGAACGCATGCTGGAATTGTTTACGTTGAGGATGGGCTTTCAGCCGAGGCAGCGCCAGCTCCGCCGGCAGGCGGATTTCCTGCTCCCACACAGGGTGCAACGGCTCCAACTCACTGTCGAGCAATCGGGTCGCCAGTGCCGTGCGCTCGCCTTCTCCTTGCCCGTTGGCGAGGCCGGCGTGGTGCCCCGCGATACCGTAGGCCAGCAGCTGCCCGGCCGCCTTATAGCGCTCGACAGCGACTTTGGCTCCCCAGGTGGAATGGTCAACGCTGCGGGCATCGCCAGCGAGCCGGCGTTGGAACGCATCCGTGTACTTGCCCAGGTCATGCAGTTCACCTTGCACCCGCGCCGCTGCTTCCGCACCAAAAATCGTCGCGCGCTGCGCAGCAAGATCGCCTGCGCTTCGCAGGTGTTCGACCAATGGTTGCCAGCGCGACCGGTCACCATCCGGCGAGGAGTGCGCAAAGAAATCCGAAGAGTTGCCGGCAGGAGAAGCGTGGTCGGTGTGATCGGGCGGCATCGGACCAATCTAGCTTATCCGCCGTAAGTTGCCCACTGTCAGAAATCACACGATCAGCACCGGCTCGTCCATCGCCTCCAGCTGCTCTTCGAGCATCTGCACCTGCCCCTTCCAGTAGTCGCTGCTGCCGAACCAGGGAAAGGCGCGCGGAAAGGCGGGATCGTCCCAGCGGCGCGCCAGCCAGGCGCTGTAATGGATCAGGCGCAGGGTGCGCAGGGGCTCGATCAGCGCCAGCTCGCGCCGGTCGAAGTCGCGGAACTGCTCATAGCCGTCCAGCAGCGCGCCCAGCTGGCGCTGGCGCTGCGCCCGCTCGCCCGACAGCAGCATCCACAGGTCCTGCACGGCCGGGCCGGTGCGGGCGTCGTCCAGGTCCACGAAATGCGGGCCCGCGTCGGGCGTCCACAGGATGTTGCCGGGGTGGCAGTCGCCATGCAGCCGCAGGCGCTGGAACGCGAAGCCGCCGGGACCCGCGGCCAGGCGCTCGGCTATCTTGGCGATGGCGGCTTCGCAGGCGTCGCGCCACGCTGCCTCCACATCCAGCGGGATGGCACGGTGCGCCAGCAGCCAGTCGCGCGGCTCGATGGCGAAGGTCTGCGCATCCAGCGCCGGCCGCACATCGAACGGCCGAGCCGCACCAACGCTGTGGATACGCGCCAGGAACCGGCCGATCCACTCGAGCACCTCGGCATCGTCCAGCTCGGGCGCCCGCCCGCCCCGGCGCGGGCTGACGCTGAAATCGAAACCGCCGAAGCGGTGCAGCGTCGCGCCGCCCAGCGCCAGCGGCGCCACCATGGGCACCTCGGCGGCGGCCAGCTCCCGTGCGAGCGCATGCTCCTCCAGGATCTGGTCCTCGCTCCAGCGCCCGGGCCGGTAGAACTTGAGGACCACCGCGTCACAGCCCTGGTGCACCTCTTCCAGGTGGACCAGGTAGACGCGGTTCTCGTACGAGCTCAGCGCCAGCAGCCGGCCGTCGCCGCGCAGGCCGACCTGGTCCAGCGCGTCCTGGACCCGGTCGGGCGTGAGCGCCTCGTAGGGATGGGAGACCATGCGGCGATTGTCGCCGCGCGTCGTCAGAGCAGGTTGATCTTGACGTCGACGTTGCCGCGTGTGGCGTTGGAGTAGGGGCAGACCTGGTGGGCGGCGTCCACCAGCTTCTGGGCCTGGGCGCGGTCCAGGCCGGGCAGGCGCACGTTCAGGCGCGCGGCGATGCCGTACGCGTTCGGGATCGGGCCCAGGTCGACCTCGGCATCGATGGACGCGTCCTGCGGCACGGTCACGCCGACCTTGGGCGCCACCGCCTTCATCGCGCCGATGAAGCAGGCGGAATAGCCGGCGGCGAACAGCTGCTCGGGGTTGGTGCCGGTGCCCGAGGTGCCGGGCGAGGACAGCTTGACGTCCAGGCGGCCGTCGTCGGTGCGCGCGGCGCCGTCGCGCCCGCCCGTGGTGTGGGCCTTGGCGGTGTAGAGGACTTTTTCGAGCTGGGCCATGGTGGGGTTCCTTGTGGTTGAGGGTGAGAAAGCTTCGGGGTCGAAGCGCGGATGGATCAGGAGGGCGGCGAAGCCGCGGCCAGCTGCTCGCGCAGGCCGCGCACCTGCCCGACCAGCTGGCGCAGCTCGGGCAGCGAGCACCGGCTGGCCGCCAGGATGCAGCCGGGGATTTTGCGGGCGCGCGCCTTGAGCCGGCGGCCGGCGGCCGTGAGCGTGACGTAGACCCGGCGCTCGTCCTCCACCGCGCGCAGCCGGGCGACCAGGCCGGCCGCCTCCAGCCGCTTGAGCAGGGGCGTGAGCGTGCCCGAGTCCAGCGACAGCCGCTCGCCCAGTTCGGACACGGTCAGGCCGTCGCGTTCCCACAGGGCCAGCATGGCCAGGTACTGCGGGTAGGTCAGGCCCAGCTCGGCCAGCAGCGGCTTGTACAGCTTGGTCATGGCCAGCGAGGCCGAGTACAGGGCGAAGCACAGCTGGTTGTCCAGCAGCAGGGCCTGGTCGGTGTCGAGCCCGGTGGCGGAGCGTGTCATGAGTGGGAATGTAGCGCAAAATTCAATCGCGTGCAATTGAATGGACGGCCGGATGCGATGGATGGCGCCGGCCGCAGCAGATGCTCAGGCGCGAAAGCGCCTGCGGGTGAGGGCCAGGGCGACCCAGAAGCCGACCACGGCGTAGGCCAGCAGCACCAGCGTGTGGCGCAGCGGCGCCTCGGGCCAGCGGTCCAGGAACATGGGACGCACCAGCTCGACGGTGCTGGTCAGCGGCAGCCACTCCGAGACGGCGCGCACCGGGGCGGGCAGCTGATCGCGCGGGAAGAACACGCCCGAGAGGAACATCATGGGCGTGAGGAACAGCGTGAAGTAGTAGGTGAAGAAGTCGTAGCCCTTGGCCAGGGCGTTGAAGATCAGGGCGATGCAGGAGAAGCTGATGCCCGCCCCCAGCAGCACCAGCCAGGCCACCGCCAGCTTGGGGCTGTGGCTGATGCCCAGTGCCAGCATCACGCCCATGATCGCCGTGACGGTGAACACCGACTTGAAGCCGGCCCACAGCATCTCGGCCATCACCACGTTGTCCAGCGTCACTGGCGCGTTCATGATGCCATCCCAGGTCTTCTGCACGTGCATGCGCGAGAAGGCCGAGTACAGCGCCTCGAACGAGGCCGCGTTCATCGCGCTCATGCAGATGGAGCCGCTGGCCAGGAACAGGATGTAAGGCACGGCCTGCCCGCCCAGCTGCACCTGGCCGATCAGCGCGCCCATGCCGTAGCCGAAGGCCACCAGCCACATCAGCGGCTCGGCGATGTTGCCCAGCAGGCTGGGCACCGCGAGCTTGCGCCACACCAGCAGGTTGCGCTGGAACACGGGCCACCAGCGCAGCGACAGCTGGGGCGGGCGCCAGGGTGACGGGTTCATCTCAGCCTCCCTCGCGGATCTGGCGGCCGGTCAGCTTGAGGAACAGGTCCTCCAGGTTGGCCGGGCGGTGCAGGGTGCGCAGCCCCGGATGCGCCGACAGCGCGTCCAGCAGCGCCCGCGCATCCTGCGTGTAGAAGAACACGGTCTCGCCGCTGACCTCGGTGCGCGCGGCGAGCTGCGCCACCGGCGACTGGGCCAGCCGGACCGCGCCATTGCCGTAAGCCTCGACCACGTCGGGCTCCAGGTGCAGGGCGATCAGCTCACGCGGCGTGCCTTCGGCGATCTTGCGGCCGTGGTCCAGCACCAGCAGGCGAGAGCACAGGCGTTCGGCCTCGTCCATGAAATGCGTGGTCAGCAGGATGGACTTGCCCTGCTGCAGCAGCAGTTGCAGCCGCTCCCACATCAGGTGGCGCGCCTGCGGGTCCAGCCCGGTGGTGGGCTCGTCCAGCAGCAGCAGGCGCGGGTCGTTGATCAGGGCGCGCGCCAGCGACAGGCGCCGCCGCATGCCGCCGGACAGCTCGCCGGGCTTGGCATCGGCCTTGTGCGACAGCGCGGCGAATTCCAGCAGCCGCGGGATGCGTTCGCGCATGACCGCCGTCTTCATGCCGAAGTAGCGGCCGTAGACCATCAGGTTCTCGGCGCAGGTGAAGTCCGGGTCCAGGGTGTCGAACTGGCTGACCACGCCCAGCTGGCTCTTGATGGCCATGGCGTCGCGCGGCATGGCCAGGCCCAGCGCGCGGATGCTGCCCTGGTCCGGCGCCGTCAGGCCCAGGCACAAGCGGATGGTGGTGGTCTTGCCCGCGCCGTTGGGGCCGATGACCCCCAGGCACTCGCCGGAGCCGATGTGGAAGGACAGATCGTCCACCACCCGGGTGCTGCCGAAGTGCTTGCTGAGCTGGCGGACCTGGAACAGCGGTTCGGCGATGGCGACGGCGTCGGGCATGTGGGCGGTTATTGTGTCGCAGGCGCGCCGCCTACGCGGTAGGACGCGGACGGGCCCGTAGAATTTTCGGTTTCGTCCTCACCGCAGAAGGCGCGCGTGCTCCCTCCTCTTCCGATCTCGCAGCAGTACCTGCTGCCCAAGCGGCTGCTCACGCAGCTGGCGGGCCGGCTCGCCGACTTGCGCGGCGGGCCGCTGACGCGCGCCCTGATCCGCCGCTTCATCGCGCACTACGGCGTGAACATGGAGGAGGCCGCCGACCCGCGGGTGGAGAGCTACGCCAGCTTCAACGATTTCTTCACCCGGCCGCTGCGCGAGGGCGCGCGGCCGATCGCCGACGCGCCCCTCGTCTGCCCGGTGGACGCGGCCATCAGCCAGTTCGGCCCGGTCGAGCACGACCAGATCTTCCAGGCCAAGGGCCACAGCTACTCCACCACCGCCCTGGTCGGCGGGGACGAGTCGCTGGCGCGCCTGTTCGACCACGGCCACTTCGCCACGCTGTACCTGGCGCCCAAGGACTACCACCGCATCCACATGCCCTGCGAGGGCCGGCTGCGCCGCATGATCTACGTGCCCGGCGAGCTGTTCTCGGTCAACCCGCTGACGGCGCGCCACGTGCCCGGCCTGTTCGCCCGCAACGAGCGCGTGGTCTGCGTGTTTGACACCCCGTACGGCCCCTTCGTCAACGTGCTGGTGGGCGCCACCATCGTGGGCAGCGTGGCCACCGTGTGGCACGGCGTGGTGAACCCGCCGCGCACCCGCGGCGTGCGCCAGTGGCGCTACGACGACCAGCGCATCGTGCTGCGCCAGGGCCAGGAGATGGGGCGCTTCCTGCTCGGCTCCACCGTGATCATGCTGTTCCCCAAGGGCGTGATCACCTTCACGCCGGACTGGGCGCCCACCCGGCCGGTGCGGCTGGGGGAGGCGATGGCGGACGTCGCGGGGAGCGCAATCCCGCACTGAGCAACATGGCTGCTGTTGGCGTGATCCCACAGCCGCCTCGGCCATGTAGCCACGGCGGCAAGCCCATCCATAATCGTCTCCATCCACACAGGAGGGGACATGAGATCACTGGCAGGCGGCTTGGCAGTGCTGCTGTGTGCAGGCTGCGCATCGGTGACGCAGGGCACGACCCACGCGCTGCGCATAGAGACCGAGACGGCCAAGGGCGTCGTGATCGACGACGCGGAGTGCACGCTGTCGAATGACCATGGCGTCGTGATGGCGCGGTCCGGGTCGTCAACGCCCGTGCGCCGGTCCAGCAAGGACCTGGACATCAAGTGCGCCAGCCCGGGCCAGCCGGAGGCCAGTGCCCGCCTGGTTTCGCGGGCCAACGCGGCATTGGCGGGCAACATCCTCGTGGGCGGCGCCATCGGGGCCCTGGTGGACCACAACACCGGTGCGGCGTATACCTATCCCAGCTGGGTGCGCCTGGTGTTTGGCGAGTTCGCCATCCTCGACCGGAAGGACGAGCGCGAGGGAACCGTGCTCGCAGCCTTGCCCGGCACTGCTTCGCGGGTGCAGTCCTCGTCGGCAGGCTCGGACGCCGACGGCACAAAGCCGAGCGGCGCGCAACCCGCCGCCGCTGCCGCAAACGCCGCTGCGGCCACCCTCCCGCCCGCGGCCAGCGCGACGCGGCAGCTTGTCGTCGGCAATGCCATCGACTACCGCCTGACCGACCGCAGCACCCAGCGGTCGGAAACGGTGATCCTGCGGGTGGACAGGGCGGACGGTGAACAGCTGATGTTCAACTCCGGCGTGCGCGTGGAGCGGCGCAATGGCGAGATCGTCAGCATGTCGGCTCCGCTGCTGGGTGAGCTCGATGCGGTGACGCCGCCCGGCGGCTGGATGCCCGGCGGCAAAATGCTGCGAGGTGCCTGGCCGGTGCAATTCACCAATACCTTCCATGGCCGGCGGACGCGTTACGACCTCACGGCCCAGGCAGCGGGCGAGTTCACGGTGCAAACGAAAGCAGGTCCTGTCCGGGCGTCCCGCATCGACCTGGAGGGGTGGGCCGAACGGTTGGAGGGCAACGCCATCGCGCGCGCACGGTACCGTGCCACCCTGTGGTTCTCCACGGAGCTGCGCCGGCCCGTGAAGTTCGAAGCGTACAGCCGCACCACGGGCAATGCCGGAACCGGCAGGTTCCACATCGACGAATTGGTGGAGCTCACCGGCATCCACGCCGGCCAGTAGGTTACGGCCGTCCGCTGCTACTGGAACGCCACCTCGTCGAAGCTTCTGAGCTTGCGGCTGTGCAGTCGCTGGCTGCCGCCGGCGCGCAGGATCTCGATGGCGCGCATGCCGATGCGCAGGTGCTGGTCGACCCGCTCGCGGTAGAACTGGTTGGCCATGCCGGGCAGCTTGATCTCGCCGTGCAGCGGCTTGTCGCTGACGCACAGCAGGGTGCCGTAGGGCACGCGGAAGCGGAAGCCGTTGGCCGCGATGGTGGCGCTTTCCATGTCCAGCGCCACGGCCCGGCTCTGGCTGAAGCGGCGCTGCGGCTGGTTCCCGGGCAGCAGCTCCCAGTTGCGGTTGTCGGTGGAGGCCACGGTGCCGGTGCGCATGATGCGCTTGAGCTCGGCCCCCTGGCACTGCGTGACGTCGGCCACCGCCTTCTCCAGCGCCAGCTGGATCTCGGCCAGCGCTGGGATCGGCACCCACAGCGGCAGCTCCTCGTCCAGCACGTGGTCCTCGCGCACGTAGGCATGGGCCAGCACGTAGTCGCCCAGCTGCTGGCTGTTGCGCAGGCCGGCGCAGTGGCCCAGCATCATCCAGGCATGCGGCCGCAGCACGGCGATGTGGTCGGTGATGGTCTTGGCATTGGCCGGGCCGACGCCGATGTTGACCATGGTGATGCCGCCATGGCCCGGGCGCATCAGGTGGTAGGCCGGCATCTGCGGCAGCCGCGCCGGCGCCGCTCCCTGGGGCTGGCCGGCCAGCCGCCCGAGCTCGGGTGCGTCGGCGGCCAGGCCGGTGCGCCGCGTCGCCACGTTGCCGGGCTCGACGAAGGCGGTGTACTCGCTGGCCGGATCGGCCATGGCCTCATGCCCGAGCCGCACGAACTCGTCGATGTAAAACTGGTAATTGGTGAACAGCACGAAGTTCTGGAACCAGTCGGGCGCGGTCCCGGTGTAGTGCCGCAGCCGGTGCAGCGAGTAGTCCACGCGCGCCGCGGTGAACAGCGACAGCGGCTGCGCCTCGTCCGGGTGCGCGTCCCAGGTGCCGTTGGGGATGCCGTCGTCCATGGCTCCCAGGTCGGGCAGGTCGAACAGGTCGCGCAGCATCAGGCGCCGCTGCGCCGACAGCGTCCCCTCGACATGGTCGTTCTCGGCAAAGGAAAAATGCACCGGAATGGGCTGCGTGCTGGTGCCCACCTCCAGCTCCACGCCGTGGTTCTGCCGCAGCAGGCGGAACTGCTCGAGGTAGTAGTTGGCGTACAGGTCGGGCCGCGTCAGCGTGGTCTCGTAGCGGCCTGCGCCGGCCACGAAGCCATAGGACAGGCCCAGGTTCTCCAGCGTGGCCTGCGGCAGCAGGCTGTCGACGTGGATGCGAACATAGGGGTAGCAGCCGCGCACGCGGCCGGGCAGGTTGCCGCCCGCGACAAAGCGCTGCATGGCCTCGCGCAGATGGCCGATCTGCTGCGAATAGATGGCGCGCACCTGCGCCAGGGCATGCTCGGGCTCGATGTGGCGAGTCGGTTCGATCAAGGGAGGCATGTGGGGCATGAATGCATTGTGCTACGCGGCCCGCACCCCATCCACCGCGTCCTTCCGGCCGTAGGCGGGCGTCCTACAAGGTGTTACGAACGGACCTGACGTTACAAAAGCGGCCTTGCGGCGACAGTTGCTGAACTCGAAACAGCGTCAAAAACTTGAAGGAGTTCAGCGAATGAGAACAGCAACCGCGGCCGCCAACCCTTTCGCCCTGATGATGGATCCCGCCCGCGTGCGCGAGATGATCGATCAGTCGGAGCAGCTGAAGAAACTGAGCCAGCGCCAATGCCATCCGCTGGACCGGGCCGTGATCCGCAGTGCCAGCGCCGAGCTCGCCGCTTTTGATTCCAAGATCGACCGCACCACCATCTACCTGCCGCCCGAAGAGGACAAGGCCCAGCCCCTGGTGCGCAGCTACCGCCAAGCCGTCAACTGATCGCGTCGCCGGCGCGCCGCCCCTTCTTCGGGTGCCGGCGCGCTTCGTGCCTCGCGAGCAACTCCTCCACCTTTCGTCACGCCGTCACGCAGCCCTGATGCTCGCGTCTGCTTCGGCCAGTTGCTACCAGCTGTAGCCGCTTCTGCGGCCCGTGCCGCGCCGCTATCATCCGCCGCATGACAAGCGCGCCGTCCTGGTACCGTTCGCTGGGCCCGGCCGGCGGCGCGCCCTTGCGGTGGCTGGCCGGCTGGGGCCGCATCGTCTGGCTGGGCGCGGTGCTGCTGGTGCTGGCGCTGTCACCCTCCAGTTACGGCCGCCCGCGCATGCGCGCGGCGCTGGCGCGGCACCTGTACCTGGACACCGCGCCCATCCTGCTCGGGTTCACGCTGTTGTGCGCGCTGCTGACGCTGGTCATCACCCGCATCGTGGTCGTCACGGCGGCCAGCTATGGCCTGTCGCAGTACGCGCTGGAGATGGTGATCCGCGTGCTGGTGCTGGAGCTGATCCCGCTGACCGCGGCGCTGTTCGTGGCCTTGCGCTGCACCATCCCGAACGGCGCGGCGCTGGCCGACATGCGGCGCAGCGGCCATTTCACCGAATTGCAGGGGCGCGGGCTGCATCCTTTGGCGGTGGAGGTGCTGCCGCGCATGCTGGCCGGGCTGTTTTCGGTGGTCACCCTGGCCGCGTTGAGCTGCGCGGTCGCCATCGTGCTGGCCTACCTGGCCGTCTACGGCCCCACGCCCGCCGGCCTGCCGGCCTATACCCGCGTCTTCGGCCGCATCTTCAACCCCTCGGTGTCGCTGATCTTCGTGCTCAAGACGCTGTTCTTCAGCCTGGCGGTCTCCATCATCCCGCTGGCCTCGGCGTTGCACGATGGCGATGCCGGCGGCTCGCGCGAAAGCGCGGCGCTGCAGGGCCTGGTGCGCATGTTCGCGGTGCTGCTGCTGCTGGAGGCGGTTTCCCTCATGGGCAACTACATCTGATCCCATGGCCGCACAGCATCCACCTCCACCTTCGCACCCCGCCGCTCCAGGACCCGATGCGCCGGTGCGGCACCTCGAGCTCAAGGCGCGGCTGCTCCTGTTGTTCACGGCGGCCCTGGTGGCGGCGGCGGCGCTGTACGTCCTATACGCCCGGGGCGTGTTCGAGCCCACCCAGCGGCTGGTGCTGACCACCGATGATTCCGAAGGCGTGATCGTGGGCATGGACATGACCTTCTCGGGCTTTCCCATCGGCCGGGTGCGCGGCGTGGAGCTGGGCGAGACCGGCAACGTGCGCATCCTGATCGACGTGGCCGCCAAGGACGCGCACTGGCTGCGCACCAGCAGCGTGTTCACGCTGGAGCGCGGCGTCGTCGGCGGCACCAGCATCAAGGCGTTCACCGGGGTGCTGACGGACCCGCCGCTGCCGCCGCGGGCCGAGCGGCCGGTGCTGCGCGGCGATGCGGCGGCCGAGATCCCGCGCGTCATCGCCGCGGCGCGGGAGCTGCTGGGCAACCTGAACGCGATGACGGCGCAGGACGGGGCGCTGGGCGCGACGCTGGCCAACCTGCAGGCCACCACGGACAAGCTCAAGGGCCCGCAGGGTGCGCTGGGTGTGCTGTTCGGCAACGAGAACGACGCGCGCAAGCTGCTGGCCGCCCTGGAACGCACCAACACGCTGCTGGCGCGCATGGACCAGCTGGCCGGGCGCGCCGATACGCAGGTGTTCGGTCCGCAGGGCGTGGTGCCCGAGGCACGCGCCACCGTGCAGCAACTCAATGGCCTGCTGGCCGACACCCGCGCCAGCCTGCGCAAGGTGGATGCGGTGCTGCAGGAGGCGCAGGCGGTCGGCGCCAACGTGCGCGGTGCCACCGCCGACCTGGGCCAGCTGCGCGGCGAGGTGGAATCCAACCTGCGGCAGATCGAAGGCCTGATCAACGACATCAACCGGCGCTGGCCGTTCGCCCGCGACGCCGAGGTGAAGCTTCCGTGAGCCTAAGAGCGACCCTGGCCGTGCTCGCCGCCGCCGTGCTGTCGGCCGCCTGCGGCAGCCGCCCGCCGGCGCCGCAATGGCAGCTCAATGCACGGGGCGCCATCGAGCGCTACCAGCAGGCCTTCCTGGCCGGCAGCACCCGCGCGGCCGATGCGGAATTCGCGCGGGCCCGCGCCGAGCTGGCGGCCACCGGCCAGCCGGCGCTGGTGGCGCGGGCCGAACTCAATCGCTGCGCCTTGCAGGTGGCCAGCCTGGCGTTCGGGCCCTGCCCGGGCTTCGATGCGCTGCGCGCCGATGCGGCGCCCGCCGAGCGCGCCTATGCGGCCTACCTGGCCGGTGAGCCGGCTGACACTGGTCTGCTGCCGCCGCAGCACCGGGCCGTCGCCGGGGGCGCCACCGGCGCCGCGGCGCTGCGATCCATCGAAGACCCACTGGCGCGGTTGGTGGCGGCCGGCGTGCTGGTGCGTTCCGGCCGGGCCGACCCGCAGGTGCTGGAGCTGGCGGCCGACACGGCGTCGGCGCAGGGCTGGCGCCGGGCGCTGCTGGCCTGGCTGGGGGCCCAGGCGCAACGCGCCGAGCAGGCCGGCGACCCGGCCCAGGCGCAGCGGCTGCGCCGGCGCATGGCGCTGGCGGCCGGCGAGCTATGAATTTGTTTGCATGAAACCAGGAGAGAACATGCGATTCACCATGGGCGCCGCGGCGCTGTCCTTGCTGACGGGGGCCGCATTGGCCCAGGCGCCGGCGCCGGTCACCACGCCCAGCGGTCTGGTCTACCAGTCGCTCAAGGAGGGCAGCGGCGCCTCGCCGGCCGCCACGGACACCGTGAGGGTGCACTACCGGGGAACGTTCCCCGATGGCCGGGAGTTCGACAGCTCGTACAAGCGCGGCGAGCCCACCGAATTCCCCCTCAACCGCGTGATCCCCTGCTGGACCGAAGGCGTGCAGCGCATGAAGCCCGGCGGCAAGGCGCGCCTGACCTGCCCGCCCGCCATCGCCTACGGCGAACGCGGCGCCGGCGGCGTCATCCCGCCTAACGCCACCCTGAACTTCGAGATCGAGCTGGTCTCGGTGCGCAAGTAGCGGGGAAAGAAAAAGCCCGGCCAAGCCGAGTCCAAAGAAAAAGCCCGGCCGAAGCCGGGCTGGGATCGAAGCGCGTACGGCCGCTTCAGGGCTTGGAAGCCGTCGGGAAAGGCCAGGCTGCCTGCGGGTTCAGCGTGGTCTGGGCCGCGGGCGCAGACGCAGCCGGTGCCGCAGCGGCTTTGGCGGCGGGCTTGGCAGCAGGCTTTTTCGCAGCTTTCTTCGCAGCGGGCTTTTTCGCTGCTTTCTTGGCGGCGGCCTTTTTCGCGGCGGGCTTCTTGGCCGCGGTCTTCTTCGCAGCGGCCTTTTTCGCGGGGGCCTTCTTGGCGGTGGCCTTCTTCGCCGGCGCCTTCTTGGCAGCCGCCTTCTTCGCCGGGGCCTTCTTGGCCGCGACCTTCTTGGCGGGCGCCTTCTTGGCGACGGTCTTCTTCGCCGGCGCCTTCTTGGCGACAGCCTTCTTCGCCGTGGTCTTCTTGGCGACGGCCTTCTTGGCCGGGGCCTTCTTCGCAGCGGCCTTCTTGGCGGCCGGTTTCTTTGCAGTTGCCATGTCTATCTCCTGTTCAAGTCGATCAACTCAACTAAAGAAGCACTTCACGCTGTTGGGTGCGCGAAGCGATCCATGCGGTTGGGCAGACGCCCAGCCCCACGAACACCGTGGCCCGCGCGCCGCCGGCTCTGCGGCCGGTCGGGATGCGGGCGGAACTCTTGCTCATACCTGTCGCAGTTGCGTTCAATCCCAGGAAAGCGCGCCACCCGACTGGTACTCGATCACGCGGGTTTCAAAGAAATTGCGCTCTTTCTTCAGGTCGATCATCTCGCTCATCCAGGGGAACGGGTTCTCCTCGTTCGGGAAGAGCGCTTCCAGGCCGATCTGCGTGGCGCGGCGGTTCGCGATGTAGCGCAGGTAGCCCTTGAACATGGACGCGTTGAGGCCCAGCACGCCGCGCGGCATGGTGTCCTCGGCATAGCGGTACTCGAGCTCGACGGCCTTCTGGAACAGCGACTTGATCTCGGCCTTGAAATCGGCCGTCCACAGGTGCGGGTTCTCCAGCTTGAGCTGGTTGATCAGGTCGATGCCGAAGTTGCAGTGCATCGACTCGTCGCGCAGGATGTACTGGTACTGCTCGGCGGCGCCGGTCATCTTGTTCTGCCGGCCCAGCGCCAGGATCTGGGTGAAGCCGACGTAGAAGAACAGGCCTTCCATCAGGCAGGCGAAGACGATCAGGCTCTTGAGCAGGGTCTGGTCGTTCTCGGGCGTGCCGGTGTGGAAGTTCGGGTCCATGATCGCGTCGATGAACGGGATCAGGAACTGGTCCTTGTCGCGGATGGACGGGACCTCGTGGTAGGCGTTGAAGATCTCGCTCTCGTCCAGGCCCAGCGACTCCACGATGTACTGGTAGGCGTGGGTGTGGATGGCCTCCTCGAAGGCCTGGCGCAGCAGGAACTGGCGGCACTCGGGCGCCGTGATGTGGCGGTAGGTGCCCAGCACGATGTTGTTGGCGGCCAGCGAGTCGGCGGTGACGAAGAAGCCGAGGTTGCGCTTGATGACGCGGCGCTCGTCCTCGGACAGGCCGTTCGGGTCCTTCCACAACGCGATGTCGCGCGTCATGTTCACTTCCTGCGGCATCCAGTGGTTGGCGCAGGTGGCCAGGTACTTCTCCCAGGCCCACTTGTACTTGAAGGGCACCAGCTGGTTGACGTCGGTCTGGCCGTTGATGATGCGCTTGTCGGCCGCCTGCACGCGGCGCTGCGAGCTGGACTGCACGCTGGAAGCGGCGGCAGGAACCTGCGTGGCGGCGGGCGTGGCGGGAACGGTGGCGATGCCGGCCAGCGCAAGCGGGGCTTCGCGTCCGGCGAAGGAGGAAACGACATCCTGGCGTCCACCAAATTGGGGGGCGCCGAACGAAGGTGTTGGCGGTGTGGGCTTGACTTCGTCGTCCCAGGTCAACATAGGTTTTCCAATGCTCTCATTATGAGAGCGGCGATGTGAATTGAAAAGTGTCTGTTCACATCGCCGCCCGATTTTGTTGCTCGATTGCGTCGACGTCCTGTCGGAGAACGCCGACAGTTCCCCTCACGCGGCCATCACTGGCAGGCCTCGCAGCTCGGATCGTCGATCGCGCAGAACTTGATGTCGCTGGCCGGAGCCGCGTTCATCTGGGCCTGCGCGGCGGCGGCCGCCGCGTCGAGCGCGCTCATGCCGCCAGCGGAGGAGCCGCCGTTCGACACCGCGTTGAGGCGGCCGGAGGTGACGGTCGACTTCTCGCTGTGGGTGGCGCTGATGGTGCGCAGGTAGTAGGTGGTCTTCAGGCCGCGCGTCCAGGCCAGCTTGTAGGTCTCGTCCAGCTTCTTGCCCGAGGCGCCGGCCATGTAGATGTTGAGCGACTGGGCCTGGTCGATCCACTTCTGGCGGCGGGCGGCGGCCTCGACCAGCCATACGGGCTCGACCTCGAAGGCGGTGGCGTACAGCGACTTGACGTCCTGCGGCACGCGGTCGATGGGCCGCAGGGAGCCGTCGAAATGCTTGAGGTCCATCACCATCACGTCGTCCCACAGGCCCAGGCGCTTGAGGTCGCGCACCAGGTAGTGGTTGATCACGGTGAACTCGCCCGACAGGTTGGACTTGACCGACAGGTTGCCGAAGCACGGCTCGATGGACGCGTCCACGCCGATGATGTTGGAGATGGTCGCCGTCGGCGCGATGGCCACGCAGTTGGAGTTGCGCATGCCGTCCTGGGCGATCTTCTTGCGCAGGGCATCCCAGTCCAGCGTGGCCGAACGGTCGACCTCCACCCAGCCGCCGCGCTGCTGCGCCAGCAGCTCCAGCGTGTCCGGCGGCAGCACGCCCTTGTCCCACAGCGAGCCCTTGTAGCTGGAGTAGCGGCCGCGCTCACGGGCCAGCTCGGTTGAGGCCCAGTAGGCGTAGTAGCACACGGCCTCCATCGACCGGTCGGCGAACTCCACCGCGGCCTGCGAGGCGTAGGGGATGCGCAGCTCGTACAGCGCGTCCTGGAAGGCCATCACGCCCAGGCCCACCGGGCGGTGCCGCAGGTTGGAGTCGCGCGCCTTCTTGACGGCGTAGTAGTTGATGTCGATCACGTTGTCGAGCATGCGCATCGCGGTGGCGATGGTGCGCTTGAGCTTGGCGTGGTCCACCCCCCCGTCCTTGAGGTGCTGCAGCAGGTTGATCGAGCCCAGGTTGCATACCGCCGTCTCGGCATCGCTGGTGTTGAGCGTGATCTCGGTGCACAGGTTGGACGAGTGCACCACGCCGGCGTGCTGCTGCGGCGAGCGCACGTTGCAGGCATCCTTGAAGGTGATCCAGGGATGGCCGGTCTCGAACAGCATGCTGAGCATCTTGCGCCACATGTCGGTGGCCTGCACCGTCTTGCTGGGCTTGATCTCGCCGCGTTTCGCCTTTTCTTCATAGGCGACGTAGGCCTTTTCGAAGGCGGCGCCGAACAGGTCGTGCAGGTCGGGCACGGAGGAGGGCGAGAACAGGGTCCACTCGCCCTTTTCCATGACGCGGCGCATGAACAGGTCGGGAATCCAGTTGGCCGTGTTCATGTCGTGGGTGCGGCGCCGGTCGTCGCCGGTGTTCTTGCGCAGCTCCAGGAATTCCTCGATGTCCAGGTGCCAGCTCTCCAGGTAGGTGCAGACCGCGCCCTTGCGCTTGCCGCCCTGGTTCACGGCCACGGCCGTGTCGTTGACCACCTTGAGGAAGGGCACCACGCCCTGCGACTCGCCGTTGGTGCCCTTGATGTGGCTGCCCAGGGCGCGCACCCGCGTCCAGTCGTTGCCCAGGCCGCCGGCGAACTTGGACAGCAGCGCGTTCTCCTTGATCGACTCGTAGATGCCGTCCAGGTCGTCCGGCACCGTGGTCAGGTAGCAGGACGACAGCTGGGAGCGCAGCGTGCCGCTGTTGAACAGCGTGGGCGTGCTGGACATGAAGTCGAAGCTGGACAGCACCTCGTAGAACTCGATGGCGCGGGCCTCGCGGTCGATCTCGTTCAGGGCCAGGCCCATGGCCACGCGCATGAAGAAGGCCTGCGGCAGCTCGATGCGCGTCTTGCGCACGTGCAGGAAGTAGCGGTCGTACAGGGTCTGCAGGCCCAGGTAGTCGAACTTCAGGTCGCGGTCGGCCTTCAGGGCGGCGCCCAGGCGCTGCAGGTCGTACTGCAGCAGCTCGGGGTTGAGCAGCTCGGCCTCCACGCCCTTCTTGATGAAGCCGGGGAAGTAGTCGGCATAGCTGGCCGCCATCTCGGCCGGCTCGATGTCGCGACCCAGCACCTCCTTGAAGATGGTGTGCAGCAGCAGCCGCGCCGTGGCGTAGGTGTAGTCGGGGTCCTTCTCGATCAGCGTGCGCGCGGCCAGGATGGACGCCTTGTAGACCTCGTCGATCGGAACGCCGTCGTACAGGTTGCGCATGGTCTCGGCGGCGATGGGGTCGGGCTTGACGTCGGCGCCCAGCCCGGCGCAGGCCGCCTCGATCAGGCCCTTCAGGCGGCCCAGGTCCAGCGGCACCCGCTCGCCGCCGTCCAGCACGTGGAACACCGGCGCGGCCGGCGCCTCGGGCTGCTGCTGCTTGGCACGCTCCTGGGCGCGGCGCTCGCGGTACAGCACGTAGGCGCGCGCCACCTCGTGGTGGCCGCCGCGCATCAGGCCCAGCTCGACCTGGTCCTGCACGTCCTCGATGTGGAAGGTGCCGCCGCCCGGGCGCGAGCGCATCAGCGCGCGGGCCACGGCCTGGGTCAGCTGGTCGACCTGCTCGCGCACACTGGCCGAGGCCGCGCCCTGGGTGCCGTGCACCGCCAGGAAGGCCTTCATCAGGGCGATGGCGATCTTGTTCGGCTCGAACGGCACGACGGCGCCGTTGCGGCGGATGATCTGGTAGTGGCCGAGGGACTGGGCGGCGGCCTTGGAGATGTCGGAGGCGCCGAAGGCGGCGGCGCCGGCGGTGGCGGCGCTGGGGGTGCTCAGGGCTGGGTGCATGAATCCTCTTGCGGTTGTTATGGCGGGCGGGGCTGCGGCAGCCGGCCCGTGACGGGGCACTATATCTAGTGGCCAAGGCGAATTCAAGCGCTATAGGTAGTGTTTTTCCGTAGACATGCGAGACAAACTTTTACCTCGGGCGCAGCCCGCGGCGCGAGGCCGCGCAAGACGCGGCCCGCGCATCGCGCAGGCAGCCACCAAGCGCCTTGGCGGACCAATCGGGCCGGCAACCCGCATGCCCATTGGAGGTCGCCCTGCCGCTGGCGCGGTGGGCGTGCAAGCGATGGCTTGCTCGTGCGGCAGCCGCGTTGCGCACTGCCGACGCGGCGCGCGTTCAGGAGGGAAAGTGCGAGGCCGGCCAGCCCAGGCTGCGGCGCAGGCGGGGCCAGTCGAAGCCGGCGCCGGGATCGCCCTTGCGGCCGGGCGCGATGTGCTCGTGGCCGGCGATGTGGCGGATGGGGTAGGCCTGCGCGAGGACCGCGCACAGACCGGCCAGCGCCTCGTACTGGGCGGGCTCGAAGGCGTCGCCCTCCAGGCCCTCGAGCTCGATGCCGATGGAGTCGTCGTTGCGGTTGTCGCGTCCCCGGTAGTGCGAGGCCCCGGCGTGCCAGGCGCGCTCGTCGCAGCTGACGAACTGCCACAGCTCGCCGCCGCGGCGGATGTAGAAATGGGCCGAGACCTTCATCCCCTCGATGCTCTTGAAGTAGGGATGCGCTTCCCAGTCCAGCGTGTTGCTGAACAGCGCCTGCACCTGGTCGCCGCCGAACTGTCCCGGCGGCAGGCTGATGGAGTGCACCACGATCAGGTCGATGTCGGCGCCGGCGGGGCGGGGTCCGAAGTTGGGCGAATCCAGCCGCCGCGCGAAGCGGTACCAGCCGCCCTGCCAGAGCAGGGAGCCGGCCTCAGGCGGCGGGGTGGTCGGGTGCATCGTCGCCCGGCGCGGCGATCGCCAGCCGCGCGATGCGGTAGCGGATCTGCCGCAGGCTCAGGCCCAGCCGCTGGGCCGCGGCCGTGCGGTTGAAGCCGCTCTCGTGCAGCGCCTTGACCAGGATCTCTCGCTCCTGCTGGTCCAGGTAGGCCTGCAAGTCCGACGGCATGGGCTCGTCCGCGACGACGGCTGCCGCGGGGGCAGCAGCCGCGGTCGCTGCCGCGGGTTCCTGCGCGGCCGCGGCCGGGGTCGGCGTGGCGTCGACCTGCAGCTCGTTGCCGTCGGACAGCGCCACGGCACGGTGCAGCAGGTTCTCCAGCTCGCGCACGTTGCCCTGCAGGGGATGGGAAGCCAGCTGCTGCAGGACCACGCCGGACAGCACCGGCACGGCCATGCCGGTCTCCTGCGCGATGCGGGCCAGCAGGGCCTGGCACAGCGCCGGCAGGTCCTCGCGGCGCTCGCGCAGCGGCGGCACCAGAATCTCGATCACGTTGAGGCGGTAGTACAGGTCCTGCCGGAAGCGGCCCGACTGGACCTCGGCCGCCAGGTCCTTGTGCGTGGCGCTGACGATGCGCACGTCGACCGCGTCCTCCTGGGTGGAGCCCAGCGAGCGCACCTGGCGCTCCTGGATGGCGCGCAGCAGCTTGGACTGCATGGCCAGCGGCAGATCGCCGATCTCGTCCAGGAACAGGGTGCCCCCCCGCGCCGCCTGGAAATAGCCCTCGCGGTCGGCCGTGGCGCCGGTGTAGGAGCCCTTGCGCGCGCCGAAGAACTCGGCTTCCAGCAGCGACTCGGGGATGGCGCCGCAGTTCACCGCCACGAACGGCCCCTCGGCGCGGTGGCTGCAGGCGTGGATGGCGCGCGCCACCAGCTCCTTGCCGGTTCCCGATTCGCCGCGCACCAGCACCGGCGCCATGCTGCGGGCCACCTTGGCGATGCGGTCCTTGACCTGCTGCATGGCTGGCGAGCCGCCCACCAGCCGCTGCAGCGCGTGCTGGGCGCCGGCGGGCGCGGCCTCGCCCGCGGCCGGCCGGGGCGCGGCCTGCGTCCGCAGGGGCAGCGCCTCGCTCTCGCGGATGGCGGAAGCCACCACGCTGCGGAACTGCTTGAGGTCCACCGGCTTGGTGAGGTAGTCGAAGGCGCCGGCCTTGAGCGCCTCCACCGCGTTCTCGGCCGAACCATAGGCCGTCATGACCACGCAGCGCTCGGGGCGCTGCTCGGCCACCAGACGCTGCAGCAGCTCCAGTCCCAGGCCGTCGGGCAGCCGCATGTCGGTGATCACGGCATCGAAGCGCTTGGCCTGCAGCAGGTCGGCCGCCTCGGCCAGCGTGCCGGCGGAGTCCACGCGGTAGCCCTCGCGCAGCAGGGTCAGCTCGTACAGGGTGCGCAGGTCGGGTTCGTCGTCCACGACGAGCACCTGGGCGGTGGCGGCAACGGCTTGTGACATCAGGCGCTCATTGTGGCAGCGGGCCTGCCGCCGCCGGCCTGCCGGCCGTGCGTCAGGCGGAAGCTGACGAAGAACTCGTTGCCTTCGCGAGACGCCGCGCCCGGGATGCAGGAGCGGCGGTAGCCGATCTGGGCGCCGTGCCGCTCGCACAGCTCGCGGCAGATGTACAGCCCCAGGCCGCTGGAGCGGCTCTCGGAGGAGAAGAAGGGCTCGAACAGGTGGCGCTGCACGCCGGGTTCCAGCGGCGGGCCGTCGCTCCACACCGACAGGGCCGCCTGCGCGCCGTCGCTGGAGGTGGCGACCTGCAGCGAATCGGGCTGCTGGCCGGCGTAGCGCAGGGCGTTGTCCAGCAGGTTCACCAGGATGCGCCGCAGGTGGTCCTCGTCGAACTGCACCTGCAGGTTCG
This sequence comes from Ramlibacter tataouinensis TTB310, assembly GCF_000215705.1. Taxonomy (NCBI): domain Bacteria; kingdom Pseudomonadati; phylum Pseudomonadota; class Betaproteobacteria; order Burkholderiales; family Comamonadaceae; genus Ramlibacter; species Ramlibacter tataouinensis. Next base: position 3,672,671 of record NC_015677.1, on the reverse strand, counting down.
GTGCGTGCAGCGACAGCTGCAGCCTTTCGCCGCTGCGCGTCTGCTGCGCCCAGTCGCGGCAGGCCTGGTCCACGCTGGCGTCCAGCGCCAGCACCGGGGCGGCGGCGCCCGGCTGCTGCACCCGCGCGACGTTCAGGATCTCCTCCACGATCTGTGACAGGCGCTGGGCGTTCTGGCGGATCAGGCCGCTGAGCTGGCGCAGGCCGGGATCGGCCAGGTCTTCCTCGAGCAGCGCATTGGCCTGGGTGATGGCCGCCAGCGGGTTGCGGATCTCGTGGGCGACGGCGGTGGACATGCGGCCCATGGCCGCCAGCTTCTCGGTGCGCAGCCGGGCTTCCATTTCGCGCAGGTCCTCCAGGAACACCAGGCACAGGTTCTCGCCCAGGGTCCTGCCCGGCGCGGCCAGGCGGGTGCGCACCCGGATGCGGCGCGGCTGCCCCGCGGCCGTCGGCAGCGAGATCTCGCCGCGCCGGGCCTCGTGCATCTGGAAGGTCAGTTGCGCCAGGTCCAGCAACCGCACCCATTCCCGCCGGGCGCCGAGCGCGAAGGGCCGCCCGACCGGCAGGTCGGTGCAGCCCAGCATCTCGCGCGCCGCCGGGTTGGCCGCATGCACGGAACCCGTGATGTCCAGCACCAGCACGCCGTCGCCCAGGGTTTCGATCACCAGTTCGTTCACCTGGGCCTGCAGGCGGGCCGCGCGCTGGCTCAGGCGGGCCCTCTTCTCCTCGCGCGCCAGCCGCACCGCCAGCTGGTTGGCCAGCAGGGCCAGCGCGAAGTAGCCGAACCCGGTGAGCCCGGCCTGCAGGAAGCGCGGCGCGGGATCGGCCTGCAGCGACAGCAGCCAGGCGTCGGCCAGCAGCAGCAAGGTGACGGCCGCGGCGGTTCCGAAAGCCAGCAGCACCGAGCCCAGCACCGAGGCCATCAGCACCGGGATGGCGAACAACGGCGAGTAGTTCAGTCCGCCGGCCTGCAGGTACTGCAGCGCGGAGATCGCCAGCAGGTCGATGCCGATGGTGGGCACCCAGCGCAGATGCGCCTGGCGCCCGGGCGCCAGGGGCCGCGTGAACAGCCGCACCGCGACGGTGGCGGCGAAGTAGGTGGCGCACAGGCCCAGCAGCCAGTGGTGGTCCGGGCTGGGCGGCCCCATCGCGAACATCGCCCCCAGCAGGGCCAGCAGGACGGCGGCCACCGCCACCCGCGCGGTGCCGAAGCCGCGCCAGAGGCGGAAGAAGGCGGAATCCTCGGCCAGGGGCTCGGAGGGGGTGGACAGGTCGGCCCAGGGCGCGACGGTGGAGGGGCCGCCCATGGGATGCCTTGCTAGCGGTCGCCCAGCAACCGGTGGTCGGCGCTGCAATAAAGGCGGCCATGCTGGCCGGGCACGGCATCGGACTTGGGCAGGTGCAGGGCACATACCGGGCAGCGCACCATGTCCTGCGGCAGGCCTGACGCGGCCGTCGGCGCCGGCGCCTGCGGCGGCGCTTCACGCGCCTCGCGCCCGCGCTGCGCGCGCCACAGCAGATACACCACCAGCAGGATGCCGAGCAGCACCAGGTACTTCACAGCGCGCGCCCCAGCACGACTTCGATCACGAAACGCGAGCCCACGTAGGCCAGCAGCAGCAGCAGCGAGCCGGTGTAGAGCACCCGCACCGCGGTGCGGCCGCGCCAGCCGAAGCGCGCGCGCCCGACCAGCAGCAGCGCGAAGGCCAGCCAGGCCATCACCGAGAACGCCGTCTTGTGGTCCCAGCGCCAGGGACGGCCCGGGCCGTACACCGCCTCGCCGAACAGCAGCCCGGCCAGCAGCGTGGCCGACAGCAGCACGAAGCCGGCCCCCGCGAAGCGGAAGGTGAGCCGCTCCAGCGTCAGCAGCGGCACGCCGGCCTGGGCGTCGCTGGCCTGCCGGATCTGCTTTTCGGCGCGGCGCATCAGCCAGGCATGGACCACCGCCGCCGCGAACAGGCCGTAGGAGGCGATGCCCAGGGCCCAGTGCAGCGGCAGCCAGGGCGACGCGCTGACGTGCAGCGGCGTGCCGGGGAACACCAGTGCCAGCAGGATGGCCGCCGCGCCCAGGGCACCCAGCACCCAGCGCGCCTGCAGCTGGGGGAACAGCTGGCGTTCGATCGCGTACACCGTGAGCACCAGCCAGGCCGTGACCGACAGCGCGGGCGCGAAACCGAAACGCGGCCCCTGCGGCTGTCCCAGGCCCAGCAAGGTCCAGCCCAGCACCACGGCGTGCAGCAGCCAGGCCGCCCACAATGCCAGCCGCGCCCCGCGCTCGGACAGCCGGGGCGCGGCCGCGGCCGGCACGGCATAGGCCGCCGCGGCAGCCAGTGCCAGGGCCACGCTCGCCGGGGACGCACTGGCTAGAATCATGGTCCCGCAGTTTAGCCCTTGCCCGGCGCCCGCCGAAGCGTTCGCAAGGCGCATCACTAAGGCTTTTTCCCATGGCCTCCGCCCTCTCCGACAAACTCTCCCGCCTGGTCAAGGAAATGCGCGGCCAGGCGCGCATCACCGAATCCAACGTGCAGGACATGCTGCGCGAGGTGCGCATGGCCCTGCTGGAGGCCGACGTGGCGCTGCCGGTGGTGCGCGACTTCGTCGCCCGCGTGAAGGACAAGGCGCTGGGCCAGGAGGTGGTGGGCTCGCTCAACCCCGGCCAGGCGCTGGTGGGCATCGTCAACCGCGAGCTGGTCGCCACCATGGGCGAGGGCGTCTCCGACATCAACCTGGCGGCCCAGCCGCCGGCGGTGATCCTGATGGCCGGCCTGCAGGGCGCCGGCAAGACCACCACCACGGCCAAGCTGGCCAAGCACCTGATCGAGAAACGCAAGAAGAAGGTGCTCACCGTCTCCGGCGACGTCTACCGCCCCGCGGCCATCGAGCAGCTCAAGACAGTGACCCGGCAGGCCGGCGCCGAGTGGTTCCCCAGCTCGCCCGACCAGAAGCCGCTGGACATCGCCCGCGCCGCGCTGGACCACGCCCGCCGGCAGTACTTCGACGTGCTGCTGGTCGACACCGCCGGCCGGCTGGCGATCGACGAGGCGCTGATGCGCGAGATCAAGGAGCTGCATGCCGCGCTCAAGCCGGTCGAGACGCTGTTCGTGGTGGACGCGATGCAGGGCCAGGATGCGGTCAACACCGCCAAGGCGTTCAGGGAGGCGCTGCCGCTGACCGGCATCGTGCTGACCAAGATGGACGGCGACTCGCGCGGCGGCGCCGCGCTGTCGGTGCGGCAGATCACGGGCGCGCCCATCAAGTTCGCCGGCGTGTCCGAGAAGATCGACGGGCTGGAGGTGTTCGACGCCGAGCGCCACGCCGGGCGCATCCTGGGCATGGGCGACATCGTCGCGCTGGTCGAGCAGGTCACCGCCGGCGTCGACATGGAGGCCGCGCAGAAGCTGGCGGCCAAGGTCAAGAGCGGCGAGGGTTTCGACCTCAACGACTTCCTCTCGCAGATCCAGCAGATGAAACAGATGGGCGGCCTGGCCACCCTGATGGACAAGCTGCCGGCGCAGATGCAGGCCAAGGCCGGCCAGGTCGACATGGACAAGGCCGAGCGCGACATCCGCCGCAAGGAGGGGATCATCTGCAGCATGACGCCGCTGGAGCGGCGCAAGCCCGACCTCATCAAGGCCACCCGCAAGCGCCGCATCGCCGCCGGCGCCGGCGTGCAGGTCCAGGAGGTGAACCGGCTGCTCAACGAGTTCGATCAGATGCAGGGCATGATGAAGAAGATGAAGGGCGGCGGCCTGATGAAGATGATGAAGCGCATGGGCGGCATGAAAGGCATGCCCAAGCCGCCGTTCTGAGGCGCAGCCGGCGCGCCAGCACCCCAGCGCATCGGCAAGGCGGCTCCTATACTGGCCCGCCATGAAGATCGTCGACTCTTTCGCGGACGTCTCCCGCTTCGTCGCGCTGCGCCGCGACATCCATGCCCATCCGGAACTCGGCTTCGAGGAGCACCGCACCTCCAAGCTCGTCGCCGAGCTGCTGAGCGAGTGGGGGATCGAGGTCCACACCGGCATCGCCGGCACCGGCGTCGTGGGCGTCCTGCGCTGCGGCGACGGCCCGCGCGCGATCGGCCTGCGCGCCGACCTCGATGCCCTGCCGCTGCAGGAGGAGAACCGTTTCCCGCACCGTTCCAGGCACGACGGCCGCATGCACGCCTGCGGCCACGACGGGCACACCACGATGCTGCTGGCCGCGGCCTGGCATCTTTCGCGCGCGCGGGACTTCAGCGGGACGGTGAACTTCATCTTCCAGCCGGCCGAGGAGATGGGCAAGGCGGGCGCGCTCAAGATGATCGAGGACGGGCTGTTCGAGCGCTTCCCCTGCGACGCGGTGTTCGCGCTGCACAACTTCCCGATCGGCAACGTCGGCGGCTTCGCGCTCAACCACGGCGCGCTGATGGCCTCCAGCAACACCTGGCGCGTGACCCTGACCGGCCGCGGCACCCATGCGTCGATGCCGCACACCGGCATCGACCCGGTCGGCGCCGCGATCGACCTCGCCCAGCAGCTGCAGTCGCTGGTGCCGCGGGTCGTCAATTCCACCGAGCGGGCACTGCTGGCAGTGACCCAGCTGCAGGGTTCGGACGCGCCCAACGTGATCCCGGACACGGCGGCAGTGGGCGGTACCGTGCGCACCTTCTCGGTCGACGCGCTCGACCGCATCGAGGAGGGGCTGCGCCGGCTGGCCGGCGGCATCGCCCAGGCGCACGGCTGCACCGCCGATGTGTTCTTCCGGCGCGCCTCGCCGCCGGTGGTCAACCACGAAGCGCAGGCGCGCTTCGCCGCGGACGCGATGCGCGAGGTGGTGGGCGATGCGATGGTGGACGAGCACTACCCGGCTGTCATGGGCGCGGAGGATTTCGCCCACATGCTGCGGGTCAAGCCGGGCTGCTACGCCTTCATCGGCAACGGCGATGGCGGCCACCGCCTGCCGGACCACGGGCCCGGACCTTGCATCATCCACAACACCTCGTTCGACTTCAACGACGAGATCATCCCCATCGGCGCCAGCTACTTCGTGCGGCTGGCGCAGCGGTGGTTGGCCCAACCCTGAGGAGCTTTCCATGCACAGCACCTGGTTCCGTGGCACCGCCGCCGCTCTGGTCCTGGCCGCCGCGGTGGCCGCGCCCTCGTCAGCCCTGGCCCAGCGCGTGATCCGCATCGTGGTGCCGTTCGGCCCCGGCGCGGTGCAGGACACGGTGGCGCGCACCTTCAACGCCGAGCTCGGCCAACTCCTGGGCGCCAGCGTCATCGTGGAAAACAGGCCCGGTGCCGGCGGCTCGGTCGGCACCAACGCGGTGGCCAAGGCGGCGCCCGACGGCAACACGCTGGTGCTGGCCGCCGCCAGCCACACGCTGGCTGGCCATCTCTACAGCAAGCTGCCCTATGACCCGATCAAAGACTTCGTGGGCGTGAGCTATCTCGGCAATTCCGGCTACGTGATCGCGGCGCCGTCCAGCCTCGGCCCCACCACGATGGCGGAGTACGTGGCTTTGCTCAGATCCAGGCCCGGCCAGTTGAACTACGCCTCCGCCGGCAACGGCAGCGCCACCCACCTGGGCATGGCTTTCTTCCTGGCCAAGGCCGGGGTGCAGATGCAGCACGTGCCCATGAAGTCCACCGGCGACGCCGTCAACGAGCTGCTGGCCGGCCGGGTGCAGGGCGTCACTTCGTCGCTCATCGGCATCCTGCCCTTCCGGCAGGACGGGCGCGTGCGGCTGCTGGCTTACACCGGCATGCAGCGCTCCAAGTTCCTGCCCGAGCTGCCCACCGTCGCCGAAGCCGGCGTGCCGGGCTACCAATTCGACTCGTGGCTTGGGCTGCTGGCGCCGGCCGGCACGCCCCGGGCCGAAGTGGAGCGCCTCAACGCGGCGGTGCAGAAGGCCTTGGCCGATCCGGCGGTTCAACAGCGGCTGAGCAACCTGGGCGTGGAGGCCGCGCCCATGGGCGTGGACGGGTTCCAGAAACTGCTGCAGGCCGACTGGGACAGCGCCGGGGCCATCGTCAAGGCTTCCGGCGCGAGGATCGAGTAGGTCCTGGCGTCAGGCGGCGCGCAGCCGCGCCGCATGCACGGCGTGCTGGCGCGCCCGGCTCAGCACCGCCGGCGAACGCGACTCTTCCGGGATCAGCAGAAAGCCGCGCTCGCGCATGCGGCCGCCCAGCTCCACATGGCTGGTCAGCACCGCCAGCGGCACGGCCAGCAGCAGCGGCAGCGCCACCGGCAGCAGCGACAGCACGGCGCTGGCGTTCACGACCGCCACCGCCGCGGCCAGCACGCCGATCACCGCGGTCAGGGGCGCCAGCCGCTCGGCGGCCTGCCGCCAGCCCAGGCCCGAGGCCTCCCGCGGGGGCGACTTCCACTCCAGCTTCAGGCCGGTCAGCGCCACCACCACGAACAGCGAATGCGCCAGCATGCGCACCGGCGCCTGCAGCAGGGCCAGGGCGGTCTCCAGCGCCGCGCTGCCCAGCAGGCCGCGCACGCCGCCGAAGGCCGCCTGCTCGCGCCGCAGCACCACGGCCACCAGGCCCAGGATGCGCGGCATGAACAGCAGGCACAGCGTCCAGATCCACAGGCCCACCAGCTCGGCGGGCACGGACTGCCAGTCGGGCGAGACGCGCGCGCCGGCCATCCACAGCGCCGTGCCGAAGGTCAGGAAGGCCAGCCACAGCGGGGCCGACAGGTAGGACATGGCGCCGATGGCGAACATGGCGCGGTGCAGCCGGTGGATGCCCGGCTCGGCGATCAGGCGCGCGTTCTGCAGGTTGCCCTGGCACCAGCGGCGGTCGCGCTGCAGCTCGGACAGCAGGTCCGGCGGCTGCTGCTCGTAGCTGCCGGTGAGGTCGGAGACCAGCCACACGTGCCAGCCGGCGCGGCGCATCAGCGCGGCCTCGACGAAGTCGTGCGACATGATGCCGCCGCTCATGCCGCCCTGGCCGGGGATGGGCGCCAGCGCGCAGTGCGCCATGAAGGGCGCCACGCGGATGATGGCGTTGTGCCCCCAGTAGTGCGACTCGCCCAGCTGCCAGAACTGCATGCCCAGGGTGAACAGGCGGCCGGTCACGCGCGAGGCGAACTGCTGGGCGCGCGCGTGCAGCGTCGCATGGCCCACCGCCTGGGTGGCGGTCTGGACGATGCCGGCCTGCGGGTTCGCCTCCATCAGCTTGACCATGGACACGATGCAGTCGCCGCTCATCACGCTGTCGGCGTCCAGCACCACCATGTAGCGGTAGTCCTTGCCCCAGCGGCGGCAGAAGTCGGCCACGTTGCCGGCCTTGCGGTGCGTGCGGCGCTTGCGCAGGCGGTAGTAGACCTCGATCTGCGGCTGGTTGGGGTGCTCGGCCAGGGCCGAGCGCAACTCCTCCCAGGCGGTGCGCTCGGCCGTCTGGACTTCGGGATCGTTGCTGTCGGACAGCACGAACACGTCGAACTGCCGGACGTGGCCGGTGGCGGCGACCGACTCGCAGGTGGCGCGCAGGCCGGCGAACACGGTGGCCACGTCCTCGTTGCAGATCGGCATGATCAGGGCGGTGCGCGCCTCGGGGTTCATGGGATGGTGCTGCACCGACCTGGCCGACAGGGTGTGGGCGTCGCCGCGCAGCTGCACCCAGAAGCCCATCAACGCGGTGACGAAACCGGTCACCACCCAGGTGGACAGCACCGCGAACAGCGCGATCTGGCCGTACTCCAGCCAGGCGTTGTCGTAATTGGGCTGGGCGTTGGCGAACAGCAGCGTGGCCAGCGTGGTGCTCAGGACCGTGATCAGCATGAACACGGCGCGCCGGCGCGCGGCCGCGCTCTCCCAGGCCTGGCGCGGCGGGCGCGCGGTGCGGGGCGCCGCGGGCGACAGCAGCCGGTTCATGCCCGACAGCCCCACCGTGCCCAGGCTGTTCCAGAAGCCGCGCCAGGGCCGCGGCACCATGGAGCCGCGGTTGATCGGCGGCGCCGTCACCGCGTTGGGATGGCGCTCCTCGCGCAGCAGGCTGCGGCGTGCGCCCACCCCCGCGGGGTAGGCCGCGCCCACCGGCGCCACCACGGCTGCGGACGATGAGCCGCCGGTGTCGGCATGGCCTGCCTGCCTCAGAGGGCGGCGTCGGGAAGAATGATGTTGGTCCATGTTTCGCTCAGGATGTCGTTGCCGTGTTGCAGGAAGGCGCGCAGCTCCACAGGGCGCGCCGCGTCGATGGGTCGCACCCGCAGCGTCATGCGCCAGGTTCGGGTGGCCGGATTGAAATAGGCGAGCTGCTGCTCGATGCGGCCGTTGGCGTCGGCGGTGGCCACGGGCCGCACGGCGGCATCGACCGGCAGGGCGCGCAGCGCCGGGCCGTCGAAATCCACCACGTACTGCACCGTGCCGGCCAGGCCGGGCATGTCCTCGGGCCGCACGAAACCCAGGCCGCGGCGCGACTGCACCGCCCAGCCGTTGGGCGGGCGCTGCTGCTCGTCGCCCTGCCAGGCCAGCTCGTAGGCGAATTCCAGGGGCTCGCCCGGCGCGGGCAGGCGGGCCGGGACCCAGTACGCCACGATGTTGTCGTGCGTTTCGTCGGGCGTGGGCAGCTGGAACAGCTCGACGCGGCCCGGGCCCCAGTCGCCGATGGGCCTGACCCAGGCGCTGGGCCGGCGCTCGTAGCGCGCTTCCGTGTCCTCGTAGCTGGCGAAGCCGCGGTCGCGCTGCATCAGGCCGAAGCCGCGCAGCCCGTCCACGGTGAAGCTGTTGGTCAGCGGCTGGCGCGGGTTGACCAGGGGGCGCCACAGCCATTCGCCGCTGGCGGTGGCGATCATCAGGCCGTCGGAATCGTGCACCTCGGGGCGGAAGTCGGCGGGGCGCGGCTGGTTCTCGCCGAACAGGAACATGCTGGTCAGCGGCGCGATGCCCAGGGTGGTGACCGGCTGGCCGGCGCCGGCGCGCAGGAAGACGCGGGCCCGCACCTCGGTCACGCTCTCCGGCCCCGGGCGCAGCACGAAGCGGTAGGCGCCGGTGGCTCGGGGCGACTCCAGCAGCGCGTACAGCACCAGCTGCTGCGCGCCGGGCGCCGGGCGCTCCAGCCAGAACTCGGAAAAGCGCGGGAATTCCTCCGGCCCGCTGCCGCCCACGGTGTCGATGGCCAGGCCGCGGGCCGACAGGCCGTACTGCTGGCCCGCGCCCAGGGCGCGGAAGTAGCTGGCGCCCAGGAACACCGCCAGCTCGTCCTTGTAGGCCGTGTTGTTGAGCGGGTAATGGATGCGAAAGCCCGCGAAGCCCAGGTCGCCCCAGGCCGTGGGGTCGACGGGGTTCTTGCCGTAGTCGAAGTCTGCCCGGTTGAAGCGGATGGGGCGCACCTTGCCACCCTCCAGCACCTCGTTGACGCGCACCGGCTGCGGGTGGTACTTGCCCCGGTGGAAGAACATGGCCTCGAACGGCAGGCCGGCGTCGCGCCACAGCGCGCGCCCCGGGCGGAAGCGGATGTCGCGCAGGCCGTCGTAGTCCAGCGCGGCCAGGGCCGGCGGCAGCGGGGTGCTGGGGTCGTTGTGCGGAGCCTGGGCGCGCTGGCGCGCCAGCTGGGTCAGGCGGTCGAAATCGAAGCCCTGGGCCCAGGCGGGGGGCAGCGCCGACAGGGCCAGTCCGATAGCGCACACCAGGCGCCAGGAGAGCAGCAGGGAGAGGGCAGGCGGCCTAAGCATTTACCTGCTAGTGCAAACCCTATGCCAGGTAAAAACTTAAAGAAAATCAAAGACTTACGAGGGTTTTTTATTGTTGAGCAAGGATGGCGCCTCGCAATCCGCCAAAACCCCTGTTTTTTGTCGCCGGCCAGCGACAAATACCCGCTCTGCTGTTTTTTTTCCCTTATGGATCAAGGCTATCGTCTTGTCGCAGGCCGGTGACAGGGGTCTGGGCCCCGGCGACAGAATCGCCCTTGAAATGGCCGGGCGTGAGCTCGTTCTTCTGCAGCAGGCGGTAGAACTCGGTGCGGTTGCGGCCGGCCAGCCGGGCCGCGTCGGCCACGTTGCCGTCGGTCAGCTTGAGCAGCCCGACCAGGTACTCGCGCTCGAAGCGCTGCTTGGCCTCGGCATAGGTCAGCACTTCCACGCTGGGCACGCGCAGCGCCCGCTGCACCAGGGCCAGCGGCACCAGCGGCGTGGTGGACAGGGCGCAGACCTGCTCGACCACGTTGTAGAGCTGCCGCACGTTGCCCGGCCAGGCGGCCGTGGTCAGGGCCTTGAGCGCCTCCGGCGCGAAGCCCGACAGGCGCCGCCCGTACTTGGTCGCCAGCTTGTGCAGGAAATGGTTGGCCAGCAGCGGGATGTCCTCGCGCCGCTCGGCCAGGGTGGGCAGGCTCAGCGTCACCACGTTCAGCCGGTAGTACAGGTCCTCGCGGAACTGCCCCGCCGCCATCGCCGCCTCCAGGTTGCGGTGGGTGGCCGAGATGATGCGCACGTCGACGGGGATGGACTGGCTGGAGCCCAGCGGACGCACCGCGCGCTCCTGCAGCACGCGCAGCAGCTTGACCTGCAGCGCCGGCGGCATGTCGCCGATTTCGTCGAGCAGCAGGGTGCCGCCGTCGGCCGCCTGGAACAAACCCTTGTGGTTGGCCACGGCATCGGTGAAGGCGCCCTTCATGTGGCCGAACAGTTCCGATTCCAGCAGCGCTTCCGGAATGGCGCCGCAGTTGACGGCCACGAAGGGCCGGCGCGTTCGCGGGCTGGCCTTGTGGATGGCGCGGGCCAGCATCTCCTTGCCGGTGCCGCTGTCGCCGCGCAGCAGCACCGAGGCATCCGAGGCCGCCACCATGCGCGCCTCGGCCAGCAGCTCGGCCATGCGGGCGGAGCGGCTGATCACGTCGATGCGCCAGCCCTCGTCGGCTGGCGCGGCGGCCGGCGCCGGCGCGGTGAGCGCCAGCGCCTGCGCGATCTTGTCCAGCAGCTCGCGGCCGTCGTAGGGCTTGGTCAGGTAGGTGAACACGCCGCGCGCCGTCGCTTCCACCGCATCGGGGATGGTGCCGTGGGCGGTGAGCAGGATCACCGGCAGCGAGGGATGGCGGGCGCGGATCTCGTCGAACAGGGCCAGGCCGTCGCGGCCCGGCAGCCGCACGTCGCTGAGCACCAGCTGGGGGCGCTCCAGCGCGAGCTGGGCCAGCGCCGCCTCGGCCGAGCCCACGGCCCGGACCTGGTAGCCGGCCGCGCCCAGCCGCATGGACAGCAGCCGCAGCATGTCGGCATCGTCGTCCACCACCAGGATGCGGGCGCCGGGGGAAGCCATGCGATCCTTCCTCAGGGCGCCGGACGCGAGGGCATGCTGCGCTCGATGGCGCGCAGCGCCTCCAGCCGCTCGTTGAGCTGGTCGATGCGGCGCTGGCCGTCGCGCAGCTGCTGCGCGGAGCGCTCGGCCTGTTCCTCGGCGCGGCGCTGGGCGGTGTACTGGGTGGCGATCAGGCGGGCCAGCGGATGCAGTTGCCGCGCCTCGGGCGTGTCCTGCGCCAGCACGCGCTGCAGCAGCCCGTTGGCGCGCTGCCCGTCCGCCGGCGCCTGGGTCTGCAGCAGCGCCAGCGCCAACTGCATCTGCCGCACCGGCGAGCCGCCGGTGTCGTTCAGGCGGGCGATCTCCTGGGCCAGCTCGGGCGGCGGCAGGGTGCGCAGCCGGTCGGCATGGGCCAGCACGGTGTTCAGCGGCGGCTGGCCCGTCTCGGCCGGCGGCTGGAGCTGGGGAGCGTCGGCTGCCGGCGGCTGCGGGGAGCCTGCTGGCGCCGGCAGTTCCACCGCCGGACTGGCCGGGGTGGGGGCCGGCACCGGGGGTGCCGGCGCGGCCGCGCAGCCGATCAGCATGAGTCCCAGGCCCAGCGCGGCCCAGGACGGTGGGGCGGGCATGGCGGAAGGCAAAGGCGGGCAGCCCCGCGCGGACAGGTCAGGAAGCATGGGGCAGTTCGATGCGGAAATGGGCGCCTTCGCCCTGGTCCATCAGGACGACGCGGCCGCCGTGGGCTGCAATGTACTCCTGCACGATGGACAGGCCGATGCCGGTGCCGCGCACCGCGTCCTGCGGCTGGCGCTCGCCCCGGTAGAAAGGCTCGAAGATGCGCGGCCGGTCGGCCTCGGCCACGCCTGGTCCCTGGTCGCGGATGGCGATGCAGGCCAGCCCCGGTGAATGGCTGAGCTCAACCACGACGCTGCCGCCGGGCGGCGAGAAGCGGATGGCGTTGGACAGCAGGTTGGCCACCGCGGTGCCCAGCTTGTCGGCGTCCACCGGCAGTACCAGCGGCTCGCCGCGCACCTCGACCTGCAGCGCGTTGGCCTGCCACTGCAGGCGCTGGGCCTCCACCTGGTGCTGCACCAGGGCCAGCAGGTCGATGCGGCGGCGCTTGAGCTGGCGCGCCTCGAAGGCCGCCGCGTTGAAGCGCAGCAGCGCCTCGATCTGCTCCTGCAGCACCGAGGTGTTGTGGTGCAGGATGCGCATCACCTCCTGCTGCCGGCTGTTGAGTTCGCCCGCCACCCCATCCTCCAGCAGCGCCACGCCTTCGCGCATGGCGGCCAGCGGGGTCTTCAGCTCGTGCGAGATGTGCCGCAGGAAGCGCGCCTTGTCGGCGTCCAGCTCGGTCAGCCGCAGCCGCAGCCAGTCGAGCTGCTGGCCGACGCGGCGCACGTCGGCCGGGCCTTCGATGTCGATGGGCTCGTCCAGCCGGTTCTCGCCCAGGCCCACGATGGCGCGTTCCAGCCGCTTGAACGGCCGCGCCAGCCACAGGCCCAGGCCGGTGGCCAGCACCGCCGCCAGCAGGATGGTGAGCAGCACCTGCTGCATCAGCCGGGCGCGGCTGGCGTCCAGGCGCTCGCGCAGCGCGGTGTTGCGGCCTTCGATCAGCGCCTGCACCTCGCGCGCGATGCCGGTGTTGAGCGTGTCGAACTCGCGGAAGGCGGCCGCGACGGCGCGCTCGCGGTCCAGCGCTGTTTCCGCCGGGCCGGGCAGCAGGTTGGCGACCAGCTCCAGCTGCGCCAGCCAGGGGCCGGCCAGCGCCGGGTTCAGGCCCTGTTCGGTCATGCGGCGCAGCGCGTCGCGCGCGCCGTCCGTCGCTTCCTCGAAACGGCGCCGCAGCAGGCGGTCGTTGAAGATCAGCGACTGGCGCGCGGCGCGCTCCATGTCGACGGTGCGGGCGGTCAAGGCCTGGGCGCTGGCGTTGAGTTCCAGCGCGCGCGTGGTCTCGTCGCCGCTCTGGGCCATCAGCCGGTCCAGGATGACCACGGCCCGCAGCGCCGTGCCGCCCAGCAGCACGCCGATCAAGAGGAAGGCGACCAGCAGCAGCTGGCGGAATGAGACCAGGCCCGGCCGCAACGATGGCATGCGCAGCTGCAAGGCCGGCGGCTCAGGCAGCGGGTGCTTCGCCGAGCATCCGGACTTCGCCGCGCAGCGAATGCGGGAAGGCCTGGGTGATGGCGACGTCCACCATCCGGCCCACCAGGCGCGGCGGCGCCTGGAAGTTGACCACGCGGTTGCACTCGGTGCGGCCGGACAGCTCGGCAGGGTCCTTGCGCGACGGACCTTCCACCAGGACGCGCTGCACGGTCCCGACGCGGCTGGCGCTGATGCGCTGCGCGTTGGCCTCGATGGCCGCCTGCAGCTGCTGCAGCCGCCGCAGCTTGACCTGCTGCGGCGTGTCGTCGTGCAGCTGCGCCGCCGGCGTGCCCGGGCGCGGACTGAACATGAAGCTGAAGCTGGTGTCGTAGCCGACGTCCTCGATCAGCTTCATGGTGCGGGCGAAATCGTCCTCGGTCTCGCCCGGGAAGCCCACGATGAAATCGCTGGACAGCGACAGCTGCGGGCGGATGGCGCGCAGCTTGCGCACCGTGCTCTTGTATTCCATGGCGGTGTAGCCGCGCTTCATCGCCATCAGGATTCGGTCGCTGCCGTGCTGCACCGGCAGGTGCAGGTGGCTCACCAGCTTGGGCACGCGCGCGTAGGCCTCGATCAGGCGCGGCGTGAACTCGTTGGGATGGCTGGTGGTGTAGCGGATGCGCTCGATGCCGGGGATCTCGGCCACGTACTCGACCAGCAGGGCGAAGTCGGCGATCTCCGCGGTGCTACCCATCCGCCCACGGTAGGCGTTGACGTTCTGGCCCAGCAGCGTCACCTCCCTGACGCCCTGCTCGGCCAGCCCGGCGACCTCGGCCAGCACGTCCTCGAACGGGCGCGAGACCTCCTCGCCCCGGGTGTAGGGCACCACGCAGTAGCTGCAGTACTTGCTGCAGCCTTCCATGATGCTGACGAAGGCGGTGGCGCCCTCGACCCGCGCCGGCGGCAGGTGGTCGAATTTCTCGATCTCGGGGAAGCTGATGTCCACCTGGGGGCGCCGTTCCCGCTCGCGGCGCGCCAGCATCTCGGGCAGGCGGTGCAGCGTCTGCGGCCCGAACACCAGGTCCACGTAGGGCGCGCGCTCGACGATGGCGGCGCCTTCCTGGCTGGCGACGCAGCCGCCCACGCCGATGAGCGCGCCGCGTGCCTTGAGGTGCTTGACGCGGCCCAGGTCGGAAAACACCTTCTCCTGGGCCTTCTCGCGCACCGAGCAGGTGTTGAAGAGGATGAGGTCGGCCTGCTCCACGTCGGAGGTGGGCTCGTAGCCCTCGGCGGCTTTCATCACGTCGGCCATCTTGTCCGAGTCGTACTCGTTCATCTGGCAGCCGAAGGTCTTGATGAAGACTTTCTTGCCCATGGCGCTCTCCTTCGCTCTAGCGGCGGCCGCCGAAGACCAGGGCCAGCAGCTCGTTGAAGCGCCGCAGGCCCTCGGCGCCGCCAACATCGCGCGTGCCGCCCAGCCGGGCGTACTCGGCCTCGCTCAGCAGCCAGACCTCATGCACCAGGCCGGCGGCGTCGCGCCGGTACACCATGGGCAGGTCCTGACCGGCCAGGCTGGCCGGCAGCACGACCAGGTTGTTCAGGTTGCGGATGCGCGCGCCGGGCGAGAGGCGGTCGGGCCGGCCGTTGACCAGGGCCTGCGGCGCTGCCGTGACCTTCAGCCGCGCGGGCTTCACGTCCTTGGGTGCCTCGCGGACGATGCCTTGGGCCAAGGCGGCGCCGGCGGCCAGCAGGGCGGCGGCGAGCAAGGGTTTGATCCAGCGGTTCATGGTGTTGATCCAGAGGCTGAGCTGCGCAAAAAGAAAAGGCACTGTGCGGGACAGTGCCTTGGGTGTCAACGCACGTGCACCGTGCGGCAAATCTGGTGGCGCTTCACGGATTCGAACCGCGGACCTGTGGATTATGATTCCATCGCTCTAACCGACTGAGCTAAAGCGCCGAGCCCCCGATTATAGCCAATGGCCGGACGGCCGTGCATCCGCCCGGCGGTCCTTCAGCGGTGCCGGAACTGCGGCTTGCGCTTGCCCACGAAGGCGTCCATGCCTTCCTTCTGGTCGGCGGTGGCGAACAGCGCGTGGAACAGGCGCCGCTCGAACATCACCCCGTCCGACAGGCCGGTCTCGAACGAGCGGTTCACCGACTCCTTGGCCGCCATCACCGCCAGCTGCGGCAGCTCGCAGATCGTCAGGGCCGCGCCCAGCGCCTCGTCCATCAGCTTGTCCAGCGGCACCACACGGCTCACCAGCCCGGCGCGCTCGGCCTCGGTGGCGTCCATCATGCGGGCCGTCAGGGCCATGTCCATGGCCTTGGACTTGCCCACCGCGCGCGGCAGCCGCTGGGTGCCGCCGGCGCCCGGGATGATGCCCAGCTTGATCTCGGGCTGGCCGAACCTGGCGTTGTCGGCGGCGATGATGAAGTCGCACATCATGGCCAGCTCGCAGCCGCCGCCCAGCGCGAAGCCGCTCACGGCCGCGATCACCGGCTTGCGGACCTGGCGGATGGTCTCCCAGTTGCGGGTGATGTAGTCGCCGCCGTAGACCTCGGCGAAGCCGTAGCTGGCCATGGCCCCGATGTCGGCGCCGGCGGCAAAGGCCTTCTCGCTGCCGGTGACGACCATGCAGCCGATGGCCGGGTCGGCGTCGAAGGCCTTGAGCGCCGCGCCCAGCTCGTCCATGAGCTGGTTGTTCAGCGCGTTCAGCTGCTTGGGCCGGTTGAGCTGGACAACGCCAACCTTGCCGGCTTCGGTGCGCACTTCAATCAGTTCGTAGGCCATGCTGTTCTCCTGGAGCGGTGACTATACCCAAGGGAAATCATTGGCCGACCGGGCGGTCGGCCCATGCTAGATTTCTGCCGAAGGAGCCCCACAATGGCTGAATCGAACGTCCTGTACGAGCAACGTGGTGCGGTCGCGCTGGTCACCTTGAACCGGCCGGATGCGTTGAACAGCCTGACGCGCACCATGCACGAGGAATTGCGCGCGCTGCTCGACCGCGTCAATGGCGACAAGTCGGTGCGCGCACTGGTGATCACGGGCGCGGGACGCGGGTTCTGCGCGGGAGCCAACCTCGCCGCATTCGACATGACGCCGGGCCCGGACCAAGTGCAGCGCGCCGACCCGGGACCGATCATCGAGAAACTCTTCAACCCTACCGTGCGCAAGCTGATGGACTTGCGCGTGCCGACCATCGCCGCCGTCAACGGCGTCGCCGCGGGCGCGGGTGCGTCCTTGGCCATGACGTGCGACCTGGCCATCGCCGCGCCGTCCGCCACCTTCATCCAGGCCTTCAGCCGCATCGGGCTGATCCCGGACGCGGGAGGTTCCTGGTTCCTGGTCAAGAAGCTCGGGCTGGCGCGGGCCATGGGCTGCGCCATGCTGGGCGACAAGCTCAGCGCCCGGGACGCGAAGGAGTGGGGAATGATCTGGAACGTGGCTCCAGAGGGCGCCGATGTCGTTGCTGAGGCGATGAAGCTTGCGGAGCGTCTCGCGACCATGCCCACGGCGGCGCTGGCGGCCACGCGCAAGCTGCTGCGTGCGGCCGCCACCAGTGACCTCGACCACCAGCTGGACCTGGAGCGCGACACGCAGTCGGCGCTGGGCCGCACGCACGACTACATCGAAGGGGTCACGGCATTCCTGCAGAAGCGGCCTGCGCAGTTCAAGGGGGAGTGATGGCCCCGCAGGAGCTCGCTTGGCGGGTCGGCCAAGCCATGTTCGCGCAGGACGCCGCATCGCGCGACACCATGGGCATGGAGCTGGTCAGCTGCGCGCCCGGGCGCGCCGTGATGCGCATGGCGGTGCGCGAGCTGCACCTCAACGGCCACCGCATCTGCCATGGCGGCTTCATCTTCACGCTGGCGGACTCCACCTTCGCGTTCGCCTGCAACAGCCACAACAAGGTCGCGGTGGCGGCCGGCTGCAGCATCGACTTCCTCAAGCCGGGCCAGCTGGGCGACGTGCTGACCTGCGAGGGCGTCGAACGCGTGTTGCAGGGCCGGCACGGCATCTACGACATGAAGGTCACCAACCAGCACGGCGAGGTCGTGGCCCTGTTCCGCGGCAAGAGCGCGCAGATCGCGGGCACGGTGGTGCCGCAGGAGGCCGCATGACAGCATCGTTCCCGCTCGAGCCGATCGAGAAGGCCAGCGTCGACGAGCTGCGCGCCCTGCAGCTCAAGCGCCTGAAGGCCACGCTGGCCCATGCCTACGCCAACTCGCCCGTGTATGCCGCGAAGTTCGACGCGGCCGGCGTGCACCCCGAGGATTGCCGCTCGCTGGCCGATCTGGCGAAGTTCCCCTTCACCACCAAGCACGACCTGCGCGAGAGCTACCCCTTCGGCATGTTCGCCGTACCGCGCGGGCAGTGCGCCCGCATCCACGCCTCCAGCGGCACCACCGGCAAGCCCACGGTGGTGGGCTACACCCGCAACGACATCGACACCTGGTCGCTGGTGATGGCGCGCAGCATCCGCGCCAGCGGGGCGCGGCCCGGCGACCTGGTGCACGTGAGCTACGGCTATGGCCTGTTCACCGGCGGCCTGGGCGCGCACTACGGCGCGGAGAAACTCGGGCTGACGGTGGTGCCCTTCGGCGGCGGCCAGACCGAGCGCCAGGTGCAGCTGATCCACGACTTCCGGCCCGACATCATCATGGTCACGCCCAGCTACATGCTGGCCATCGCCGACGAGATGGAACGCCAGGGGCTGGACCCGCGTGCCAGCAGCCTGCGCCTGGGCATCTTCGGCGCCGAGCCCTGGACCAACGACATGCGCGCGGCGATCGAGCAGCGGCTGGCTATCGACGCGGTCGACATCTACGGCCTGTCCGAGGTGATGGGCCCCGGCGTCGCCAACGAGTGCGTGGAGACCAAGGACGGCCCCACCATCTGGGAGGACCACTTCTACCCCGAGGTCATCGACCCCGGGAGCGGGGAGCCGGTGGCCGACGGCGAGCTGGGCGAGCTGGTCTTCACCAGCCTGACCAAGGAGGCGCTGCCCATCATCCGCTACCGCACGCGCGACCTCACGCGCCTGCTGCCCGGCACGGCGCGCACCATGCGCCGCATGGAGAAGATCACCGGCCGCAGCGACGACATGATGATCGTGCGCGGCGTCAACGTCTTTCCCACGCAGATCGAGGAGCTGATCTGCAAGCGCGAGGAGCTGGCGCCGCACTACCTGTGCATTCTCACGCGCGAGGGTCCGCTGGACTGCCTGACGGTGGCGGTGGAGGTGCGCGCCGGCCTGGCCCATGAGGGCCCGCCCGCGCAGGCGGCGGCGCAGCGGCTCGCGCACGAGATCAAGACCTATGTCGGCACCAGCGCCAGGATCGAGCTGCGCCCGCCCGGCGGCATCGAGCGCAGCCTGGGCAAGGCCAAGCGCGTGCTGGACCAGCGCAAAGCCTAGGACCTTCTCGGAACGCGTGCCTTCGCCAGCGGCCACAGGCCGCTTCGGGGGTGGTCAATTCTGCTCGATGGTGTCGACCATCAGGTCCACGTGGGCCTCGTCGCCCATGCTCACGCGGATGCGCACCGGCAGGTACTGCAGGCTGGGCGCGAACCAGATTTCCGCCGTGATGTTGCCGCGCGGGTTGGCGATGGGCCGGGGCTTGAGCCGGAACGCCTCGACCTCGCCCAGCCGGGGTGTCCTGAGCAGCTCGCGGTCGACGATGTCGTAGGTCCACAGGTCCACCGCCGAGGGGCGCGCCAGCCAGATGTCGACCTGGCGGCCCACCTCCAGCCGTTCGCGCCCGGTGGCGAAGCGGTGACTGAGCTCGACGAACTGGCTGGCGCTGTCCTGCACGCCGGGCGGGCGCGGCGCGGTGCGGCCGTCGTTGAAGGTCAGCGTACCCGGGCCCATGCGCACGGAGCGGGGCTTGCCGCGCCACACCTCCTCGAACACCTCGGGCAGCAGGCCCTCGGGCCGGACCTCGCCTTGGCTGGTGAGGACCCGGCTGCCGGCCAGGGTGATGTCCAGTTCCACCCGCGCCTGGTAGAGCGGGCCGGCGCGCTGCCACTGCACGCGCGCGCCGCCGTACAGGTCGCCGCTGCGGTACTTGCCCGAGAGCTGGTAGTTGACGCGGGTGTCGCGCGGCCAGCTGTCCAGCGAACCCAGGGCGGCCTGCGCGGGATCGATGCCGGCGCCGGCCGTGGCGGCATCGCCGGCGGGCGCGGAGGCGGCGGCCTGCGGGGCGGAAGCGGCCGGCTCGGGTGGGGGCACGACTTCAGGGGGCGCCGGTGCCTGGGCGACGGTTTCGGGCGGCGGCTCGGGATCCGGCTGGGCTTGCGGGCGCGACGGCACCGAAGCCGCGGGCTTTGCCGGCTGCGCCACGGATTCCATGGCCGCGGTCTTCGGGGCGGCGGGGCGGGCGGCGGAACGGGTGGGCTGCGGAACCGGCGGCGGTGGCGCCTGGGGCAGCAGCAGCCGGGTGAACATCGGGTCCGCCAGCGGCCGCAGCACCGCCGGATGCACCTCCAGTCCTGCCAGCCAGTCCAGCAGCAGCAGGTGGCCGCCCAGCACCAGCGCCAGGATCAGCGCCAGCGGCACGGCCAGCCGGCGCTTGTTCAGGCGGGAGGTGACAGCCATGGCTGGGCCAGGGCAGCGTCGCGCAGCACCAAGCGCCAGGTGGTCACCGCGGTCGGCAGGTTGAGCTCCAGATGCAGCAGCCGCCGGTCGCGCGCCACCAGGGCCGTGACCTTGCGGTGGCTGCCGGCGTACAGCGGCAGGTCGTCCAGCTTGGCCATGCGCCAGCCGCTGCCCGCCACCTCCACACCCAGCCATTCGTCGTTGGCCGCGAAGCCGGCCTGCTCGGCGGCGCCGCCGCGCAGCACGGTCTTGACCTGGATGCTGCCGCCGCTCTCGGCCACCCGCAAGCCCAGGCGTTGCTGCCACTGCGCCGGTTCGGCCAGCACGACGATGCCGAAGCGCTGCAGCAGCTCTTCCAGCGGGAGTTCGCGCGTGCCGTGCACCCAGGCGGCGATCTCGCGCGCGTAGCTGCGGCCGCCCAGCTCCCTGAGCACCGCGGCGAAGTCGGCCTCGGTCATGGGGCCGGCCTTGCAGCGCGCCCACAGCGTGCGCATCACCTCGTCGAGGTTGCCGGCGCCTTCGGCGCGAAGCGTCAGGTCGAAGCACAGCGCCACCAGCGCGCCCTTGGTGTAGTAGCTGATGGTGGCGTTGGCGGTGTTCTCGTCCTGCCGGTAGTACTTGACCCAGGCGTCGAAGCTGGCCTGGGCCACCGACTGCACCTCGCGCCCCGGCGCCTGCAGCACCTGGTTGACGGTCTTGTTCAGCAGGCGCACGTAGGTCGCGTCGTCGATCAGGCCGCAGCGGCGCAGCAGCAGGTCGTCGTAGTAGCTGGTGAAGCCTTCGAAGAACCACAGCAGCTGGCTGTAGTTCTCGGCCCCGTAGTCGTAGTGGGTGAACTCCGCCGGCCGCAGGTGCTTGACGTTCCAGGTGTGGAAGTACTCGTGGCTGATCAGGCCCAGCAGGGTGGTGTAGCCGTCGCTGGCGCGGCTCTCCCCCAGCCGCGGCAGCTCGCGCCGGGCGGCGATCAGCGCCGTGGAGTTGCGATGCTCCAGCCCGCCGTAGCCGTCGTCCACCGCATTGAGCATGAACAGATAGCTCTTGTGCGGCGGGCGCTTGCGGCCGTGCCAGAAGTGGATCTCGGCCTCGCAGATCTTCTGCGTGTCGGCCACCAGCCGGGCGCCGTCGAAGGACTCGGGCGCGCCGGCCACCACGAAGCGGTGCGGCACGCCGGCGGCCTTGAACTCGGCGCTCCAGAAGCTGCCCATCTCCACCGGGCAGTCCACCAGCTCGTCGTAGTCGGCCGCGAGGTAGGTGCCGAACCCGCGCTTGCCCACGCGGTGCGGCGCCAGGCCGGTGGCCGCCTCCCAGCTGGGCACCGGCGAGACCAGCTCCAGGGCATGGGGCTGCGTCTCCTGGCCGTGCACCCGCAGGCACAGGCTGGTGCCGTTGAAGAAGCCGCGCTGCGCGTCCAGCCAGGCGGTGCGCACCGAGTTGTCGAAGGCGTAGACCTCGTAAGCCAGCACCAGCGGGCTGCTGGCCACGCAGTCCACCTGCCAGCTGCACTTGTCCAGCTGCTGCAGGGCGACCGGCCTGCCATCCTGCCGGGCGGCCAGCTTCTGCAGGTTCTTGGAGAACTCGCGCACCAGGTAGCTGCCCGGGATCCAGACCGGCAGCGACAGGCGCTGCGGCACGGCCGGCTGCTCGATGGTCAGCGTGACGCGGAACAGGTGGGCATGGATGTCGGCCGCCTCCACCCGGTAGTGCAGGCCCGCGGTTCGCCCCCCGCTCACTTGGCGCCGGCCAGGTACTTCTCGACCTGCTGGGCGCCGATGGCACCCGGCACGCGGGAGCCGTCCGCGAACAGCAGGGTGGGCGTCCCGGTGATCTTGTGCTTCTTGCCGAACTCGATGTTGCGCTGCAGCGCCGCGGTGTCGCAGCTGGCGGCGGCCGGCACCTGGTCGCGCACCATCCAGTCGCTCCAGGCGCGGGCCTTGTCCTTAGCGCACCAGATGTTGCGCGACTTGTCGGCCGAGTCCTGGCTCAGGATGGGGTAGAGGAACATGTAGACGGTGACGTTGTCCACCTTCTGGAAGTCCCGCTCGAAGCGCTTGCAGAACGAGCAGTTGGGGTCCTGGAAGATGGCCATCTTGCGCTTGCCGTTGCCCCGCACCACGGTGAACGCATCCTTGACCGGCAGGCTGTCGAAGTCCACCGCCAGCAGCTTCTCCATCCGCTCCTCGGTGAGGTTGAGCTTCTGGCGCGTATCGAACAGGTTGCCCTGCAGCAGGAAGTTGCCCTCGGCGTCGGTGTAGACCACGTCGGTGCCCACGCGCACCTCGTACAGGCCGGGCATGGGCGTCTTGCTGATCTCGTCGATCTTGGCCAGCTGCGGGATGCGCTCGGCCAGGTTCTTGCGGATCGTCGCCTCCTGCGCCACGGCGGCGCTGGCGAGGCTGGCGGCACACAGGGCTGCCAGCAGCCCGCGCTTGAATGGGTTCATTGTTGTTCCATCACGTCAAAAGAAACGGGCGTGCCCGTCAAAACCGTCCTGCCGCCTGGCGCGCCACCCAGAGCTTGAGCGGGCCGCTGCGGTCGAAGCCGCGCAGGCCCCAGGTGCGCACCCAGGCCCAGGGTTCGCCGTCCTGGGCGAACAGCTGCTGCAGCCCGTCGGTGGCCCACTGCATGGCGCTCACCTGCGACTTGCGCGAGCGCTCGTAGCGGCGCAGCAGCTTCTCGTCACCCACGCTGCGCCAGTACTCGCGCCGGTGCATCACCTGCGCCAGCTCGCGCGCGTCGGCCAGGCCCAGGTTCAGGCCCTGGCCCGCCAGGGGATGCAGCGTGTGCGCCGCATCGCCCGCCAGCGCCCAGCCCGGGCCGCACCAGCGCGAGGCCTGGGCCAGCTGCAGCGGCCAGGCCACTCGCTCGCCGGCGAGCGTGACCTTGCCCAGGGCGCCGTGGCTGGCCGCCTCGATGCGGGCCGCGAATTCGCCGGGCGCCAGCGACAGCAGCCCCGGCGCATGCTCCTGCCGGACAGACCAGACCAGCGCCACCGAGTTCCCGGCCGGCCCGCCTGTGGGCAGGAAGGCCAGGATGTTGCCGTCGGAGAACCACTGGCGCGCCACGCCGCCATGGGCTTGTTCGCAGGCCAGCCGGGCCGCGATGGCCTGCTGCGGGTAATGGGTGACATCGAAATGCACGCCGAATCCGGCGCGGCTGGCGCTGGCACGGCCTTCGCACACCACGGTGAGCGCCGCCTCCTGCGGCGCCGCCAGGGGCTCGATCAGCGGCTGGTAGCGCACCGCCTCGGCCAGGCGCTGCTGCAGGGCCTGCGCGTCGGCGATCCAGGCCAGCGCCGGCACGCCTTGCTCCCGCGCGTCGAAATGCACGGCGCCCTGCTCGTCGCCCTGGATGTCCATGCGCAGCACCGGCGTGGCCTGCACCTCGTCGGGCCAGGCACGCAGGGCCTGCAGCAGGTCGCGCGAGGCGGCGTTGAGCGCGAAGGCGCGCACGTCGCTGGGCGGCGGCTCGGCCGACTCGACCAGCCCGACGCGCAGGCGCTCGCGGGCCAGCAGCAGCGCCAGCGCACGGCCGACGATGCCGGCGCCGCGAATACACACATCCAGGGGCAGGGCCATGCGGGGCATTGTAGGAGCCGGGCACAATTCCGGCCCCACCTCAGCACCAACACTTTGTTGCCGACCATGAGCACTTCCGCCCACGACGTGTCCGCCCGCATCGCGCGGCTGTTCGTCTACCCCGTCAAATCCTGCGCCGGCGTGGAGCTGCCCGAGGCGGTGCTGACCGAGGCCGGCCTGGACCTGGACCGGGCCTGGATGGTGGTGGACGCCGAGGGCGAGTTCGTGACCCAGCGCGAACTGCCGCGCATGGCGCTGGTGCGGGTGCAGCTCAAGCACCACGAAGTGGTGCTGCGCGCCCCCGGCATGCTGGCCTTGCACCTGCAGATCGACGCCGTGGAAGCGCCTGCCAAGGTGCGCGTCTGGGACGACGTGGTGCCGGCCTACGACATGGGCGACGTGGCGGCGCAGTGGTTCAGCGACTTCCTCGGGCAGCGGCTGCGCCTGGTGCGCTTCGACCCGGAGCACCGCCGCCTGTCCAGCCTGCAATGGACGCAGGGGGTCGAAGCGCCCAACCAGTTCAGCGACGGCTTTCCCCTGCTGGCGGCCAGCCAGGCCTCGCTGGATCTGCTCAACCAGCGGCTGGCGGCGGCCGGCCACCCGCCGGTCGGCATGGAGCGTTTCCGGCCCAACATCGTGCTGGACGGCATCGAGGCGCACGACGAGGACCGGCTGGGCACGCTGCACGTGGGCGACGCGGGCGCGATCCGGCTGCGGCCGGTCAAGCCCTGCCCGCGCTGCCCCATCCCCAACGTCGACCCGGCCACGGCGCAGGCCGAGCCGGCCGTCGGCGACGTGCTGCAGGTCTACCGCCGCAACGAGCGGCTGGGCGGCGCCGTCGCCTTCGGCATGAACCTCATCGTGCTGCAGGGCGACGGCGAACTGCTGCGCGTGGGCCAGCTGGCGGCGGCCAGCTGGCAGTTCTGAGGGCCTACACTTGCGGCCTTCATTTCTGGAACCGACATGAGCTTGAAGTGCGGCATCGTGGGCCTGCCCAACGTGGGCAAGTCGACCTTGTTCAACGCCCTGACCAAGGCCGGCATCGCCGCCGAGAACTACCCTTTCTGCACCATCGAGCCCAACGTGGGCATCGTGGAGCTGCCGGACCCGCGCCTCGCGCGGCTGGCGGCCATCGTCAAGCCCGAGCGGGTGGTGCCGGCCATCGTGGAATTCGTGGACATCGCCGGCCTGGTGGCCGGCGCAAGCAAGGGCGAGGGGCTGGGCAACCAGTTCCTGGCGCACATCCGCGAGACCGACGCCATCGTCAACGTGGTGCGCTGCTTCGACGACCCCAACGTCATCCACGTGGCCGGCAAGGTGGACCCGGTGGCCGACATCGAGGTGATCCAGACCGAGCTGTGCCTGGCCGACCTGGGCACGGTGGACAAGGCGCTGGCGCGCTACGCCAAGGCGGCCAAGTCCGGCAACGACAAGGAAGCGGCCAGGATGGCGCAGCTGCTGCCCAAGGTGCAGGCCGCGCTCGACGAAGGCCGGCCGGTGCGCACCGTGCCGCTGACCGACGAGGAGAAGGCGCTGCTCAAGCCGCTGTTCCTGATCACCGCCAAGCCCGCCATGTTCGTGGGCAACGTTGACGAGAACGGCTTCGAGAACAATCCCTTCCTCGACCGGCTGCGCGAGTACGCCGCCGGCCAGAACGCGCCGGTGGTGGTGATCTGCGCCAAGATGGAAGCCGAGATGGCCGACATGGACGAGGAGGACAAGAAGATGTTCCTCGCCGAGATCGGCCAGCAGGAGCCGGGCCTGAACCGCCTGATCCGCGCTGCCTTCAAGCTGCTGGGCCTGCAGACCTACTTCACCGCCGGCGAAAAGGAGGTGCGCGCCTGGACGGTGCGCACAGGCGCCACTGCGCCGCAGGCCGCCGGCGTGATCCACACCGACTTCGAGCGCGGCTTCATCCGCGCCCAGACCATCGCCTTCGACGACTACCTCCAGTTCAAGGGCGAACAGGGCGCCAAGGACGCAGGCCGGATGCGCAGCGAGGGCAAGGAGTACGTGGTCAAGGACGGCGACGTGATGAACTTCCTGTTCAACGTCTGAGCGGCGGCTTCAGTTCGGCCACAGGTGGAGCAGCGCCACCGTCATGGTGACGTAGCGCAGGAACTTGCCCACCAGCATCCAGGCGGCGCAGGGCCAGAACGGCAGCTTCAGCCAGCCGGCCACCGCGCACAGCGGATCGCCCACCACCGGCAGGAACGACAGGAAGCAGGCCTTGGGCCCCAGGCGTTCCAGCCACTCGATGGCCTTGACGTGCGAGCGCGAGTGGCCCCACCGGTCCACCACCCGGTGGGCGCCGTAGCCCAGCCACCAGTCCAGCATGCCGCCCAGCGTGTTGCCCGCCGTCGCCACCGCCACCGCCGGCCAGAAGAGCTCCGGATTGAGCTTGAGCAGGCCGAACAGCGCCGGCTCCGACCCCAGCGGCAGCAGCGTGGCCGAGACAAAGGCGACCAGGAACAGGGTGCTCAAGCCATAGCGCGGCAGCGCGAGCAGGGAGAGGGCGGCGTCGAGCCAGGCTTGCATGGCGGCGCAGTATAGGCAGCGGCCGAGTCTGGCCACTGTAGGCCTGACTCCCGTCCCGGCGTCGCTCCCGGTGCGACGCTTTATTTCATTTGGCGCAATGGCCGACGCATACAATCCGTGCCTCATTTTTCAGCAGCAGCGCTTTTTGCTCCCTTCCTCCATGCACATCGGCCCCCACGTCCTGGCGAACAACCTGTTCGTGGCACCGATGGCCGGCGTGACCGACCGCCCGTTCCGCCGCCTGTGCCGGCAGCTGGGCGCGGGCTATGCCGTCAGCGAGATGGTGACCTCGCGCCGCGAGCTGTGGAACAGCCTCAAGACCTCGCGCCGCGCCGACCATGCGGGCGAGCCCGGCCCCATCGCGGTGCAGATCGCCGGCACGCAAGCCGCCGAGATGGCCGAGGCGGCGGTCTACAACATCGAGCGCGGCGCGCAGATCATCGACATCAACATGGGCTGCCCGGCCAAGAAGGTCTGCAACAAATGGGCCGGTTCGGCGCTGATGCAGGACGAGGCGCTGGCCGTGGGCATCGCGCGCGCCGTGGTGCAGGCCTGCGAGCCGCACGGCGTGCCGGTCACGCTCAAGATGCGCACCGGCTGGTGCCAGGCGCAGCGCAACGCCGTCACGCTGGCGCGGGCCTTCGAGCAGGTGGGCGTGCAGATGCTGACCGTGCACGGCCGCACGCGCGAGCAGGGCTACAAGGGCGAGGCCGAGTACGAGACGGTGGCCGCCGTGAAGGCGGCGGTGCGCATCCCGGTGGTGGCCAACGGCGACATCGACTCGCCCGCGAAGGCGCGCGACGTGCTCGCGATGACGGGCGCGGACGCGGTCATGATCGGCCGGGCGGCGCAGGGAAGGCCCTGGATCTTCCGCGAGGTGGCGCATTTCCTGGCCACCGGCGCGGTGCTGGCGCCGCCGCTGGTGGCCGAGGTGCGGCGCCTGCTGCTGGAGCACCTGCAGGACCATTACGCGCTGTACGGTGAGTTCACCGGCGTGCGCAGCGCGCGCAAGCACATCGCCTGGTACGTCGCGGCCCTGCCCGGCGGCGAGGCGTTCCGCCGGCGCATGAACCTGATCGAGGACGGCACCGCCCAGTGGCAGGCCGTGGCCGCGTTCTTCGACGAGCTCGGCGGCGCCATGGACCGGCTGCCCGACACACCAACAACAGCGCGAACCCCGGCCCGTGGCGAGGAGGTGGCACCGTGAGCAAGAAACACATCGAAGAGTGCGTGCGCAACAGCCTGGAGGGCTACTTCCGCGACCTGCGCGGCACCGAGCCCGATGGCATGTACGACATGCTGGTCAAGGCGGTGGAAAAGCCGCTGCTGGAGGTGGTGATGGCCAAGGCCGACCACAACCAGTCCCGGGCGGCCGACTGGCTGGGCCTGAACCGCAACACGCTGCGCAAGAAGCTGGTCGAACACAAACTCCTCAAATCATGAACGCACTCCTGTCCGTCTCCGACAAGGCCGGCATCCTCGAATTCGCGCAGGCGCTGCACGGCCTGGGCATCCGCCTGCTGTCCACCGGCGGCACGGCGCAGCTGCTGCAGTCGCACGGCCTGCCCGTCACCGAGGTGGCCGAGGTGACGGGCTTCCCGGAGATGCTGGACGGCCGGGTGAAGACCCTGCATCCCAAGGTGCATGGCGGCCTGCTGGCCCGGCGTGACCTGCCCGAGCACATGGCGGCGCTGGCGGCGCACGGCATCGCCACCATCGACCTGCTGGTGGTCAACCTCTACCCGTTCGAGAAGACCGTGGCCCGGGCCGGCTGCACCCTGGAAGAAGCGATCGAGAACATCGACATCGGCGGCCCGGCCATGGTGCGCAGCGCGGCCAAGAACTGGAAGGACGTGGCGGTGCTGACCGACGCGTCGCAGTACGAGGGCGTGCTGGCCGAGCTGCGGGCCCAAGGCAAGGTGTCGGACAGGACGCGTTTCGCGCTGTCGGTGGCCGCGTTCAACCGCATCAGCAACTACGACGCGGCGATCAGCGACTACCTCTCCAGCCTGCAGGAGGATGGCAGCCGCTCGCTGTTCGCGGCGCAGGCCAACGGCCGCTTTGTCAAGCTGCAGGACCTGCGCTATGGCGAGAACCCGCACCAGCAGGCCGCCTTCTACCGCGACCTGTACCCGGCGCCGGGCTCGCTGGTCATGGCGCAGCAGCTGCAGGGCAAGGAGCTGTCGTACAACAACATCGCCGACGCTGACGCCGCCTGGGAGTGCGTCAAGAGTTTCGACCAGTGCGCCTGCGTGATCGTCAAGCATGCCAACCCGTGCGGCGTCGCCACCGGCAAGCATCCGCTGGAAGCCTACGGCAAGGCCTTCCAGACCGACCCGACCTCCGCCTTCGGCGGCATCATCGCCTTCAACACCACGGTGCGCGGCGAGGCGGCGCAGGCCATCGCCAAGCAGTTCGTCGAGGTGCTGATCGCGCCGGAATTCAGCGAGGACGCGCTGGCGGTGTTCCGCAACAAGCCGAACGTGCGCCTGCTGAAGATCGCACTGCCGCCCGGCGGCGCGTCCGACTGGGACCAGGGCCGCAACGCGGTGGACGTCAAGCGCGTGGGCTCCGGGCTGCTGATGCAGACCGCCGACAACCGCGAGCTGACGCTGGCCGACCTGAAGGTGGTGACCGCCAGGCAGCCGACGCCGGCCGAGCTGCAGGACCTGCTGTTCGCCTGGAAGGTCGCCAAGTACGTCAAGTCCAACGCCATCGTGTTCTGCAAGGACGGCATGACCATGGGGGTGGGCGCCGGCCAGATGAGCCGACTGGACTCGGCCCGCATCGCCGGCATCAAGGCGCAGCACGCCAAGCTCTCGCTGCAGGGCACGGTGGTGGCGAGCGACGCCTTCTTCCCCTTCCGCGACGGGCTGGACGTGGTGGTGGACGCGGGCGCGACCTGCGTGATCCAGCCCGGCGGCAGCATGCGCGACAACGAGGTCATCGCGGCGGCCGACGAGCGCGGCGTCGCGATGGTGTTCTCCGGCGTGCGCCACTTCCGCCACTGAGCCCTCACCGCGCCCAGCTCGGGGCGGGCGCTTGGTGTTTCCTGCGGAGTTGTCCGACAGCCCAGGTCCGCCAGCGTCGGTACCCTGCCTGATCAGACCATTGCCCTGTCCGGCGCGCGTGGGCGTGCACGGATCCGGGGGCGTCTTGCCTTGCCTCTTCGGCTTGCGCAATCTCGAAGGGAACCTGATCTCATGTGCGGCATTGCAGGAGAACTGCGCTTCGACGGCGGCTTGGCCGATGTGCGGACCGTGGTCGAGATGACCCAGACCCAGTCACGCCGCGGCCCCGACGGCGAAGGGCTGTTCAGTCTGGGTGCGCGCTGCTTCGGCCATCGCCGGCTCAGCATCATGGACCTGAGCCTGCGTGCCCACCAGCCCTTCGTCGACAACGGGCTGGGCATGGGCATCGTGTTCAACGGGGCCATCTACAACCACCACGAGCTGCGCGAGGAACTGGCGGCCCGGGGCTACGAATTCAGCTCGACGGGCGATACCGAGGTCATCATCAAGGCCTGGCACGCATGGGGTCCCAAGGCGCTCGACCGCTTCTACGGCATGTTCGCCTTCGCGCTGTGGGAACGCGACAGCGGCATCACCTACCTGGCACGCGACCGCCTGGGCATCAAGCCGCTGTACTACACCGCGAACGCGAAGCGGCTGCGCTTCGCCTCGACCCTGCCTGCGCTGCTGGCGGGCGAGGGCGTGGACACCTGGCTGGACCCGCAGGCCCTGCACCACTACCTGAGCTTCCATGCCGTGGTTCCGGCGCCGCTCACCATCCTGCGCGGCGTGCGCAAGCTGGCGCCGGGCAGCCTGATGACCGTGCATCCGGACGGCCGCATGGAGCATGCCCGATGGTGGAACCTCGGCTTCGACCGCAGCGCCGAGGACGAGCGCTGCAGTTTCGAGGACTGGAAATCCCGCGTGCTCGAGACGCTGCGCGTGTCGGTCAAGCGGCGGCTGGTCTCCGACGTTCCGGTGGGCGTGCTGCTGTCGGGCGGGCTCGACTCGAGCCTGATCACCGGCCTGCTGGCCGAGGCGGGCACGACCGACCTGCGCACCTACTCCATCGGCTTCGAGGCCGTGGACGAGGAGGCGGGCGACGAATTCCGATACTCCGACCTGGTCGCGCGCCACTACGGAACCGTGCACCAGAAGCTGCAGGTGCCCGGCGACCTGCTGCTGGAGACGCTGCCCGAGGCGATCCAGGCGATGGCCGAGCCCATGGTCAGCCACGACGCGGTGGCCTTCTACCTGCTGTCGCAGGCGGTTTCCAAGCACAGCCGGGTGGTGCAGAGCGGCCAGGGGGCCGACGAGGTGTTCGGCGGCTACCACTGGTACCCGCCGATGGCGCAGATCCCGGACCCCGACCCGGCCGCGGCCGTCGACGCCTATCGCCGCGTGTTCTTCGACCGCGGCCACGAGGAGATCGGCTCCCTGCTGCAGTCGACCTGGGTCAGCGAGGACTGGAGCACGCAGTTCGTCCAGGCGCATTTCAGCCAGCCGGGGGCGGGCAGCGCGATCGACCGCGCCCTGCGACTGGACACCACGGTGATGCTGGTGGACGACCCGGTCAAGCGCGTCGACAACATGACCATGGCCTTCGGGCTGGAGGCGCGCGTGCCTTTCCTCGACCACGAGCTGGTCGAGCTGGCGGCTCGCATCCCGGCGCGCCACAAGATCGCCCAGGGCGGCAAGCACGTGCTCAAGGAGGCCGCGCGGCAGGTGATCCCCGCCGAGGTCATCGACCGGCCCAAGGGCTACTTCCCGGTGCCGGCCCTGAAGTACCTGCGCGGCGACTTCCTCGACTACGTGCGCGACACGCTCGGCTCGCGGGCCGCGCGTGAGCGCGGGCTGTTCCGCCGCGACGCGATCGACCGCATGTTCGAGGCACCCGACGAACACATCACGCCGCTGCGCGGCTCCAAGCTCTGGCAGGCCGCGCTGCTGGAGGCCTGGCTGCAGGCGCACCGGATCTGAACCAGGAGACAGCTTTCCCATGACCGTCGTCCAACTCCAACTGGAACCCTCCACGCACGGTGTCGGCCCCCTGGGCGACGGCGGCGTCGTCGCCCCGGCGACGATGACGAACAAGGCCCAACGGGCCCCCGCGGCGGAGTCCGGCACGCAGGGCCGCCACGGCATCCTCGACTGCGGCTGGGGACGGCTGCTGTATGCGCCGTCCTTCGAGTCGCCCAAGCAACTGGCGCAGGCCCTGCTCCAGGAACAGCCGGGCCGCCGCGACATCGCCCTGTACGTGGAGGATCCGCAGCTGGTGCTGGCCGAGGCGCCCAGCCAGCTGTTCCTCGACCCCTCGCTCCTGTTCCGCCGGCCGCTCGACGCGGCGGATGTCCGTGTCGACCGTCCCGCTCCAGGGGTCGTCGTGCGCCCCCTGACCACGCGCGCCGACATTGCCGCGATCAACCGCCTCTACGCCATGCGCCGCATGGTGCCGCTGGACCCGGCGGTGGTCTGGGCCCAGCGACAGTCCGAGGCCCTGACCTACCTGGTCGCCGAGGACGAGCGCACCGGCGAGGTGATCGGCTCGGTGCTCGGCATCGACCACGTGGCCGCCTTCGACGATCCCCAGGGTGGCACCAGCCTGTGGTGCCTGGCGGTGGATCCACAGACGCGGGTGTCCGGCGCCGGCGAGTCGCTGACGCAGTACCTGGTCGCGCACTTCGCCCGGCGCGGACGCGCCTTCCTCGACCTGTCGGTGCTGCACGACAACGAGCACGCCATCGGCCTGTACCAGCGGCTCGGCTTCCAGAAGGCGGCGGGCTTCGTCATCAAGCACAAGAACGCGATCAACCAGCGCCTCTTCGGCGACACCGAGGATGTCTCGGGGCTGAACCCCTACGCGCGCCTGATCGTGGACGAGGCGCGCCGCCGCGGCATCAGCGCCGAGGTGGTCGACGCGCCGGCGGGCATCTTCAAGCTGCGCCACTTCGGGCACGAGGTGCTGTGCCGCGAGTCGCTCACCGAGCTGACCGGCGGCGTCGCCATGACCTGGTGCCAGGACAAGGTGCTCACGCTGCGGCGGCTCGCGTCCATCGGCCTGCGCGTGCCCAGGCAGCGCACCGCCGGCGATGCGCAGGCCGATGCCGCGTTCATGTGCGAATGCGGCTCGGTGGTGGTCAAGCCCGCCCTGGGCGAACAGGGCCGGGGCATCAGCGTCGACGTGCGGACCGAGCCGCACCTGGTCGAGGCGATCGCGCGCGCCGCCAAGGAGGGCGGCCATGTGGTCATCGAGGAGTTCTGCGCCGGGCAGGACCTGCGCATCGTGGTCATCGGCTACAAGGTGGTGGCCGCCGCGATCCGCCGGCCGGCCGAGATCGTCGGCGACGGCCAGTCCACCGTCGCCAAGCTGATCGAGCGCCAGAGCGCGCGCCGCGCCGCCGCTACCGGCGGCGAGAGCAGGATCCCGGTGGATGCCGAGACCGAGCGGTGCCTGGCCGGCCAGGGCCTGGCGATGGATTCGGTGCTGCCGCCCGGCCAGGCGGTGAACGTGCGCAAGACCGCCAACCTGCATACCGGCGGCACCATCCACGACGTCACGGCGCAGCTGCACCCGCTGCTGCGCGAGGCGGCCGAGACGGCCGCGCGCGCGCTGCGCATCCCGGTGGTCGGCCTCGATTTCCTGGTGCCTTCGCCCGACCAGCCGGAGTACGTGGTCATCGAGGCGAACGAGCGGCCCGGCCTGGCGAACCACGAACCCCAGCCCACGGCGCAACGCTTCGTGGACCTGCTCTTTCCCTTCACGGCCTGAGGCGCCATGCGCAAGCTGGAGATCGACGTCGGCTACCTGAGAAGCACGCTGCTGGAGCTGCTGGCCATTCCCAGCCCGGCGGGCCTGACCGACGAGATCGTGCACTACACCGGCGGCCAGCTGGACAGCATCGGCGTGCCCTACGAGCTGACGCGGCGCGGCACCATCCGCGGCATCCTCAAGCGCACGCTGCCGGAGCGCCGGCGCGGCAGCCCCGCCTGCGCCATCGTCGCGCACCTGGACACGCTCGGCGCCATGGTGCGGGCGGTCAAGCCGACGGGCCGGCTGGCGCTCATGCCCATCGGCACCTGGTCGAGCCGCTGGGCCGAGGGCGGGCGCGTCACCCTGTTCACCGACCAGGGCCGCTACCGCGGCTCGGTGCTGCCGCTGAAGGCCTCGGGCCATGTCTACAACGAGGAGATCGACAGCCAGCCGGTGAACTGGGCGCAGCTGGAGCTGCGCATCGACCAGCCGATCGACTCGGCCGGCGACGTGGCCGCCCTGGGCATCCAGGTGGGTGATTTCGTGGCTTTCGACGCCAACCCCGAGGTGCTGGACAACGGCTACATCGTCTCGCGCTACCTCGACAACAAGGCCGGCGTCGCGGCCCTGCTGGCGGCGCTGAAGGCGGTGGTCGACAGCGGCGCGGAGGTGCCGATGGACTGCCATCCGGTCTTCACCCTGAGCGAGGAGGTGGGCTCGGGCGCGCGCGCGGTGATCGAGGAGGACGTGAGCGAGGTGATCGGCGTGGACATCGGGCCGGTCGCCGCGGGGCAGGGCGCGCGCGAATATGGCGTCACCATCCCCCTGATGGACTCGGCCGGCCCGCACGACTACCACCTCACGCGCAAGCTGCTGCGCATGTGCGCCGAGCACGGGATCCCCAGCCACCGCGACGTCTTTCCCTTCTACCATTCGGACGCCGGATCGGCCGTGAGCGCGGGGGCGGACGTGCGCACCGCCCTGCTGTGTTTCGGGACCGACGCCACGCACGGCTACGAGCGCACGCACGTCGAGACGCTCAAGCACCTGGCCGAGCTGCTGGCGATCTACATCCAGTGCGGCCCCACTGTGCCCGGCGACCGCGAGCGCCGGCGCGACTCGGTGGAAAGCTTCTCGCACCAGCTGGACGCGCAGCAGCTGGCGCCAGTGGGCGGCACCTCGCTGCCCGAGGTGGGCGAACTGATCGACCTGCCCGAGGCACGCAGCCGCGAGGAGGCGCCGGACGCGAGTCCGCAGGAGCCGTAGGCGCCGCCAGCCTGTTGCGATCGCGCCACCCCCGCCCTGCAGTCGCTTGTCGGCTGCGAAAAGCGGCCGATAAGATGCCCCGCACACCGCATCAGCGGGAGGGGACCCACCATGATGACGACTGCCGCCGGCCAACGCCGGCGCTGGCTGGGGCGCCTGTGCGCCTGGACAGCTTCCCTGGTCCTGGCCGCCGGCCTGGCGGGCTGCGCAACCACGGCCATCTCGGACAAGACCGAATTGCGCGAGAACGAGGGCGTGGTGACGGTGCGCGTGGTGAGCCTGCACCAGCGCACCCTCAGGCACCTGGCGATCCGGAACCTGGACACGCAGCAGGACTACAAGCTCCAGCCGCAAGCCCCGCTGGGCGGCGACAGCTACCGCTTCACCGGCATCGTCCCGGCCGGCCGCTACCAGACCCGCGAGCTGTACGGCTTCGACGTCGAGGACCTGGGCGTGGTGCAGCGCCATCACACGCTCAAGGTGCCATTGGACCGCGAGGCCAATCGCTTCGAGGTGCGGGCCGGCGGCCTGGCGAACCTGGCTTCCGTGGTGTTCACCCCGCTGCAGGACGGCCGCTTCGTGGCGCCGCGGGAAAGCACGCCGATCGCGGCGCGCGAGTGGCTGCGCCATGCCAACCCCGGCCTGGCAGCCAAGCTGGAGGCCGGACCCGAGACCACCTGGTCGTCGCCGCTGCCTGCCGCGGAGGCGGCGCTGCTCAAGCTGCAGCTCGCTTACGCGCAGCGCCAGGTGGGGCCCGCGGGCTTCCCGGTGCTCGATGCCCAGGGCACACCCTGGTCCACCGGCAGGCTCGGCACGGTGTTCGACCTGGCCAAGGGGGCGCGCTACCAGGCGGACACGGTGCACCAGCTCACGACAGTCGCGCCGCTCGCCGACGGCCGCCTGCTGGCGGCCGGCGAGGAGGGCTACGTGGCCATGTCCTCGCCGGACCGCAAGACCTGGCGTCAGCTGCCCACGCCGGGCTCCAAGGCGGCGGTGGCCCTGACGGTGACGCAGGCGCCGGACGGCACGGTCTACCTGGCCAGCCGCACGCCGCTGGGTGCCGTGGTGCACGCGGCCGATCCCCAGGCCGCCACCTGGAGCTGGCGCGAGGTGCGCCGCATCGAACGCGGGACGCTCGCCGCCACCGCCGAGGGCAACTCGGTCGCGTTCCGGTCCATGGGCCAGGCGCACCCGAACGCGGCGGTCACGCGCGAGCGCCTGGTGATCTACACGCCGGATCCGGAGTGGCTGTCCTCCATGGACCTGCGCACCGGCGCGTGGGAGCAGCACAAGCCCGAGTCGCGCGTGGTCCGGCTGCGCGGCGCGCCCGACGGCGTGGTGCTCACCATGAGCGCGGCACCCGCCTTCTGGGCCACGTCCGACTACGGCAAGAGCTGGTTCCAGGTGGACAAGTACTTGCACACCACGCTGCCGATCTTCACGTCCAAGACCGAGGCCTACGTGCTGGCCAGCCCCTTCGGCGCCTGGAAGCCCGTGCCCGCCTTGTACAAGACCGTGGACGCCGGAAGGACCTGGAAGGCGGCCGGCACGCTGCCGCCCAACATGGACCGCTTCTGGGGCGGCGTGCTGATGTTCGACCCCGCCAGCCGGCGGCTCGGCTACCAGAACTCGGCCGGCACGCTGGCCTGGACGCAGGACGAGGGCACGAGCTGGAAATGACGCCGCGGGCCCCGCGGCGCGGCGGATGACACTTACGCGGCCAGTGTCCGGAACACCTCGCGTGCCGCCGCCACCGTCAGAGCGATGTCGTCCTCGCTGTGGGCGCTGCTCACGAATCCGGCCTCGTACAGCGCCGGCGCGATGTACACGCCGCGCTCGAGCAGGCCATGGAACAGCCGGTTGAAGCGCGTGCCGTCGGTCTTCATGACCGCGCCGTAGTTCTGCGGCAGCTGGGGCAGCAGGAAGAAGCCGAACATGCCGCCTTCGCAGTCGGCGCTGAAGGCCACGCCTTCGGCCCGCGCCGCAGCGGCCAGGCCGTCGACCAGCGAACGGGTGCGCGCCGACAGCGCCTCGAAGAAGCCGGGCTGGCTGATCTCCTGCAGCGTCGCCAGGCCGCAGGCGGTGGCGACCGGATTGCCGGACAAGGTGCCCGCCTGGTAGACCGGCCCGAGCGGCGCCAGCTGCTCCATGACCGCGCGGGGCCCCCCAAAGGCCGCCAGCGGCATGCCGCCGCCGATGACCTTGCCCATGACGGTGAGGTCCGGGCGGAAGCCGGGAATGGCCCGGGCATACAGGCCCTGGGCGCTGCCCAGGCCGACGCGCAAGCCCGTCATCACCTCGTCGAACACCAGCAGCGCGCCGTGCCGGCTGCACAGCTCGCGGCAGCGTTGCATGAACGGCACGCTGGCGCGCACAAAGTTCATGTTTCCGGCGATCGGTTCGATCATCAGGCAGGCGAGCTGTGGCCCGTGCAGGGCGAAGGCCTCCTCCAGCTGCTCGAGGTTGTTGTACTCCAGCACCAGGGTGTGCTGCGCCACCTCGGGCGGCACGCCGGCGCTGGTCGGGTGCCCGAAGGTGGCCAGACCCGAGCCGGCCTTGACCAGCAGCGCATCGGCGTGGCCGTGGTAGCAGCCCTCGAACTTGATGATCTTGGCGCGGCCGGTGGCGCCGCGCGCCAGGCGGATGGCGCTCATGGCGGCCTCGGTGCCCGAGCTGACCAGCCGCACCATCTCCATGGAAGGCACCAGGGCCACGATGGCCTCGGCCAGCTGCACCTCGCGCTCGGTCGGTGCGCCGAAGGAGAAGCCGTCGCGCGCGGCCTGCTGCACCGCCTCCAGGACGGCGGGATGGCCGTGGCCCAGGATCATCGGGCCCCACGAGCCGATGTAGTCGATGTAGCGCTGGCCATTGGCGTCCCAGAACCAGGCGCCCTCGGCGCGCGCCACGAAGCGCGGCGTGCCGCCGACGGCGCGAAAGGCGCGCACCGGGGAATTCACGCCGCCGGGGATGCGCTGCCTGGCGCGCTCGAAGAGTTGTTGGTTTCGATCCATGGTGAACGCGGGCTTTACGCGGCGGCTCCGGTCCGCCCCGGGGGTGGGCAATCAATGCTTGGTGTCATGGGCGGGCATGTCGAAGACCTGGAGGGCCTGCGCTTCCTCCTCGGTCAGGGATTCGTTGTCGTCGCCTTCGGGCTGGGCCCAGAACAGGCGGTCCGGCACCACGTTGCCCATGCCGGGGCGAAAGCCCGCATCCAGGCAGCGGTCCAGGTAGGCGAGCGCCTCGCTGGCGGCGGCGGCCAGGTCGGTGCCGCTGGCCACCAGCGCCGCGAGCGCGGCCGACAAGGTGTCGCCGGCGCCCGAGAACACCGCCTCGAAGCGCTCGAACTTCTCGCTGCCCAGCACCGCCTGGGGGGTGGCCAGCACGTTGTCGATGAACTGTTCGGGCAGCGGGATGCCGGTCACCAGGGTGTAGGGCACGCCCAGCTCGGAGGCGGCCTTCGCGATGTCGCGCGCAGTGGGGCTGCGGTCGCCGGGCCAGTCGGGCAGCAGCCAGCGCCACAGGGTGCTGTGGTTTCCCACCAACACGGTGGTCTGGGGCAGCATCAGCTCGCGGAAGGCGTCCAGGTACAGGTCGATCTGGCCCTCGTCCCACCAGGACAGGTTGGGCATGTAGGCGATCACGGGGACGTCGGCGTAGTCGGCGGCGATCTCGGCGATCGCGCTGATCGCCTCGGGGCTGCCGACGAAGCCGACCTTGAACACCTGCACCGGCGCGTCCTCGAGGATGGTGCGCGCCTGCTCGCCGACAGCCTCCTCGTCGAAGGCGAAATGGTCGAACACCTCGGTGGTGTCGCGGGCGTATGCGCCGGTAACCACGGGCAGTGCGTGCGCGCCGACCGAGGCGATGGCGGTGATGTCGGCGGCCAGGCCGCCAGCACCGCTGGGGTCGCTGGCGTTGAACACCATCACGCACGACGGGCTGCCGTCGGCATCGTCTTCGTCCTGCGCGGAAGGGGAGGGATCGGGGTTTGTCATGGGGCTCGATGTGTCGTCATGCGCATGCGCCATTGCGGCTTCGCTGCGAGGGCCCTCGATACAATCGTTGCATTCTATTCGAAGGCCCTTTAAGCTGTGACTGAAGCAAAAACCTGGATGTGTCTGATTTGCGGATGGATCTACGACGAGTCCGCCGGAGCTCCCGACCACGGCATCGCACCGGGGACGCCATGGGAGCAAGTGCCCATGAACTGGACTTGCCCGGAGTGCGGTGCACGCAAGGAAGATTTTGAGATGGTTCAGATTTGAGGGGGTGTGCCTGTTACATCTTTCGATGATGGATCGCCCAGGTAGTTACAAATGAGGAGCGCCGTCAAGTGAGCACGACCGGATCAGCGTTCAAGGTGCTGGTGATCGACGACAGCAACACGATCCGGCGCAGCGCCGAGATCTTCCTGAAGCAGGGCGGCCACGAGGTCATGCTGGCCGAGGATGGTTTCGATGCCCTGGCCAAGGTCAACGATTACCAGCCGAACCTGATCTTCTGCGACATCCTGATGCCCCGGCTCGACGGCTACCAGACCTGCGCCATCATCAAGCGCAATGCCCGGTTCGCGTCCGTGCCCGTGGTGATGCTGTCGTCCAAGGATGGTGTGTTCGACAAGGCCCGCGGCCGCATGGTCGGCTCCGAGGACTACCTCACCAAACCGTTTACCAAGGACCAACTGCTCCAGACCGTCCAGCAGTTCGGCTCCGCCCAAGAAGGAGTGATGTGATGGCGATCTCGAAAGTCCTCGTCGTGGACGATTCCAAGACCGAATTGATGTTCATGACGGACCTGCTCCAGAAGGCGGGTTTCTCTGTCAAAACCGCGGAGAACGCGGAAGACGCCTTCCGCCGCCTGGCCGAGGAAAAGCCCCACCTGATCCTGATGGACGTGGTCATGCCCGGCCAGAACGGTTTCCAGCTCACGCGTGCCATCACGCGCGACCCGCTGTACGCCGACGTGCCCATCATCATGTGTACCAGCAAGAACCAGGAGACCGACCGGGTGTGGGGCATGCGCCAGGGCGCGCGCGACTACATCACCAAGCCGGTGGACGCCGGCGAGCTCATGGCCAAGATCAAAGCCCTGAGCTGAGGCCTGGCGCAGGCAGTACCTTCCCATGGCCAACCGCGAAGCCCTCCGAGAGCTCCAGAGCCGACTGGCCAACCGCCTGCAGGCCGCGCGTACCGAGGGCGTACAGGCTTCCTGGCTGGCGGTCGAGGCCGCGGGCGCCAGGTACCTGTTCCCGCTCGCGCAATCGGGCGAGATCTTTCCCTTCGCCAATGCCCAGCCGGTGCCCTATACCCATGCCTGGTTCCTGGGCGTGGCCAATCTGCGTGGCGGCCTGTACGGCGTGGTGGACCTGGCCGGCTTCGTCGGCGGGCGCGCGCCACAGCAGCGCGTCGAGACCAGCCGCGCCGATGCGCGGCTGGTCGCGCTGAGCGCCATGCTCGAGGTCAATTGCGCACTGCTGATCGACCGGCTGGCCGGGCTGCGCGGGCTGGACGCCTTCTCGTCGTCTTCCGAGCCGCCCGCGGGCTCGCCCGGCTATTTCGGCAGCGGCTACACCGACGCCAGTGGCGCCTACTGGCAGGAGATCAACCTGCAGGCGCTTTCGCAGCAACCCCAATTCCTGAGCATCAGCGCATAAGCATTCCGGAAGGCCCGCATCATGTCCGTCCTCAAACATCTTTTCTCCAAGAAGCCGCCGGAGTCCTCGGTCGGTGAGCTGAGCCTGGCCACGGCGGACCCGATACTGCACAGCATGGCGGCCCCGGCGCCGCGGACCAACCTCAAGGGCCCCCGCGCGGCCGAGGGCGAGGCCGACGAGCAGGTTGACGATTCCCTGGACCCGGCCCTCGAGCAGATCGAGGCCGAGATGGTCTCGGTTCCGCTGCTGGGGCGCAGGACGGTGGCGACCCACCAGCGCGTGCTGTTCACGCTGCTGGCCCTGGCGCTGGTCGTGCTGGGCGCGGTGGCCATCCTCGCGGTGAACCAGGCCGATCGCGTGGCGCAGCAGCTGGCAGGCACGGGCGAATCGATGATGCAGTCGCAGCGTCTGGCCAAGTCGGTGTCCCAGGCGCTGGTGGGCAGTGCCCAGGCCTTCCCCGACGTGAAGGAAAGCTCCGAGTCGCTGGCCAGGACGATCCGCGCGCTCAAGGCCGGCGACGACTCGCTGCGCCTGCAGCCGGTGGCGGCCGCCTACCAGGCCGACGTGGACCAGATCCAGCCGCTGATGGAGCGCGCGGAGAAGAACGCCGCCACCGTGATGGGCCAGCAGAAGATCCTGACGCAGGTGGGCAACGCGCTGCGCACCATCAACCGCCAGTCGTCGGACCTGCTGGAGATCGCCGAGACGGTGTCGTCGCTCAAGCTGCAGCAGAACGCCCCGCCGGCGGAGATTTCCGCGGCCGGCCAGCTGGTGATGCTGACGCAGCGCATCGGCAAGTCGGCCAACGAGTTCCTGACCATGGAAGGCGTGAGTCCCGAGGCCGTGTTCCTGCTGGGCAAGGACCTGAACTCCTTCAAGGAGATCGCCCAGGGCCTGCTGGACGGCAGCCCGGAACTGCGCCTGGCCGGCTCCAAGGAACCGCAGACGCGCGAGCGGCTGGACGCGCTGATGAAGCTGTACGAGGAGACGCGCACGCAGGCGGGCGCCATTCTGGGCAACCTGCAAGGCCTGGTGTCCGCCCGCGAAGCGCAGTCCGCGATCATTGCCGATAGCGAACCGCTGCGCCGCGCGCTGGAAGACCTGCAGGGCAAGCTGTCCGGGCAGACGGGCCTGGGCGCGGGCGCGCTGATCGCGCTGGCCGTGGCGGCCCTGTTCGCCATCCTGTGCTCGATCGGCCTGGCCTATGTGCAGCTGCAGGACAGCCGCAAGCGCCAGACCATCGCCGAGCAGCAGCGCCAGGAGGCCGAGCAGCAGGAGCAGGAGGCCAAGCGCGTCAACGACGCCAACCAGGCGGCCATTCTGCGGCTGATGAACGAACTGCAGACGGTCGCCGAAGGCGACCTGACCCAGGAAGCCACCGTGACCGAG
This sequence comes from Ramlibacter tataouinensis TTB310, assembly GCF_000215705.1. Lineage (NCBI taxonomy): Bacteria > Pseudomonadati > Pseudomonadota > Betaproteobacteria > Burkholderiales > Comamonadaceae > Ramlibacter > Ramlibacter tataouinensis. The sequence continues at coordinate 3,631,584 of NC_015677.1, read as the reverse complement.
GACATCACCGGTGCGATCGCCGACTCGGTGAACTACACGGTGGAAGAACTGCGCCAGCTGGTGGGCAGCGTGCAGAGCACGGCGACCCGGGTGGCGGCCACGACGGCCCAGGTGGAAAGCACCTCGACCGAACTGCTGGCCGCGTCGACCGAGCAGCTGCGCGAGATCCGCGAAACCGGCCAGTCGGTGCTCGACATGGCCGGACGAATCAACCAGGTGTCCGGCCAGGCGCAGGAGTCGGCCCAGGTGGCGCGCCAGTCGCTGCAGGCTGCCGAATCGGGCCTGGCGGCCGTGCAGAACGCCATCGGCGGCATGAACGCCATCCGCGACCAGATCCAGGAGACCTCCAAGCGGATCAAGCGGCTGGGCGAATCCTCGCAGGAGATCGGCGAAATCACCGAACTGATTTCCGACATTACCGAACAGACCAACGTGCTGGCCCTGAACGCCGCCATCCAGGCCGCGTCGGCGGGCGAGGCGGGCCGCGGCTTCTCGGTGGTGGCCGAAGAAGTGCAGCGACTGGCCGAGCGCTCGGCAGACGCCACGCGCCAGATCTCGGCGCTGGTGAAGGCGATTCAGACCGACACGCAGGACGCGGTGGCCGCCATGGAGCGCTCCACGCAGGGTGTGGTCGAGGGGGCCAAGCTGTCCGACAACGCCGGCACGGCCCTGACCGAGATCGACCAGGTGTCGCGCCGGCTCGCCGAGCTGATCGAGCAAATCTCGACGTCCGCTTCCAGGGAAGCCGAATCCGCCAACGTGGTGGCCGGCAACATCCAGCACATCTTCGCCGTGACGGAACAGACCGGCGAGGGCACGCGATCCACGGCCCAGCAGGTGCGCGAGCTGTCCCGCATGGCCGAAGAGCTGCGCCAGTCGGTGTCGCGCTTCAAGATCGCCTGAACGGGTCACCGACCGAACCCGAACCTTTCGCATTCCGGCCACAGCCAGAGCCCTTCATGCAAGCCAACGACACCGATCACGATCTGGCAGCCAACGACCTGGGCCCGTTGGCCTGGGTGCTCGACGAACTGCGCAAGTCGCTCGAATCGGCTTCGGCCGCCCTGCGCCGGTTCGTGCGCGACGCGGGCCTGGCCCGCGGCACCGACATGGCGTCGGTCGATGCCGGGCAGCTGCGCATCGCCCGCCAGCAGCTGCACCAGGCGGTGGGTGCGCTGGAGATGGTGGGCCAGGAGGCGCCCGCCCATGTGCTGCGGTCCATGGAGACGGTGGTGCAGAAATTCGTGGAGCGGCCCGAGCTGTGCAGCGAACCGGCCGCGGCCAAGGTCGAGCGGGCCGGCTTCGCGCTGGCCGAGTACCTGGAAGGCGTGCTGCTGGGCAAGCCGGTGTCGGCGGTCGGCCTGTTCCCCCAGTACCGGGACATCCAGGAGCTGTCCGGTGCCGACCGCGTGCACCCGGCCGACCTGTGGACCGGGGACTGGCGCTGGGTCGAGCCCGAGACGCCCGCAACGGCCCAGGCGCTGGGCTACGAACCGCCCGTGCGTGCGCGCCTGGACCAGGCGGTGCTGCGCATCGTCAAGTCGGGCGACGCGGCGGCGGCCCGCGAACTGACGCAGACCTGCCTGTCGCTGGCCGCCGGCCAGCAGGCGCGCCAGCCGCGCATCTTCTGGAAGCTGTGCGCCGGCTTTTTCGAGGCGCTGGCGCTGGGGTTGCTGCCGCATGACGTCTACGTCAAGCGGGCCGGCTCGCGCGTGCTGCTGCAGTACGCGACCCTGGCCAAGGGCGACTCCGCGGTATCCGACCGCCTGGCCCAGGACCTGGTGTTCTTCTGCGCCCAGGCGGTACCGGCGCACGCGGCCGACGCGCCCGCGCTCACGGGTGTGCGCCTGGCCTGGAGCCTGAACAAGTTCAAGCCGGTCGAGTACCTCACGGCGCAGTACGGCCGCTTCGACCCCGTGCTGCTCGCGCAGGCCCGCAAGCGCATCGCCACGGCCAAGGAAACCTGGTCCGCGCTGTCCGGTGGCGAGACCGGCAAGATCAAGAGCGTGGCCGACCAGTTCCACCTGGTCAGCGATTCGCTGGGCAAGCTGCATCCGTCCAGCACGGCGCTGGCCCAGGCATTGAGCGCGGCGGTGGATGGCGTGGCGCGGTCCGCGCAGCCGCCCCGCCCCGAGCTGGCGATGGAAGTGGCGACCGCGGTGCTCTATCTGGAAGCGGCCTTCGAGGACCTGGATCCCTCCGACGGCCAGCTGGGGACCCGCACCAACCACCTCGCCGAGCGCCTGGACAAGGTGCGCAAGGGCGGCCGGCCGGAGGCGCTGGAGCCCTGGATGGAGGAGCTGTACCGCCGCGTCAGCGACCGCCAGACCATGGGCAGCGTGGTCGGCGAGCTGCGCACCACCATGAGCGAACTGGAGAAGGTGCTGGACGCCTTCTTCCGCAACCCCGAGGACAAGGCGCCGCTCAAGGGGGCGCCGGGCCATCTTTCCCAGATGCGCGGCGTGCTGTCCGTGCTGGGACTGGACCAGGCGGCCCATGCCGTGCTGCGCATGCGCGACAGCGTCGAAGCCATCATCATCTCCGAGGGCGACGGGGCGCGGGCACGCGACTCCCGCGCTTTCGACAAGCTCGGCAACAACCTGGGCGCGCTGGGCTTCCTGATCGACATGCTGAACTACCAGCCCACGCTGGCCAAGAAGCTGTTCGTCTACGACGATGCGGTGGGTGAGCTCAGGCCGCTGATGGGCCGGGTCGGCCCTGCGGTGCCGCAGGCGTCCGTGCCGATCGTCGGCCGCAAGGACGCACCTGCGCCCGCCGCCTTGTCACTGTCCCCGCAGGAGGCGGCGCCGCCACTTCCCGAAATCTCGTTCACCGTCCCACCGGTGGCAGCGCCGGCCAAACCGGCTGCGGCGCCGGCCAAGCCGGCCGCGGCACCCGCACCGGTCGCCAGCGCGCCTGCCGACGACGGCGATGACGGCGAGTTGCTCGACATCTTCCTGGAAGAGGCGCGCGAGGTGGTGCAGAACGGCCTGGCCGCCATCGACGCCCTGGGGTCCGAACCGGGCGACATGGGCGAGCTGACCACGCTGCGCCGGGCCTTCCACACGCTCAAGGGCAGCTCGCGCATGGTGGGGCTGACCGAGTTCGGCGATGCCGGCTGGGCGATGGAGCAGGTGCTCAACGCCTGGCTGGCCGACCAGAAGCCCGCCAGCCCGCAGCTGCTGGCCTTGTCCGCCGAGGCCATGCGCGGTTTCGGCCGCTGGGCGGACGACATCGCCGCCAAGCAGGACGGCCGCTGGAAGTCCGCCATGTTCCGCGGACCGGCCGATGCCTTTCGTACGGAACAGCGCCTGCTTTCGCTGAACCTGCCCGGCGACGCCCCGTCAGCGGTGCCCCAGGCGGCCGCAGGTGGCGCGGCGGGTCCGGTGCCCGAGAAGCCCGCCCCGCAGGCGCCCGTGCCCGCCCCGCAGCCCGTGACGGCGGCGCCCAAGGCGCCCGCGCCGGCCCAATTGCCTCCCCTGGCCGATTTCGACTTCGCAAAGGCGCCGGTACCGCCGGTACCGCCGGCACCGGTGCAGGCGCGCGCAGGTGCTGCGGGCGCAGCCCCGGCCGCTGCCCTGGAAGTGCCCCTGGAGTGGTCGCTGGACGCGACGCAGCCCATGACCTTGGAAGCGGCGATCGAAGGCGCCGAAGTGATCGTGGCCGAATTGCCGGCCGACTTCGATTTCGACTTTCCTGCGCCCGGCCCGGCCCCTGCCGTGCCGGCGCCGGTGACCGCCGAGATCGAGTCCATCGACTTCACCAGCCTGGCGGCCCTGTCCGGCAGCGCCGAGCTGCCCGAGCCGACGGTGCCGGCTTTGGCGGAGATGCTGCCCATGGACGAGGCGTCGACGGCGGACGAGCAGGTCAAGGTGATCGGCTCGCTGCGCATCGGCATCCCGCTGTACAACGTCTACCTGAACGAGGCGGACGAGTGGTCGCGCCGGCTGGTGACCGAGGTGTCGGAATGGTCGCTGGAGCTGAACCAGCGCGTGCCCGATTCGACGGTGGGACTGGCCCATGCGTTGGCCGGCAGCTCCGCCACGGTGGGCTTCCATGCCTTGTCCGACATCGCCCGGGCGCTGGAAGCCGCGCTGCAGCAGACCCAGTCGCTGGCCTACGGCACGCCCCAGCATGGCCGGACCTTCCTCGCAGCCGCCGAGGAAATCCGCCGGCTGCTGCACCAGTTCGCGGCCGGCTTCCTCAAGGAGCCCGAGACCCACGTGGCCCAGGCCTTGCACGCCTTGCACGAGCTCGACGTGCCCCAGCGCACCGACCTGCCGGCGGTGCACAGCCCGTCCAGCGGCTTCGGCGGGCTGGTGCCCGCGCCCAAGCCTTCCACGCCCAAGCCCGCAGCGCCGCCCAAGGCCGCAGCGCCGGTGCCAGCGCCAGCGGCCCCGGCCGTCCGGCCCGCACCTGCCGCCGCTGCCGCGGTCGCGGTCGCACCGGCGGCGCGCAGCGTGCCGGTGGTCAACCTGCAGGACGAGGAAGACCAGCTGGACATCGCCGACGCGGTGGACGTGGACCTGTTCCCCATCTTCGAGGAAGAGGCGGTGGAACTGATGCCCGTGCTGGGCAGTTCGCTGCGCCAGTGGTCCACCCGGCCCGACGGACGCGGCGCGCGCGACGAGGTGCTGCGCGCGCTGCACACGCTCAAGGGCAGCGCGCGCCTGGCGGGTGCGCTGCGGCTGGGCGAGATGGCGCACCGCATGGAGTCCGCGATCGAGCAATTCGGCGGCGAGGCCGTGTCGGCCGCCGACATCGAGCCCCTGCTGCACCGGTTCGACAGCCTGCAGGCCGCCTTCGACCAGCTGCGCGCCACTGGCGGCCAGGTCGCCGTGGAAGAGCGCTTCGAGCCGGCGCCGCCCGTGCAGGCACGTGTGCCCGCGCCCGCACCGGCGGCACCCGCGGTGAACCCGCCGGTACAGCCCGTGCCGGCGCAGCCCGCCGCAGCGCAGCCGGCACCTGCCCAGCCTCGGCCTCCCGCGGCCGCTTCCGCCCAACGCGCCGTGCTGGCCATGCCGGTCACCACCCAGCTGGCGCCGCAACGCGCCGCCGCCAGCCAGGCGGTGCGCGTGCGTTCGCAGCTGCTCGACCGCCTGGTCAACCAGGCCGGCGAGGTGATGATCACCCGCTCGCGCCTGGAGACCGAGCTGCGCCACCTGCGCGGCTCGCTCGGCGACCTGAGCGGCAACCTGGACCGCCTGCGCACCCAGCTGCGCGACATCGAGCTGCAGGCCGAGTCGCAGATGCAGTCGCGCCTGGCGCAGTCCAAGGATTCCGCGGCCGGTTTCGACCCGCTGGAGTTCGACCGCTTCACGCGGGTGCAGGAACTCACGCGCATGATGGCCGAGTCGGTGAACGACGTGGCCACGGTGCAGCGCAACCTGCAGCGCACCGTGGAGGCCACGGAAGACGACCTGATCGCCCAGGCGCGGCAGACGCGCGAGCTGCAGCGCGACCTGCTGCGCACCCGCATGGTGGAATTCGAGGGCATCTCCGAGCGGCTGTACCGCGTGGTGCGGCTGGCGTCCAAGGAGACCGGCAAGCAGGTCAAGCTGGACATCACCGGCGGCTCCATCGAGATGGACCGGGGCGTGCTGGACCGCATGACGCCGGCTTTCGAGCACCTGCTGCGCAACTGCGTCGCCCACGGCATCGAGGAGCCGCAGGCCCGCGTCGCCGCGGGCAAGGATCCGGTGGGCACCATCGTCATCCACCTGCACCACGAAGGCAACGACGTGTCGGTGGAGTTCCAGGACGACGGCGCCGGCCTGAACATCGCCCGCATCCGCGACAAGGCGCTCCAGCAGGGGCTGATCAGGCCCGACCAGCAGATCACCGACCAGGACGCGGCCAACCTGATCTTCATGCCCGGCTTCTCCACCGCCGCCCAGGTAACGGAGCTGGCGGGCCGCGGCATCGGCATGGACGTGGTGCGCTCCGAGGTCAATGCCCTGGGCGGACGCATCGAGACCAGCACCCGTCCCGGCCAGGGCACCGGCTTCAAGCTGGTGCTGCCGCTGACCACGGCCGTCACCCAGGTGGTGATGGTGCGCACCGGCAAGCTGTCCATCGGCGTGCCGGCCAACGTGGTCGAGGTGGTGCGCCGCGCCAGCACCAAGGAAGTCCAGCAGGCCTACAACAGCGGCCGCTTCGAGCACGCCGGCGAGCAGGTGCCGTTCTTCTGGTCCGGCGCGCTGCTGCAGGCGTCGCAGCGCAGCACCGAGCCGCAGGGCAAGACCATGCCGGTGGTGGTGTTCCGCAGCGCCGCGCAGCGCGTCGCCGTCCACGTGGACGAAGTGCTGGGCAACCAGGAAGTGGTGGTGAAGAACCTGGGGCCGCAGCTGGCGCGCCTGCCCGGCCTGGCCGGCATGACCGTCCTGGCCTCCGGCGCGGTGGTGCTGATCTACAACCCGGTGGCGCTGTCCGCGGTCTACGGCGAGCAGGCCCGCCTGCTCAGCGCCGATCACGCCCAGCCGCACGTGCTGGAGAAGGCCGAGAAAGCCCCTGCCGCCGGCGGCCTGCTGGCCATCCCGGCACCCGCAGCGCCGCCACAGGTGCCGCTGGTGCTGGTGGTGGACGATTCCATCACCGTGCGCCGGGTCACGCAGCGCCTGCTGGCGCGCGAAGGCTACCGGGTCGCCATGGCGGCGGACGGCCTGCAGGCACTGGAGCGGCTGGCGGAGGAGCGGCCCGCGGTGGTGCTGTCGGACATCGAGATGCCGCGCATGGACGGCTTCGACCTGGCGCGCAACATCCGCTCGGACGAGCGCTGGGCCGGCCTGCCCATCATCATGATCACCTCGCGCATCGCCGAGAAGCACCGCGAGCACGCCAAGACCCTGGGCGTTAACCACTACCTGGGCAAGCCCTACTCGGAAGAAGAGCTGCTCAGCCTGATCAAGCACCACTGCAGCGCCTCCCTCGCTGCCTGAGGGACAGGCCGGGCGAGCCCCTCGGCTACGCCCCGGCCGCGCCCTTTTTCACCACGGCATAGCGGCGCAGCGTCTGCTCGCGTGCCGCTTCGTGGTCCACCACGGGGGCGGGATAGTCGCGGCCCAGGGCCAGACCGGCCGCGGCCAGTTCCACCGGCGAGGCAGTCCAGGGCGCATGCAGCACGGCCTCCGGCAGACCGGCCAGCTGCGGCAGGTACTTCAGGATGAACCGGCCCTCGGGATCGAACTTGCGGCTCTGGCTGACCGGGTTGAAGATGCGGAAGTACGGCTGCGCGTCGCAGCCGGACGAGCTGGCCCACTGCCAGCCACCGTTGTTGGCCGACAGGTCGTAATCGTTGAGCTGCAGGGCGAAGTAGCGCTCGCCGCGCTGCCAGGCGATCCCCAGGTCCTTGCACAGGAAGCTGGCCGTGACCATGCGCAGCCGGTTGTGCATGTAGCCGGTCTGGTTCAGCTGCAGCATGGCCGCGTCCACCAGCGGGTAGCCGGTGCGGCCTTCGCACCAGGCGGCGAACAGTTCATCGGCGTGCGCGCCGCGTTCGAAGGCGATGGCGTCGTACTCGCGCCGGAAGCTGTGGCCCTGGCCGGATTCGTCCACCACGTGCGGGAAGTTCGCCAGCACCTGGAAATAGAAATCGCGCCAGATCAGCTCGCTGAGCCAGGTGGTGGCGCCGGCATCGCCGTCCTGCGCCAGCCCATGGGCCGTGCGCGCCAGCTCGCGGATCGACACGGTGCCGAAGCGCAGGTGGACGCTGAGGTAGCTGGGGCCGCGCACCGCCGGGAAGTCGCGGCTCTGGTGATAGCCGCCCATGCGCCCGCGGAATTCCTCGAACAGGGCCCGGCCGCCGCTCATCCCTACCGGCAGCGGCAATTCCGACAGGTTGCTGCGCTCGAAGCCCAGCTGTGCAAGCGCGGGCACCGGCTGCCGGTGCGGAGTCGGCCGAGGCGCCAAAGCGGCCGCGTACGCCTGCACCGGGTAGGAGCTCAGGAAGAAGGCATCCGCCTTGGCCAGCCAGGCGTTCTTGTAGGGCGTGAACACGGCGTACGGCTTGCCGGCCTGGGTCAGGACCTCGCTGCGTTCGAAGATCGCCTGGTCCTTGTAGGTGTGCAGCGCGATGCCGGCGTCGGCCAGCGCCCCGCGCACCGCCGCGTCCCGTGCCAGCGCCTGCGGTTCGTAGTCGTGGTTGGCGAAGACCGCCTGCACGCCCAGCTCGCGGGCCAGGCGGGGGATCTCCTGGCGGGCCGCCGCATGGCGCACGATCAGGCCGGCGCCTTGGTCCTGCGCCGCCGCGCGCAGGGCCGCGTCCAGCTCCACCAGAGACTCGCGGATGAATTCCACCCGCCGGTCCTGCCTCGGCAGCGCATCCAGGATCCCGGTGTCGAAGACGAACACGCAGTGCACCTGGCGGCAGGCCTTGAGCGCGCGGAAGAGGGCGGCGTTGTCATGGGACCGCAGGTCGCGGCGGAACCACATCAGCCCGGCGGGGTAGTTCTTGTCCATGGCGGCCGGCAAGGCTCGTAAAATCGGCCCATCATGCCCTCCGATGCCGAGCCGATCAATCTGACGCATCATTTCCTGATCGCCATGCCGGGGCTGCAGGACGAAGCCTTCGCGCGCAGCGTGGTCTACCTGTGCGAGCACAGCGCCCGCGGCGCGCTGGGGCTGGTGATCAACAAGCCCACCGACATCAACCTGAAGAACCTGTTCGACAAGGTGGACCTGCCGCTGGCGCGCGAGGACCTGGCCTCGGTGCCGGTGTTCCAGGGCGGCCCGGTGGCCACCGAGCGCGGCTTCGTGCTGCACGAGGCGGTGTTCACCGGCGAGGCCACGCCCGAGGAGCCGGTGTACGCCTCCACCATGACCATCCCGGGCGGGCTGGAGATGACCACCTCCAAGGACGTGCTGGAGGCGCTATCCACCGGCGCGGGCCCGCGCAAGGTGCTGGTCTCGCTGGGCTACTCGCAATGGGGCGAGGGCCAGCTGGAGACCGAGCTGGCCGAGAACAGCTGGCTGACCGTGGGCGCCGACGCCAGCGTCATCTTCGACACGCCGGTGCAGGAGCGCTACGACAAGGCGCTGTCGCTGCTGGGCCTGCAGGCCTGGACGCTGTCGCCCGAGGCGGGGCACGCGTGATGGCGGCAGCGCCCGGCGTCCCGTCCCACCTCCAAACCTTCCTCGCTTTCGATTTCGGCGCCAAGCGCACCGGCGTGGCCAGCGGCAACCGGCTGCTGCGCAGCGCGACGCCGCAGCGCACCATCCGGGCCGAGGGCCAGGCGCGATTGCGCGAGGTGCAGGCGCGGGTGCGCGAGTGGCAGCCCGACGCGCTGGTGGTGGGCGTGCCGTTCCATCCCGACGGCGCCAGCCACGAGAATACGGCCCGCGCGCGCAGGTTCGCCCGCCAGTTGCGAGCGCTGCTGCAGCTGCCCGTGTACGAGGTCGACGAGCGCTACAGCACCGTCGAGGCGCTGGCCGCCGGCAGCGCGGATGCGGACGCCGGCGCCGCCTGCGTGATCCTGGAACAGTTCTTGAGGAGTATCGAATGACCCAACTGGCCCTCGACGCAGAGGCGCTGTACCGCGAGCTGCTGCGCGGCGTGCGCGGCCTGCTGCCGCCGGACGGCCGGCTGGCGGGCGTGGCCTCGGGCGGCGCCTGGCTGGCGCAGCGGCTGCAGCAGGACCTGGGCCTGCCGGGCAGCGCTGGCACCCTTTCGTCGGCCATGCACCGCGACGACTTCGCCCAGCGTGGCCTGGCCGGCACCGGCAGCCAGACACAGCTGGGCTTCGACGTCAACGGCGCCCACATCGTGCTGCTGGACGACGTGCTCTACACCGGCCGCACCATCCGCGCCGTGCTCAACGAGCTGTTCGACTACGGTCGGCCGGCCGGCGTCAAGCTGGCGGTGCTGGTGGACCGCGGCGGGCGCGAGCTGCCGGTGCAGGCCGACTTCGCGGCGGCGCGCGTGGCCCTGCCCGAGAGCCAGTCGCTGGCGCTGGCGCGCAGCGACGCGGGCGTGTTCAGCTTCCGCGTGGAAGGGCGAGCCTGACATGCTGGCGCGCCGCAACCCGCAACTGAACAAGAACGGCGAGCTGATCCACCTGCTGTCGGTGGAGGGCCTGCCGCGCGAGATCATGACCCACATCCTGGACACCGCCTCCAGTTTCGTCAGCGTCAACGACCGCGAGGTCAAGAAGGTGCCGCTGCTGCGCGGCAAGAGCGTGTTCAACCTGTTCTTCGAGAACAGCACCCGCACCCGCACCACCTTCGAGATCGCGGCCACCCGGCTGTCGGCCGACGTGATCAACCTGGACATCGCGCGCTCCTCGGCGGCCAAGGGCGAGTCGCTGCTGGACACCATCGCCAACCTGTCGGCGATGGCGGCCGACCTGTTCGTGGTGCGGCACAGCGAGTCCGGCGCGCCCTACCTGATCGCGCGGCACGTCGCGCCGCACGTGCACGTGATCAACGCCGGCGACGGCCGCCACGCGCACCCGACCCAGGGCCTGCTGGACATGTACACCATCCGGCACTACAAGCGCGACTTCTCCAACCTCACGGTCGCCATCGTGGGCGACGTGCTGCACTCGCGCGTGGCGCGCTCGGACATCCACGCGCTGACCACGCTGGGCTGCGCCGAGGTGCGGGTGGTCGGCCCCAAGACCCTGGTGCCCGGCGACATGGCCAGCATGGGCGTGCGCGTGTTCCACAACCTGGAGGAGGGCATCCGCGGCTGCGACGTGGTGATCATGCTCAGACTGCAGAACGAGCGCATGAGCGGGGCGCTGCTGCCTTCCTCGCAGGAGTTCTTCAAGAGCTTCGGCCTGACGCCCGAGAAGCTGCGGCTGGCCAAGCCCGACGCCATCGTCATGCACCCCGGCCCCATCAACCGCGGCGTGGAGATCGACTCGGCGGTGGTCGACGGCAAGCAGAGCGTGATCCTGCCGCAGGTGACCTTCGGCATCGCCGTGCGCATGGCCGTGATGAGCATCGTGGCCGGCAACGAGGCCTGACCAGCACCCATGAAGATCCTGATCAAGAACGGCCGCGTCATCGACCCGGCCCGCAATTTCGACGAGCGGTGCGACGTCGCCCTGGCCGCGGGCCGGGTGGTGGGCATCAAGAACATCCCCGCCGGCTTCGCCCCGAGCAGGACCCTCGACGCCACTGGCTGCATCGTCGCGCCGGGCCTGGTGGACCTGGCGGTGCGCCTTCGCGAGCCCGGCCACGAGCACGAGGGCATGCTGGAGAGCGAGATGGCGGCGGCGGTGGCCGGCGGCGTGACCAGCCTGGTGTGCCCGCCCGACACCGACCCGGTGCTGGACGAGCCCGGCCTGGTGGAGATGCTCAAGATGCGCGCCGAGAAGCTGCACCAGGCGCGGGTGTTCCCGCTGGGCGCGCTGACGCGCGGGCTGGCCGGCGAGGTGCTGACCGAGATGGCCGAGCTCACCGAGGCCGGCTGCGTGGGCTTCGGCCAGGCCGAGGTGGCGCTGGTCAACACCCAGGTGCTGCAGCGCGCCCTGCAGTACGCCGCCACCTATGGCTACACCGTGTGGCTGCGGCCGCAGGAGCTGCACCTGGGCAAGGGCGTCGCCGCCAGCGGTCCGCTGGCCACGCGCCTGGGCCTGGCCGGCGTGCCGGTGGCGGCCGAAACCATCGCGCTGCACACCATCTTCGAGCTGATGAAGGCCACCGGCGCGCGCGTGCACCTGTGCCGCATCAGCAGCGCGGCCGGCCTGCAGCTGGTGCGCCAGGCCAAGGACGCCGGCCTGCCGGTGACCTGCGACGCCAGCATCAACTCGCTGCACCTGACCGATGCCGACATCGGCTACTTCGACAGCCGGTTGCGGCTGAACCCGCCGGTGCGCCAGCAGCGCGACCGCGATGCGCTGCGCGAGGCGCTGGCCGACGGCACCCTGGACGCGCTGGTGTCCGACCACACGCCGGTGGACGAGGACGCCAAGACCCTGCCGTTCGCCGAGGCCGAGCCCGGGGCCACGGGGCTGGAGCTGCTGCTGAGCCTGGCGCTCAAGTGGGGCCAGGACAGCGGGGCCGGACTCACGCGCGCGCTGGCGGTGGTGACCAGCGAGCCGGCGCGCGTGCTGGGCACCTCGCTGGGCCTGCTTTCGGCCAGCTGCGGCCAGCTGGTCGAGGGCGGCGTGGCCGACGTCTGCGTGCTGGACCCGCAGGCCGCGTGGACGGTGAGCGACGGCGCCCTGCGCAGCCAGGGCAAGCACACGCCGTTCACCGGCTACGAGCTGCCGGGCCGCGTGCGCTGCACCATCGTCGCCGGGCAGCTGGCCTACGAGGACCGGCAGCAGGCCCAGCGCGGATGAAGGCACTGGGGGCCGCCTGGAAGCTGCTGCGGGCACTGGCGCATGCCGTGGCGGGCCTGCTGACCATCATGCTGCGCTTCCCTCGCCTGTCGCCGGCCGGGCGCAAGCTGGAGGTGCAGCGCTGGGCGGGCCGGCTGCTCGAATGCCTGGACGTGGGCCTGGAGCTGCGCGGCCGGCCGCCGGGGCACGGGCCGCTGCTGCTGGTGTCCAACCACATCTCCTGGCTCGACATCCCGGTGCTGCATGCGGCGCGGCACTGCCGCTTCGTGTCCAAGGCCGACGTCCGGCACTGGCCGCTGATCGGCCGGCTGGCCACCGGCGCGGGCACCCTGTACATCGAGCGAGAGTCGCGGCGCGACGCGCTGCGGGTGGTGCACCAGATGGCCGATGCGCTGCGCGCCGGCGACATCCTGGCGGTGTTCCCGGAAGGCACCACCAGCGATGGCGTCTCGCTGCTGCCGTTCCATGGCAACCTGCTGCAGGCGGCGATCGCCGCCGATGCGCCGGTGCAGCCGGTGGCCCTGAGCTTCATTGACGCGGCCACCGGCCTGCCCACGCTGGCGCCCTGCTACATCAACGACGATACGCTGCTGGGTTCGGTTTGGCGCACGCTCACCGGCCCGCGCATCACCGCGGTGGTGAGCTACGGCCCGCCGCAGCGCGCCCAGGGGCGCGACCGGCGCGCCTGGGCCGGCGACCTGCGCGAGGCGGTCGGCGCGCTGCGGCGCCGCTAGCAGGGTTCACGACGCTCAGGCAACGCCGGCGGGCACGCCCAGGCCGGGCGGCAGCGGTGCGGGCGACGGCGCCACCGGCGCGATGGGCGCGGCGGTGGCGCCGCCGCCGCGCTCGAAGGTGACCACGTGGTCGACCTGCGGCCGGATGCCTATCCACTCGCCGACCTTGTGGTCGTGGTGGCTGGGCACATGGGCCAGCACCGTCTCGCCGGTGCGCAGCCGCAGGGTGTAGAGGAACTCCGAGCCGCGGAAGGCCTTGCGCAGGATCTGCGCCTTCACCGGCGCGTCGTCGTCGTGCACGATGTCGTCGGCGCGCAGCAGCACCTCGCACTCGCCGCCCGCGAAGGCGCTGGGCAGCGGGCATTCGGCCACGTCGGTCAGCTCGCCCAGCGGGGTGTCGACCACCACCTGGTTGCCGACCTCGCGCAGCGTGGCCGGCGCGAACACGCCGTGACCGATGAAATCGGCCACGAAGCGGGTGGCCGGCCGGTGGTAGAGCGTGTACGCGTCGTCCCACTGGTGCAGCCGGCCCTGGTGCATCACGCCGATGGCGTCGCCGATGGCGAAGGCCTCCAGCTGGTCGTGGGTGACGAAGAGGGCGGTGGCGTTGGCGGCCTTGAGGATGCCGCGCACCTCGTGCGCCAAGCGCTCGCGCAGGTCCACGTCCAGGTTGGAGAACGGCTCGTCCAGCAGCAGCAGCTGCGGCCGCGGCGCCAGCGCGCGGGCCAGCGCCACCCGCTGCTGCTGGCCGCCCGACAGCTCGTGCGGCATGCGCCGCTCGATGCCGCCCAGGCCCACCAAGGCCAGCACCTCGGCGACGCGCGCGGCGCGCTCGGCCCGCGGCAAGGCGCCGATGCCGAAGGCCACGTTGCGGCCGACGTCCAGGTGCGGGAACAGGGCGTAGTCCTGGAACACCATGCCGATGCGCCGCAGCTCGGCCGGCACGTGCAGCGAAGCGCTGCCCACCACCTGGCCGGAGATGCGGATGGCGCCGCCGCTGGCGCGCTCCAGCCCGGCGATGGCGCGCAGCAGGGTGGTCTTGCCGCAGCCGGAAGGCCCGATCAGCACGCCGATGCCGCCAACCCTCAGGCCGAACGACACGTCGTCCACCGCCGGGCGCGGCTGGCCCGGGTACCGGACGCTCAGCTGGGACAGCTCCAGATGCATGAGCCGCATTCTAGATGCTTACAATTCTCATTTGCATCGACACTCCACCATCTTTCATGCGCCGGCTCCATGACCTGCTGCTGCTGCTGCTCGGCCTGCTGCTGGTGCTGCCGGTGGCGGGCGTGCTGGCGGCCTGGCTGCAGTGGGATGGGCCCAGCGCCTCGATCCTGCGCGAGATGGCGGCCACGGTGCTGCCGGACTACGCGGTCACCAGCCTGGTGCTGTGCCTGGCCGTCGCCGCCGGCGTGGCGCTGGTGGGCATGGGCACGGCGGCGGCGGTCACCCTGTTCGACTTCCCCGGCCGCCGCGCGTTCGAATGGGCCTTGCTGCTGCCGCTGGCCATGCCGGCCTACGTGGTCGCCTATGCGTACACCGACTTCCTGCAGTTCAGCGGCCCGCTGCAGTCGGGGCTGCGCACCGCCTTCGGCCTGGAGGGCCGCGTCATCCCCGAGGTGCGCAGCGTGCCCGGCGCGGCGCTGGTGTTCGTGTTCTCGCTCTATCCCTATGTCTACCTGCTGGCCCGCGCCGCGCTGGGCGAGCGCGCCACCCACCTGATGGAGGCGGCCCGCCTGCTGGGCGCCCCGCTGGCGCGGCGCATCGCCAGCGTGGCGCTGCCGCTGGCGCGCCCGGCGGTGGCGGCGGGCGTCGCGCTGGCGCTGATGGAGACGCTGGCCGACTTCGGCGTGTCCAGCTACTTCGGCATCCAGACCTTCACCACCGGCATCTACAAGGCCTGGCTGGCCATGGACAACCGCATCGCCGCGGCGCAGCTGGCCACCACGCTGCTGGCCGTGGTGGCGCTGCTGCTGGCGCTGGAGCACCGGGCGCAGCAGCGGTTGCGCTTTGCCGCCGCGCGCGGCGGCCGTGCCGGCTCGGCCGAGGCGCAGCCGGTGCGGCTGCGCGGGAGGCGTGCCGCCGCGGCCTGGACCGTGTGCGCGCTGCCCGTGCTGCTGGGCTTTTTACTGCCGGTGGGCTTCATGCTGCGGCCCCTGGCGGCGGACTGGTCGGTGCTGCCCTGGGACCGTTTCCTGCAATGGGCCTTCAACAGCATCCGCCTGGGCGTCCTCAGCGCCGCTCTGGCGGTGGTGCTGGCCCTGCTGCTGTCCTTCAGCCTGCGCAGCGGCGGCGGCACGCTTACGCGCGGCGTGGTGCGGCTGGCTGGGCTGGGCTACGCCGTTCCCGGGGCGGTGATCGTGGTGGGCCTGCTGCTGCCGGTGGGCTGGCTGCAGCAGGCGGCACCGGGCAGTCCCACCGTGTTCTGGGTCACCGGCACGGTGCTGGGCGTGGTCTGGGCCTACCTGGTGCGCTTCATGTCGGTGGCGCTGCAGTCGGTGCAGAGCGGCTACGCGCGCATCCCGGGCAACTTGGACGACTCGGCGCGCATGCTGGGCACCGCCGGCCTGGGGCTGCTGGCGCGGGTGCACTGGCCCCTGCTGCGGCGCTCGGCCGCCGCGGCGGCGCTGCTGGTGTTCGTGGACGTGATGAAGGAACTGCCGGCCACCATGGTGCTGCGGCCATTCAACACCGACACCCTGGCCGTGGTGGCCTACCAGCTGGCCCGCGACGAGCGGCTGGGCGAGGCGGCGCTGCCCTCGCTGGCCCTGGTGCTGGCCGGCCTGATCCCGGTGATGCTGCTGAGCCGCACGCTGCGCCGTCGGTCCTAGGCATCCAGCCCGTCGGCGGCGGCACGCTCGGCGGTCTTGCGGAACACGATCTCGCCCGTGGGCACGTGCACCACGCGCACCTCCTGGGTGGCCGGGCCGCGGGCGGCCTTGGCGGCCAGCGCGACCGCCAGGCCCCGGTCGCGCACCAGGTAGTGGCCCCTGCCGGCCGGCAGCAGGCCGCCGCTCAGCGGCTGGTTGCTTTCGATGCGGTAGTCGGTTGTAGCCATGGAAGCGCTCCCCTGTTTGCTATCAGCTTAGACGGTGAAGGCCTACGTCGCTGTAGGACGGTATTGATGGTGCGTGACTGGCGTATGACGCTTCGGGAAAGCCCTGCAGGAGCGCACTCGGCCTTGCCCGTAGCATGGCGCCCCACCCTCAGGAGACCAACGATGAAAAAACACCTGACCTTGCTGTCCTTCGTCCTGCTCGCCGCCGGCTGCGCCCAGAATCCTCCGCCCGCGCCCACGGTCAGCGCCGCCGCGGCGCCCGTGCCCGCCGGCGTGCCGGCCTGGCAGCAGGGCCGCAGCCAGGACATGGCCGCCTCGCGCCTGGCGCCGCTGGCCGGCAAGCTGACCGCCACGCCGCCCGGCGAGATCGCGCTGCAGAACCTCAAGCTGCCGCCCGGGTTCAAGGTCGAACTGTGGGCACATGGCATGCCCGGCGTCCGCGCCATGTCGCGCACCGAGAGCGGCAAGATCTACGCCGGCACGCGCGGCATCGGCCGCGTCTACGAGATCACCGACAACGGCAGCGAGCGCACCAGCCGCGTGCTGGTCGACAAGCTGCAGCAGCCCGCCGTCACCTACCACCAGGGCGCGCTGTACGTGATGGCCATCGACAAGGTGCTGCGCTACGACGGCATCGACAAGAACCCGGCCGTCCAGCCGGTCGACCTGACGGCGCGCTTCAACCTGCCGCCCGAGCAGCACCACAACTGGAAGTACATCGCCTTCGGCCCGGACGGCAAGCTTTACGTGCCTTTCGGCGCGCCCTGCAACATCTGCCAGCCCGGCGAGCCCTACGCCCAGATCCGCCGCTACAACGCCGACGGCTCCAACATGGAGGTCATCGCGCGCGGCGTGCGCAACACCCAGGGCTTCGACTGGCACCCCGTCACCAAGGAGATGTGGTTCACCGACCATGGCCGCGACTGGATGGGCGACGACATGCCGGAGGACGAGCTCAACCGCATGCCGCGCGCCGGCATGAACTTCGGCTTCCCGTACTGCCATGCCAATGGCGTGGTGGACCGCGACATCAAGCGCGAGCGGGCCTGCGACGGCGTCACCCTGCCGGTGGCCACCATGGGGCCGCATGCCGCCGCGATGGGCGTGCACTTCTACACCGGCAGCATGTTCCCGGCCGAGTACCGCAACGCCATGTTCGTGGCGCGCAAGGGCTCCTGGAACCGCAGCAAGAAGTTCGGCTACGACGTGGTGGTGGTGCGCCCCGACGCCGGCGGCGGCAAGGCCAGCGTGACGCCCTTCGTCACCGGCTTCCTGGACGAGCGCAACGACAGCTTCTCCGGCCGGCCGGTCTACATGCTGCAGATGCCCGACGGTTCCATGCTGCTGTCGGACGAGCAGATGGGCGCGATCTACCGCATCAGCTATGCCCGTTCCTGAGCGGCGCAGGCCTCGCCCCTGGCAGGCGGCCGCGGCGGCCCTGCTGTGGCTGGGCACCGGCCTGGCCCAGGGCCAGCAGCCGGCCGCACCGCCGCAGGCGGCCGCCTGCATGGCCTGCCACGGCCCGCAGGGCAACTCTCAGATCCCGGCCACGCCGTCGCTGGCCGGCCAGCCCAAGCTGTTCCTGGAGAACCAGCTGGTGCTGATCCGGGAGGGGCTGCGCGACATCCCGCAGATGAAGGGCCTGCTCGACGGCATGAAGGATCCGGAGATCGTGGCGCTGGCCGGCTACTTCGCCGCGCAGAAGCCGGTGGCCGCATCCACCGGCCCGGTGGACCCGACGAAGTGGCAGCGCGGCCAGCAGTTGGCCGGCAAGATGCTGTGCGGCAGCTGCCACCTGCCCGACTATGCGGGGCGTGAGCAGATCCCGCGGCTGGCCGGCCAGCACGAGGTCTTCCTGCTGCAGTCGATGAAGGAGTTCCGCGACCGGCCCGGCCCGGGCCGCGACACCATCATGGCGGCGTCCTTGTACGGGCTGAAGGACGAGCAGCTGGCCGACCTGGCGCACTACCTCGCCTACTTCCGCTGACTAAACAGGTGACAGGATCGCCGTTCATGGCTTGGCAGCGCTGGTGCGCAGCCACGCTCCTGGCCCTGCTGGCTACCGCGAGCTGGGGCCACGACAGTTGGCTCACGCCGTCACGCTCCGTCCCGCCAGCCGGGCGGCAGCTGCTCCAGCTAACCACCGGCAACCGCTACCCGGTGCCGGAGTTCAGCCAGAGCCGCGAGAGCGTGGTCGCCGCGCGCTGCTCCGATGGCCTGGTCGATCTTCCCCTGCAACCCTGGCGCGACCAGCCCCAGTGGCTGGAGCTCGCGGCACTGGCGGCGGACGGGCGGCCGCCCTTGGGCTGCTGGCTGGAGCTGGCCGCGGTGGACGTGGAGATCGAGCCTGCCACCGTGCAGCTGTACTTCGACGAGATCCGGCTGGCGCCGCAGCTGCGCCAGGCCTGGGCCGCGCAACTGGCCCGTGGCGTGCGGTGGCGCGAGCGCTACCGCAAGTTCGCCCGCGTCGAGCTGCCGGCCGCCGCTCAGGCGGCGCCGGAGCGCCTGCGCCAAGCCCGCCAGCCGGCCGGGCTGGGCCTGGAACTGGTGGTGCTGGGCGACCAGCCCGTGGCGGCCCGCCGCCGCACGGAGTTCCAGCTGCTGCGTGACGGCAAGCCCCTGGCGGGCCTGCCCGTCGAGCTGGTCAGCCAGCGCAGCGCTTTCGGCCTCTGGGGCCGCACCGACGACCAGGGCCGGGTCGGTTGGGTGCTGCCCTTTGGTGGCCAGTGGCTGCTGCGCGGCACCGAACTGTTGCCCTCGGGCGAGCGGCCGGACACCTGGGACAGCCGCTTCGTCACGCTGGTGGTCGAGGCGTCCTGAGCGGCCGCCTTCCACTCAGAGGCCTCCTTGTTGGTGCGTGGCAACGCTAGGCATGTGTACTAAGGTGGGAGGAAAAGGCAGAGCTAGACTTTTTCCGTCTCCATTCCTGCTTTCAATCCATGAACTGCAAACACAGTCTTGCGGCGTTGCTGCTGCTGGGTGCCGCCGCATCGCATGCGCAGGTTGCGCTTACCGCCAGCGGCGGAACCACCGGTGCCGGTCTGCATGCCAGCGTGCGGGTGCAATCCGGCCTCAATGCCCGCTTCGGCGTCAACGCGCTGAACTATTCGACCAACCGCGCCGTGTCCGACGTGGAGTACGACCTGAAGCTCAGGCTGATGACGGTGGAGGCGCTGCTGGACTACTTTCCGGCAGGAGGATCGTTCCGCCTGAGCGGCGGTCTGGTGCACAACGGCAACAAGGCCGAGGTCGCGGCGCGCCCGGCCGGCGGCACCTTCACGTTCAACAACAACGTCTACGACGCCGCGACCGTCGGCACGGTGGAAGGTTCGGTGAAATTCCGCACGCTCGCTCCGTACCTGGGCATCGGCTGGGGCAACCCGCTGGCCGCTGGCAAAGGCTGGAGCTTCTCGACCGACGTGGGGGTGATCCTGCATGGCAGTCCCCGCACCAACCTGGCCAGCAGCGGCTGCACCGCGAGCGCCGAGGTGTGCGCCCGCCTAGCGAACGACGTGGAGGCCGAAAACCAGGCGCTGCGCGAGGATGCCAGGGACTTCAAGGCATTCCCGGTCATCCGGGTGGGTCTGTCCTACCGGTTCTGACACCCCGGCAGGGCGCCCCCGACAGGAATCGAACCTGTATCTAGCGCTTAGGAGGCGCTCGTTCTATCCATTGAACTACGGCGGCGAGGGCGCCATTATGGCGCGTCATCTCACTTGGACAGCAGCCGCATCGCCTCTTCCAGCCCCTTGAGCGTCAGCGGGTACATGCGCTGGTTCATCAGCTGCTGGACCACGCTGATGCTCTGGCGGTACTGCCACACGCCCTGGGGCTCGGGGTTGATCCAGGCGAATTTGGGGAAGGCGTGGGTCAGGCGCTGCAGCCACTCGGCGCCGGCCTCCTCGTTGTTGTACTCCACGCTGCCGCCGGGCTGCAGGATCTCGTAGGGGCTCATGGTCGCGTCCCCCACGAACACCAGCTTGTAGTCCTTGTTGTACTTGCGGATGATGTCCCAGGTCGGGAACTTCTCCGAGAAGCGGCGCCGGTTGTTCTTCCACATGAAGTCGTAGACGCAGTTGTGGAAGTAGTAGAACTCCAGGTGCTTGAACTCGGCCTTGGCCGCCGAGAACAGCTCCTCCACGCGGTGGATGTGCTCGTCCATGGTGCCGCCCACGTCCATCAGCAGCAGCACCTTCACGTTGTTGTGGCGCTCGGGCACCATCTTGATGTCCAGCCAGCCGGCGTTGGCCGCGGTGGAGCGGATGGTGTCGTCCAGGTCGAGTTCTTCCTCCGCGCCCTCGCGCGCGAACTTGCGCAGCCTGCGCAGCGCGACCTTGATGTTGCGCGTGCCCAGCTCCTGGCTGTCGTCGTAGTCCTTGTAGGCGCGCTGGTCCCAGACCTTCACCGCGCTCCTGTTGCGGCCCTTGTCCTGGCCGATGCGGATGCCCTGCGGGTTGTAGCCGTAGGCGCCGAACGGCGAGGTGCCGCCCGTGCCAATCATCTTGCTGCCGCCCTCGTGCCGCTCCTTCTGCTCCTCGAAGCGCTTCTTCAGGGTCTCCATCAGCTCGTCCCAGCCCATCTTCTCGATCCTGGCCCTCTCCTCGGGCGAGAGCTCCAGCTCCAGGTTCTTGCGCAGCCACTCCAGCGGCACGTCCCGGCTGAAGTCGGCGACCGTCTCCACGCCCTTGAAGTAGGCGGCGAAAGCGCGGTCGAATTTGTCGTAGTGCTTCTCGTCCTTGACCAGGGCGGTGCGCGCGAGATAGTAGAAGTCGTCGATGGCCCAGCCGCCGTCGTCGCTCAGGGGGCCGACCACGCCCTGCCGCACCGCCTCCAGCAGCGTGAGGTATTCCTTGACCGAGACCGGCAGGCGGGCGGCGCGCAGGGTGTAGAAGAAGTCGATGAGCATGTCAGGCCTCCCTGGGCTTGCTCAGCTGGTCGTGCAGGTGGGCCTTCACCTCGGGCCATTCGCCCGCGGCCAGGCTGTACATCACGGTATCACGCACCGTGCCGTCGCGCCGCAGCGCGTGGTGCCGCAGCACGCCGTCCTTCCGCGCGCCCAGCCGCTCGATGGCGCGCTGGCTGGCGAAGTTGTAGTTGTCGGTGCGCCAACCCACCAGCCGGGCGCCCAGAGCCTCGAAGGCATGGGTCAGCAGCAGCAGCTTGGCGGTGGTGTTGACGTGGGTGCGCTGGAAGCGGCGGGCGTACCAGGTGTAGCCGATCTCCAGCCGCTCGACCGCCGGCACGATGTCGTGGTAGCGGGTGCTGCCGATCACCTGGCCGCTGGCCGTGTCCACCACCACGAAGGGCAGCATGTGGCCGTCGCGCTGGCCCTGCAGGGCCGCGGCGATGTAGGCGGCCGTCTCACCCGGCGCAGGCACCGAGGTGACGCGCAGCTTCCACAGCTCGCCGTCGCGGGCCGCCGCTTCCAGGGCGGCCGCGTGTGCGGTGGCCAGGGGCTCCAGCCGCAGCTGCGGCCCGGCCAGGGTGACGGGCTCGGGCGTGCGCATCACGAGTCCTTCTGTCGCCGCGACTTGCGCCAGCGCCGCGCCAGCTGCAGCCCCAGCCCGCCGCCCAGGCCGGCCAGCAGGATGCCGCCGATGGCACTGCCGCCATAGCCCTCGGCCAGCGGGTCGAAGCCGAGCAGGCGCCCCAGCCCCCAGGCGAGCAGCACGCCGGCCACGAAGCCGACGGCGTCGCTCAGGCCCTCCAGCAGCAGCGGGTTCATGGCACGTCCTTCAGCGGTTGTGCCGCTGCATGAACACCAGCTTCTCGAACAGGGTCACGTCCTGCTCGTTCTTCAGCAGGGCGCCCACCAGCGGCGGCACGGCGACCTTGTCCTCCTTGCTTTGCAGCGCCTCCAGCGGGATGTCCTCGGCCACCAGCAGCTTGAGCCAGTCCAGCAGCTCGCTGGTGGAGGGCTTCTTCTTCAGGCCGGGCAGGTTGCGCACGTCGTAGAAGGTCTTCATCGCCGCGGCGAGCAGCTCCTTCTTCAGGCCGGGGAAGTGCACGTCGACGATCCGCCGCATGGTGTCGGCATCGGGGAACTTGATGTAGTGGAAGAAGCAGCGGCGCAGGAAGGCGTCGGGCAGCTCCTTCTCGTTGTTGGAGGTGATGAACACCAGCGGCCGGTGCCGGGCCTTGACCAGTTCGCGCGTCTCGTAGACGTAGAACTCCATGCGGTCGAGCTCGCGCAGCAGGTCGTTGGGGAATTCGATGTCGGCCTTGTCGATCTCGTCGATCAGCAGCGCCACCGGCTGCTCCGCGGTGAAGGCCTGCCACAGCACGCCCTTGACGATGTAGTTGTGGATGTCCTTGACCTTCTCGTCGCCCAGCTGGCTGTCGCGCAGCCGGCTCACCGCGTCGTACTCGTACAGGCCCTGTTGCGCCTTGGTGGTGGACTTGATGTGCCACTGCAGCAGCGGCATGCCCAGCGCCTGCGCCACCTCCTCGGCCAGCATGGTCTTGCCGGTGCCGGGCTCGCCCTTGACCAGCAGCGGCCGCTTGAGCGTGATGGCCGCGTTGACGGCCAGCATCAGGTCCTGGGTGGCGACGTAGTTCTGGGAGCCTTGGAATTTCATGGGCGGTACGGGAGGCGGCACGCCGAATGACGAGCCATATAATCGCAGGTTGATTTGACGATTGTGCTCGCAAAAATGACCAAGCTGTTCGCCTCGTTGTTCGCCCTGCTTGTCGCCTCAGCGACCGTGTACGCGCAGGCGCCTGCGGCCTCCACCCAGGCGCCGGGGGCCACGCAGTCGGGTCCTTCCGGCGGGGGCGCCCAGTCGATCGAGGCCAAGGTCGCCCAGTGCATCGGCTGCCACGGCATCCAGGGCTACCAGGCCAGCTTCCCCGAGGTCTACAAGGTGCCCATGATCTCGGGCCAGAGCGCCAAGTACATCGTGGCCGCGCTCAATGCCTACAAGACCGGCGACCGCAAGCACCCGACCATGCGCAGCATCGGCAACATCCTGTCCGAGCAGGAGATGGGCGAGATCGCCGCCTACTACGAGCGCCAGGGCGCCAAGCCCGTGGACGCGGCGGTGCCGCAGCCCAACGCCCAAGTCGCCGCGCTGCTGCAGAAGGCGGCCTGCGCCTCCTGCCACGGCGCCAACTACTCCAAGCCCATCGATCCGACCTATCCCAAGATCGCGGGCCAGCATGCGGATTACCTGTTCGTCGCGCTCAAGTCGTACAAGACCGAGAACAACCCGGTCCTGGGCCGCAACAACGGCGTCATGGGCGCCATCTCCAAGCAGTTCAGCAACGCCGAGCTCAAGGCCCTGGCCAACTACATCGGCTCGCTGGACGGCGAGCTGAGGACGCAGCCGGAAGACAAGTTCCGATAACGTCCTTCGGACGGAAGTGAAAACAAGGCCCGCTCAAGCGGGCCTTGTCCTTGGTGGGTTCATTTCGTGGCCCGGCGCTGCACGCAGGCGATGTAGGCCTGACCGTCGGGCGGCCGGCCGGCGCGCTGGCTTTCCCACAGCATCTGGCCCAGGCATTCCATGGCCTCGTGGTGCGCGTCGTGCAGGGAGTTGCGGCGCGCGGCCAGCAGCTCGACGGCCTGGCGGATGCCGCGCGGCTGGTCGATGGAGCACTGCTCGCTGATCGACAGGTGCATGGACAGATGCAGGAAGGGATTGGCCTGGCTCTGGCTCCCGTCATACACGCGGGCCACGGCTGCCTCGGCGTCGGCCAGGTCGGGGTCGTACTCGGGGTGCTCCAGCAGCCACTGGCTGGCCAACGTCTCAAGAGCATCCAGCGGCTGGCCGGCGCGGGCCTTGGCATGCACGCCGCAGAAGAAGCGGCGCACGTCTTCCTGGGACGGGCTGAACATGGTTTCAGGTTAGCACGCCGGCCCGGCCGCTCCTGCGGACTGCTGGAAAGTCTGTAGAGACCGCGGGGACCCCCGCTGCCAGAATGGGCCGGCCCCCGCCCGCCTCTTCCGGGCCCAGGGAACTTTCTTATTCGGAGACAACCATGAAGCCCATCAGAACCGTGTTCCTCGGTCTGCTCGCCGGTCTCGGCCTGGCGTTCGCCGTCCAGGCGCAGAACATCTCGATCGCCACCGGCGGCACCGGCGGCGTGTACTACCCCATGGGCGGCGGCCTGGCGGCCGTGCTGTCCAAGCACGTGCCCGGCATGCAGGCCACGGCCGAAGTGACCGGCGGCTCGGTCGACAACCTCAAGCTGATCGGCAGCGGCAAGCCCTACGTCGGCTTCTCGATGAGCGACGCCGCGCTGGACGCGCTGCAAGGCGAGGACAAGTTCAAGGGCAACAAGGTGCCGGTGAGCACGCTGATGGTGCTGTACCCCAACCGCATGCACCTGGTCAGCATCGAGGGCAAGGGCGTCAACAAGTTCGGCGACCTCAAAGGCAAGCGGGTGTCCACCGGCTCCCCCGGCAGCGCGACCGAAGTCATGGCCTTCCGCCTGATCGAGGCCGCCGGCCTGGACAAGGACAAGGACATGAAGCGCGAGCGCCTCTCGGTCGCCGAGTCCGTCAACGCGCTGAAGGACGGCAAGATCGACGCCTTCTTCTGGGTCGGCGGCCTGCCGACGGCGGCGGTGTCCGACCTGGCCAACACGCCCGGCACCAAGCTCAAGATGATCGACCACGCCGAGCTGGTTCCCGCCATGAACAAGAAATACGGCAACCTGTACGTGCAGGACACCATCCCCAAGGACGTCTACAAGGGCATGGACGGCGACAACAAGCAGGCCACCGTCATGAACATCCTGGTCGCGCACCAGAACATGGACGAGAAGACCGCCTACAACATCGTCAAGACCATCTTCGACAAGAAGGCGGACATGGTGGCGGTGCACAAGGAAGCCGAGAACTTCAAGTACGAGAACCAGAAGAAGGAAGCCTCGCCGATCCCGTGGCATCCGGGCGCGGTCAAGTACTTCGCGGAAAAAGGCATCAAGCTGAACTGACCGCATGACGGAACACCAGCACCAGGCAGAGCGGGCCCAGCTCAGCGCCGACATCGACGCGGCGGCGCTGCGCAAGGCCGAGGATTACATCGAGCAGGAGGAGGGCGCGGCCAACAGGCTCAAGGGCTGGCTGGCCGCCTTCGTCACGCTGGTGGCCGTCGCCATGTCGGCATACCACCTGTATTCCGCGTACACGATCGTGCCCGCGCAGACGCTGCGCGCCACGCACCTGGCTTTCGTGCTGTTCCTGTGCTTCCTGGTGTTCCCCGTCGCGCGGCGCTTCCGCCACCGCATCATGTGGTGGGACTGGATCGCCGCGCTCGCTTCGATCGCGGTCGCCTATTACCTGATCCAGGGCGGCGACGATCTCACCGACCGCAACACGACCCCGCTGCCCTGGGACATCTTCTTCGGCGTGATCCTGATCGTGCTGGTGCTGGAGGCGATGCGCCGCACCTCCGGCTGGATCATGCCCATCATCTGCGCCGCCTTCCTGGCCTACGCGCTGGGGGGGCCGTGGCTGCCTGCGCCCTGGACGCACAAGGGCTACGAAGTCGGCCGCCTGATCGGGGTGATGTACATGACGCTGGAGGGCATCTTCGGCGTGGCGCTGGACGTGTCGTCCACCCTCATCATCCTGTTCACCATCTTCGGCGCCTTCCTGCAGTACTCCGGCGCCGGGAAGTTCTACCTGGACTTCTCCTTCTCCGCGATGGGCGGCAAGCCCACGGGCGCCGGGCGCACGGTGGTGCTGGCCTCCTTCCTGCTGGGCGGTCCCTCCGGGTCCGGCGTGGCCACTACCGTGACGCTCGGCTCCGTCGCGTATCCGATGCTGCAGAAGGTCGGCTACGAGAAAAACGCGGCCGGGGGACTGCTGTCCGCCGGCGGCCTGGGCGCCATCATCTCGCCGCCCGTGCTGGGGGCGGCGGCCTTCCTGATCGCCGAGTTCCTCAAGATCTCCTATCTCGACGTGCTGCTGATGGCGGTGATTCCCACCGTCCTCTTCTACTTCGCGCTGTTCCTGATGGTGGAGATCGATGCGCGCAAGTACGGCATGCACGAGGCCGTGTTCGAGCAGGTCGACTCGGTCTGGAACCTCACGCGCAAGTACTGGTTCCACTTCCTGTCGCTGATCTCCATCGTGGTCTTCATGCTGTGGGGTTTCTCGCCCGTGATGTCGGTGTTCTGGGCGACGGTGGTGTCGCTGGCCACCAGCTTCGTGCGGCGCGACACGGCACTGATCCCGTACGACATCTTCCGCGGCGGCGGCACCGGCCGCAAGCTGGCCCGCTCGCCTCTGGTCAAGGCGCTGGAGGGCGGCTCCATCGGCGTGCTGAACGTGGCGGCCACCTGCGCCGGCGCCGGCATCATCGTCGGCGTGGTCACGTTGACCGGCCTGGGCCTGAAGTTCAGCTCCATCGTGATCGACTACGCCGGCGGCTCGCTGCTGCTCACCGCCGTCTTCACCGCACTGGTGGTGTGGATCGTCGGCCTGGCGGTGCCGGTCACCGCCTCGTACATCATCTGTGCCGTGATCGCCGCGCCCGCGCTGATCAAGCTGGGCGTGCCGGAGTACGCGGCGCACATGTTCATCTTCTACTACGCCGTCCTGTCGGAGGTGTCGCCGCCGACCGCGCTGTCGCCCTTCGCCGCAGCCGCCATCACCGGAGGCGACCCGTACAGGACCACGCTGCAGTGCTGGAAGTACACGGTGCCGGCTTTTCTGCTGCCCTTCATGTTCGTGCTGGATCCTGCTGGCTACGGGCTGCTGCTGATGGGCTCGACGAAGGCACTCGCCACCGCCGACTGGTGGCTGATCGCCGAGGTCACCGTGACGGCGGCGATCGGCATCGCGGCGCTGGCCGCCGGCTTCCAGGGCTGGGCCCTGCGCCGCGCCAGCCGCATCGAACGCACGCTGCTGATCGTGGCCGGTTTCGCGCTGGCCTATCCGACGAGGATGGCCGACCTGGTGGGGATCGCGCTGGTGATGGCCGTGCTGGCGGTGCAGTACCTGTGGCCGCAACCCCAGACGGCCTGACCCGGCAAGCACATGATCGACAAGATCGCACCCTCGATCGGGCAGGCGCTGGCCGGCACGCGCGACGGCGCGACGGTGATGATCGGCGGCTTCGGCACCGCGGGCATCCCGGGCGAGCTGATCGACGGCCTGCTCGCGCAAGGCGCGCGCGACCTCACCGTGGTCAACAACAACGCAGGCAACGGCGACACCGGCCTGGCCGCGCTGCTCAAGGCCGGCCGGGTGCGCAAGATCATCTGCAGCTTCCCCCGGCAGGCCGACAGCCACGTCTTCGACGCCCTCTACCGCGACGGCAGGATCGAGCTGGAACTGGTGCCCCAGGGCAACCTGGCCGAACGCATCCGCGCCGCCGGGGCCGGCATCGGCGGCTTCTTCACGCCCACCGGCTACGGCACGCCGCTGGCGCAGGGCAAGGAGGTGCGCGAGATCGACGGCCGCATGCACGTGCTGGAATACCCCATCCATGCCGACCTGGCCCTGATCAAGGCCGAGCGCGGCGACCGCTGGGGCAACCTGACCTACCGCAAGGCGGCGCGCAACTTCGGTCCGGTGATGGCCATGGCCGCCCGGCGCACCGTGGCGACGGTGCACGAGATCGTCGAGCTCGGCGCGCTGGACCCCGAGGCCGTGGTCACGCCCGGCATCTTCGTCAGCCAGGTGGTGCGCATCCCGCGCACCCGCACCCAGGCCGGCGGCTTCATCAAGCGGGCGGACTGAGATGAGCTGGCAACGACGCAGCAAGGACCAGTTGGCGCGCCGCGTGGCGCAGGACATCCACGACGGCGCGGTCGTCAACCTGGGCATAGGCATGCCCACGCTGGTGGCCAACCACCTGCCGGAAGGCAGCGAGGTCGTCCTGCACAGCGAGAACGGCATCCTGGGCATGGGCCCGGCGCCGGCCGCGGGCCAGGAGGACTACGACCTCATCAACGCCGGCAAGCAGCCGGTGACGCTGCTGCCGGGCGGCGCCTACTTCCACCATGCCGACAGCTTCGCCATGATGCGCGGCGGCCACCTGGACATCTGCGTGCTGGGCGCCTTCCAGGTCTCGGCCGGCGGCGACCTGGCCAACTGGCACACCGGCGAGCCCGGCGCCATCCCGGCGGTGGGCGGTGCCATGGACCTGGCCGTAGGCGCGCGCCAGACCTGGGTGATGATGGACCTGCTGACCAAGCAGGGCGCCAGCAAGGTCGTGCAGCGCTGCACCTACCCGCTGACCGGGGTGGCCTGCGTCAAGCGCATCTACACGGACCTTGCTACGCTTGCCTGCTCGCCGGCCGGCCTGCAGCTCATCGATTGCGTGGACGGCCTGTCGCGCACCGAACTGGAACGACTGGTCGGCCTGCCCATCAGGGCGGGTTGACTGCCTGGGAGACTTCGACATGACCCGCCAAGCCTTCATCTGCGACGCCATCCGCACCCCCTTCGGCCGCTACGGCGGCGCCCTGTCCTCGGTGCGCACCGACGACCTGGCGGCCATCCCGATCAAGGCCCTGATGGAGCGCAACGCCAGGGTCGACTGGCAGGCCGTGGCCGACGTGCTGTACGGCTGCGCCAACCAGGCCGGCGAGGACAACCGCAACGTGGCGCGCATGGCGGCGCTGCTGGCCGGCCTGCCCATCGACGTGCCGGGCGCCACCATCAACCGCCTGTGCGGCTCGGGGCTGGATGCGGTGGGCTCGGCCGCGCGCGCCATCAAGGCCGGCGAGGCCGGCCTGATGATCGCAGGCGGCGTCGAGAGCATGAGCCGCGCACCCTTCGTCATGCCCAAGGCCGAGAGCGCCTTCTCGCGCAGCAACACCGTGTACGACACCACCATCGGCTGGCGCTTCGTCAACCGGCTGATGAAGGAACGCTACGGCGTGGACTCCATGCCGGAGACCGCGGAGAACGTGGCGGTAGACCACGGGATCGGGCGGGAGGCCCAGGACCGCATGGCGCTGGCCTCGCAGATGAAGGCGGTGGCCGCGCAGAAGGCGGGGTTCTTCGATGCCGAGATCACGCCCGTGACCATCCCTCAGAAGAAGGGCGAGCCCCTGGTGGTGGCCAGGGACGAGCACCCGCGCGAGACCAGCCTGGAGACGCTGGCCAAACTCAAGGGCGTGGTCAGGCCCGAGGGCAGCGTCACCGCCGGCAACGCCAGCGGCGTGAACGACGGGGCCTGCGCGCTGCTGCTGGCCGATGAATCCAGCGCGGCCCGGCACGGCCTGACGCCGCGCGCCCGCATCGTCGGCATGGCCACGGCCGGCGTGGCGCCGCGCGTCATGGGCATAGGCCCCGCACCCGCCACCCAGAAGGTGCTGGCGCAGACCGACCTCAGGCTCGAACAGATCGACGTGATCGAGCTGAACGAAGCCTTCGCCGCGCAGGGCCTGGCGGTGCTGCGCCTGCTCGGCCTGGCCGACGACGACGCGCGCGTCAACCCGAACGGCGGCGCCATCGCCCTGGGCCACCCCCTGGGCGCATCCGGCGCGCGGCTGGCGACCACCGCCGTCAACCAGCTGCATCGCAGCGGCGGCCGCTATGCCCTGTGCACCATGTGCATCGGCGTCGGGCAAGGCATCGCGATGATCCTGGAACGCGTCTGAGCCTCGGCGGCACGGCGTCCTACACCGGGGCCGCGCCCGGCTCCCTAGCATCGCGTCAGTCTTTTGAATTGCAGGGAGCACACGCATGTTGTTCGCACAGAACCGGCCCGAGGCCACCAGCCGCGACCGCATCGACGTCAAGCAGGAATACGAACTCTGTGTCTGGGCCCGCTACTTCAACGTGAGCGAAAAGCGGGTGAAGGAGGCGGTGGCCGCCGTCGGCGACCGTGCCGACCGCGTGAGCCAGCACCTGGGCAGCCGCGGCACCTCCTCGCGCAGCGAGCGTCCTTCCGGCGCCTGAGGGCCGGGGCCCCTGAGGGCCGGGGCCTGACCTTCTGCGCCACCGGACTGCCGAGTTCGGGCGACAATGCCCGGCTCGCATGTCCCGCTCCACGAAATCCCTACGCTCGCGCCTGGTCAGCCTGGTGGTCGCCGTCATGGCGCCCGCCCTGCTGGCGAGCGCAGCCGCCATCTTCTACGTCTACCAGGAAGAGCAGGCGGCCTTTCAGCGTGCCATGCGCGAAGCCACCAGGGCCATGGCCCTGGTGGTCGAGCGGGAGCTGGCCAAGCGCGAGACCCTGGTCCGCACCCTGGCGGGTTCGCCGACCCTGACACGCGGCGACCTGGCCGCCTTCCACCAGTATGCGCAGGCCATGGCGCCGGCGAACGACACGGTCATCGTCCTGTCCGACCTGTCCGGCCAGCAGCTGCTCAACACCCGCCGCCCGTTCGGCGAAACCGCGCTGCCCAGGACCGTCTTCGCAGAGGCGCGCCGGCGCGCAGGGCCGATGGCCACCCTGGTGTCCGACCTGTACTGGGCGCCGCTGGGCAAGCAGCACAGCTTCGCGGTCGAGGTGCCGGTGGTGCGCGACGGACGCGTCCTGTACTACCTCAGCGTGGGCGGCTTCGCCTCGCACCTGCAGCCCGTCCTGGGCGACCAGAACCTTCCTGAACGCTGGATAGGTTCGATCATCGACACCCGGGGCGTCATCGTCGCGCGCAGCATCGCCCCGGAGAAGATCGTCGGCCGCACGGTGCCGCCCGCCATGCTGCAGGCGCTCGCCCAGCAGCAGGAAGGCGCTTTCCGCACCGTTTCCCTGGATGGAGTCCCGGTGCTGGCCTCGTTCAGCAAGTCGCGCGTGTACGGATGGGGGTTCATCATCGGGGTGCCCCTGCGGGAGATCACATCGCCGCTCAATGCCGCGGGCGCTTTCGCGCTGGCGTCGCTGGCCTTGCTGGCTGCGGCCCTGGCCGGCGCCCTGTGGGTGGCGCGCCAGCTGGTCGGACCGGTGCGCCAGGTGGCGCAGGCCTCCGAAGCCATCGGGCAAGGCGGCGCGGTCGAGCCGGCCGGCACCGGACTGGCGGAGACCGACAAGGTCATGCGGGCGCTCGCGGCGGCCAGCCGGTCCATCCGCGACGCCAACGAGGCGATGCAGGCGCGGGTGGCGGATGCCCTGGCCGAGGCGGAAAAGGCGCAGCGCATCGTGGTGCAGAACCAGCGGCTGGAGGCCATCGGCCACCTCACAGGCGGCGTGGCCCACGACTTCAATAACCTGCTGATGGTGGTGAGCAACAACGTGCACCTGCTGCGCCGCCAGCGTCCCGAGCTGCAGGGCAGCACGCCCCTGGCCGGCATCGAGCGGGCGGTCGCCACCGGCACCAAGCTGACGCGCCAGCTGCTGGCCTTCGCGCGCCGGCAGGCCCTGCGCCCGGAGCTGATCCGTTTGCAGGACCGGTTGCCGGACCTGATGGACCTGGTGCGTCCCACGCTGCACGGCGGGATCGAGGTGCGCTGCGAGGTGGACCCCGCAACCCCGCTGGTCCGGGTCGACCCCGCGGAGTTCGAGCTGGCCCTCATCAACCTGGCCGTGAACGCCCGCGATGCGATGGAGCAGGGCGGCCGGCTGTCGTTCCGCGCGCGCCCGGCGCCAGGAGGCCTGGCCGTGATCGAGGTGGCGGACACGGGAAAGGGGATTGAGCC
Organism: Ramlibacter tataouinensis TTB310; assembly: GCF_000215705.1. Classification (NCBI taxonomy): domain Bacteria; kingdom Pseudomonadati; phylum Pseudomonadota; class Betaproteobacteria; order Burkholderiales; family Comamonadaceae; genus Ramlibacter; species Ramlibacter tataouinensis. The sequence goes on along the minus strand of NC_015677.1, from coordinate 3,599,958 downwards.
CCAGGTGATGGCCCGCGTGTTCGAGCCGTTCTTCACCACCAAGCCGGTGGGCCACGGCACCGGGCTGGGATTGAGCCAGGTGTACGGCTTCGCGGCCCAGGCGCAGGGCAGGGCGGAGATCGAGAGCGAGCCTGGCCGCGGCACCGTGGTGCGCCTGTGTCTGCCTGCCGCAACGACGCAGGAGGCGGTCTGCGACGGGCAGGAGGCCGCCGACCCCGGATCGTCCGTCGGCGACGGGCTGCTGCTTCTGGTCGAGGACAACCTGGAGCTGGCGGCCGTCACCCAGGACATGCTGCGGCAGTCCGGCTATGCCGTCCGCCACGTGGCCAGCGGCGATGAAGCCCGGGCCCTGCTGGCCGCCGGCGAGCCTTTCGAGGCCGTGCTGAGCGACATGCGCATGCCCGGGCGCACCAGCGGGCTGGACCTGGCGTCCTGGCTGAGGCAGCAGGGGGACCAGATCCCCATCGTGCTGATGACCGGCTACAGCGCGGAGCTGGAGCGGGCGGGGCGCCTGCAGTTCGAGGTGGTGTCCAAGCCCTGTCCGCCGGAGCAGCTGCTGGCCATGCTGCGGCAGGCCGTGGAGCGGGCACGGGCCGCCCGCCGGCAAGTGGCGGCCGCCAAAGAGGCTAAGTGAGGGTGCCGGCCGGCGAGGCCGCAGCGCGCGCGGGCTCGCCGGCCAGCGCCGCCCGCGCCTGCATCTCGTCGATCCCCAGCCAGTAGCCGGTGGCCAGGGTGCGTGCGACCGAGGGCAGGCTGCTGCCGTAGGCCAGCGACACCCGGTAGGCCTCGACTTCATAGGCCAGGCGATGCGCGCGGCTGGTCGCGTAGCGCCACCAGAAGCGCAGCAGGCCGTCGCGCCGCATCTGGCGCGCGTGCACCTCCTCGTGCGCCAGCAAGCCGACGTCGCCGCGGCAGCGCGGATGGATCAGGATCAGGTTGGGCGCCAGGGTCATGCCCTGGGCCCAGATCAGCAGGCGGGTGTGGATGACCCGGGCGCGTGCGGCCACGGCGCCGAGTCAGGTGCGATGGGAACGGCCGCGGAACATGCCGTAGATGACCAGCAGGAGGATGGCGCCGACGACCGAGGCGATCCAGCCGGCCGGCTCGCCCGGGCGGTACCAGCCCAGGGCCGCGCCCGCGTACTGGGCAATGACCGAGCCGGCGACACCCAGCAGGGTGGTCATGATCAGGCCCATCTTGTCGTTGCCGGGCTTGAGGGCGCGGGCCAGCAGGCCCACCACGAAACCGACCAGGATGGTGGCGATGACGGACATAGATTCTCCTCGCTGAACAGAACTGAGCGGGCATCGTAGGGGCGGGCGGGCGCGCCGCCTTGTAGGTCGGGGCTGGCAGCCGGCGTACGCGCGAGGCTCATCGACGGCCGCCTATGATGCTCGCGTGCGCAACCCTCCGCCGGGGCGGCGGCCATGAGCCTGCCCCTGATCACCGATCCCTTCTTCTATGCCGTGGCCGTGCCGGCCGTGCTGCTGCTGGGCATCAGCAAGAGCGGCTTCGGCGCGGGCTTCGGTTCGCTGGCGGTGCCGCTGATGGCGTTGGCGGTCACCGTGCCGCAGGCCGCCGCCATCCTGATGCCCGTGCTGCTGGTGATGGACCTGCTGGGCCTGCACGCCTGGCGGCGGCATTTTGACTGGAAGCTGATCCGCTTCCTGCTGCCCTTCGGCCTGCTGGGCACGGTGGTGGGCACCCTGCTGTTCAAGCTGCTGGATGCCAGGCTGGTGGCCGGCATCGTGGGCATGTTCACGCTGCTGTTCCTGGCGCAGCGCCTGCTGTTCCCGCCCCGGCCGGACAGCCCGCCGCCGCCGCGCTGGCTGGGCGCGCTGCTGACCACCACCTCGGGGTTCACCAGCTTCGTGGCCCATGCGGGCGGTCCGCCCATCAACGCCTACGTGATCCCCATGAAGCTGCCGCCACCGGTGTTCACGGCCACCATGGCGGTCTTCTTCTTCGTGGTGAACCTGAGCAAGTGGGGGCCCTATGCCTGGCTGGGGCTGCTGGACCTGCGCAACATGGCGACCTCGGCGGCGCTGCTGCCGCTGGCGCCGGTCGGCGTGCTGGTGGGCGTGCGCATCGCCCGGCGCATCGCCCCCGTGCTGTTCTACCGCTTCATCTATGCCGGCATGCTGCTGACCGGCGGCAAGCTGGTGTGGGACGGCTTCTTCGCGCGCTGACCCGCTTCAGCCGCCCAACTGGGCTTGCAGCGCCGCCATGAGCTCGGCCAGCGGGCGCGCCAGCGCCTCCACGGCCTGGTCCACCTGACCGGCGGTGCCGCCTTCGCGCAGCAGCAGCTCCAGCGCCTGCGCGTGGGCCGCGACCGCGGTAGCCCCCAGCATGCCGGCCGTGCCCACCAGGGTATGGGCCAGCCGCTCCGCCAAGGTACGGTCCCCCGCCTGAAGCGCCTGCCGGATGCGCTCGGGCAGGTCCCGCTGGCTCGCCCTGAAGCGTCCGAGCATGTCGAGGTAGAGCGAAGGCTTGCCCATCATGTGCGACAGGCCCTTGGCGGTGTCCAGGCCGGCGATGCCGCTGGGCAGCCGGGGCTGCGCCGGCACGTCCGCGGCCGGCGGCACCGCCTCGGGCCGCGGCTGCGCCGCCGTGGGCCGCACCCACTGGCGCAGCGTCTGCCAGACCTGGTCGGGCTCGATCGGCTTGGCCAGGAAGGCGTTCATGCCCGCCTCCAGGCAGTCGCGCCGGTTCTGCTCCATGACGCTGGCCGTGACGGCCACCACCGGCAGCTTGCGCAGCCGCTCGATCTTGCGGATCTCCCGGGTGGCGGTCAGGCCGTCCATCACGGGCATCTGCATGTCCATGAACACCAGGTCGTAGTCGCGGCAGGCCAGCAGGTCCAGCGCCGCGCGGCCGTGCTCGGCCACCTCCACTACCAGGCCGGCGGATTGCAGCAGTTCCGTGACCACCTGCTGGTTGATCTCGTTGTCCTCCACCACCAGGATGCGCGCGCCGCGCAGCACCGCCAGCCCGTCGTCGGCCGGCGATGGCCGCGGCAAGGCGGGCACCGCCGGGGCTGCGCGGCCGGTTGGCACCGCCTGTCCGCCTGCCCGGGCGATGCCCAGGCGGGCGGAAAACCAGAACACGCTGCCCTTGCCCCATTCGCTTTCCACGCCCACCTCGCCCCCCATCAGCCGGGCCAGGTTCTTGCAGATCGCCAGGCCCAGGCCCGTGCCGCCGTACTTGCGCGTGGTCGAGGTGTCGGCCTGCGAGAAGCCCAGGAACAGCCTGTCCGTCTGCTGGGGCGTGAGCCCGATGCCGGTGTCGCGCACCCGGAACAGCAGCTGCGCGTCGGTGTCGGTGACCTGGCCGACGCGCACCGAGATCACGATCTCGCCACGCTCTGTGAACTTGACCGCATTGTTGGCGTAGTTGAGCAGCACCTGGCCCAGGCGCAGCGGGTCGCCCACCAGGGTGGCGGGCACGTCGGGCGCGACTTCGAAGATCAGCTCCAGGCCCTTGGACTGGCACTTCTCGCCGACCAGGTCGCTGATGTTGTCGAACACCTCCTGCAGCGCGAATTGCGCGCTCTCCAGCTCGAGCCGGCCCGCTTCCACCTTGGAGAAATCCAGGATGTCGTCGATCAGCTCCAGCAGGTGCCGCCCGGAGCTCTGCACCTTGAGCATGTAGTCGCGCTGGCGGGCGTCGAGCTCGGTCGCCAGCACCTGCCGCGACAGGCCGATGACCGCGTTGAGCGGGGTGCGGATCTCGTGGCTCATGTTGGCCAGGAAGTCCGACTTCAGGCGCACGGCTTCCTCGGCCGCGTCCTTGGCGCGCCGGTTCTCCTCCTCGATGCGCTTGCGCTCGGTGATGTTGCGGCAGACGCCCAGCACGCCCTGGGCCTGGCCGTCCTCGTTCCACAGCGGCGAGACCACGGTCTCGAACAGCAGGCGCCGGCCGTCCGGCTGGTCGATCCAGTTCTCCGACGACTGCTTCTGCAGGGTCAGCATCGCCAGCCGGTCGCGCTGGGTGATGGCCTCGGCCATGTCCCGGGGGAAAAGGTCGAAGGAGCCTTTGCCGCGCACGTCCGCCATGCCCCGGCCGAAGGTCATGCGGTAAGCCTCGTTGCAGCCGAGATAGCGGCCCTGCCGGTCCTTGTAGAACACCGGGTCGGGGATGGAATCGATCAGCAGCTCCAGGGTGGCCTGCTGGCGCCGGGTCTCCCGTTCGGCCTTACGCTGCTGCGTCACGTCCTTGAGGCTGGCGATGTAGATCTTGCGCTCGCCGTCCTGGATCATGCCGACCGTGATGTCGGCATCCCGCAGCGAACCGTCCCTGCGCCGGTGCTGCCGCGACAGGTTCACCTGCTCGCCATGCCGCAGGGCCTGCGCCATGGCCTTCCACTCGTCGGTTTCGAAGAAGCTGTCGAAATCCCGCACCGCGATGCCCAGCAGCTGTTCGAGGCGGCAGCCCAGGTGGCGGCAGGCGGCCGGGTTGGCGTAGGTCAGGGTGCCGGAGTCGCCGTCGATCCACAGCATGGGCCCGCTGTTCTCCAGCACCCGGTGGTTGAACAGCATCTTCTCCTCGTAGCGCAGGCGCTCCGTGACGTCCCGGTAGGTGATCACCGTGCCGACGCAGTCGCCGTTGACGCGCTGGGCGGTGGCATGCCGTTCGATCACCCGGCCATCGCTCAGGGCGACGAGGTTGAGTTCCTCGTTGTCCGGCTCGCGCCGGCGCCTCGCCACCTGCGCCCGCAGGGCCGCGGGGTCGAGCGCGCGCGTGGCCATGAACTCCACCAGGCCGTCCGGGGTCAGCTCCGCCAGCCGGTCCTTCGGGATGCCCCAGATCTCGACGAAGCGGGTGTTGTAGTGCAGCGAACCGTCGGCCAGGTTGATGGACAGGATGCCGTCGCCGGTGGCGTCCAGCGTCGCCCTCAACAATTGGTTCGACTGCTGCAGCGCGGCCAGCCGGGCCTGGGCCTCGCCCAGTTCCAAGCGCAGGCGGGCCTCTTCGGCGGCTTGGACCGTGGTGCCCGCGCCGGCCAATTCGGCGGTCAGGACGTGGGGGGCTCGGTCCATGGGATTGATTACTGTCGGGTATTTCCGATGACACCATCGTTTTACGGACAGGTTCTAGGCAAATGGCCTAAGGCGCTTAAGGCGAGGTCACCGGTCGCGCGCTCCCCGGTTTGGCTGTAACTCATCCGTGCGGCTACCATAGCACCCAACACCTGGAGAGCTGTCCATGCCCATCGTGGTCGTTGCCAACCCCAAAGGCGGTGCCGGAAAGTCCACGCTGGCGACCAACATCGCCGGCTACTACGCGTCGCAGGGCCATCCCGTGATGCTGGGCGACGCCGACCGGCAGCAGTCCTCGCGGCTGTGGCTGGGCCTTCGCCCCGCCGGCGTGCGGCCCATCGCCAGCTGGACGCTGGACGACGGGCAGGTGGCGCGCCCGCCCCGGGGCACCACCCACGTGGTGCTGGACACGCCAGCCGGGCTGCAGGGGCGCCTGTTCCAGGACGCGCTGAAGCTGGCCGACAAGGTGTTGGTGCCGCTGCAGCCCAGCGTGTTCGACATCTTCGCCACCCGCACCTTCCTGGACGAGATGGCCGAGCACCGCAAGGCCGGCCAGCTCCAGGTAGGCATCGTGGGCATGCGGGTGGATGGCCGCACCATCGCCGCCGACAAGCTGCAGGAGTTCGTGGCCGGCCTGGGCCTGCCGGTGCTGGGGCATTTGCGCCACACCCAGAACTACGTGCACCTGGCGGCCCGCGGGCTCACGCTGTTCGACGTGGCGCCGGCCAGGGTCGGGCGCGACCTGGAGCAATGGGACGGCCTTTGTCGCTGGCTGGACAGCTGAACCCGGCCGCCGGCGGCTAGGATCGCGGCATGAAAGTCCTCGAGAACCTGGCCGACCTGCTGCCGCTGGTGGGGCAGGAAGTCGCCGTCAGCAACTGGATCACCGTGACGCAGGAGCAGGTCAACCTGTTCGCGCAGGCCACCGGCGACCACCAGTGGATCCACGTCGACGTGGAAAGGGCCAAGGCCGGGCCCTTCGGCGCGCCGATCGCGCACGGCTTCCTCACGCTGTCGCTGCTGCCCCGCTTCTTCGAATCGGCGCTGGAGATCCGCAACAGCCGCATGGGCGTGAACTACGGCCTGAACAAGGTGCGCTTCACCTCGCCGGTGCCGGTGGGCAGCCGGCTGCGTGCGCGCATCAAGCTGCTGGGCTGCGACGCCATCGACCAGGGTGGCCTGCAGATGGCCTGGGCCGTGACCGTGGAGCGCGAGGGTTCGGACAAGCCGGTGTGCGTGGCCGAATCGCTGACCCGCCGCTATCCCTAGGGCGCCGCCGCCGGGCCGGCCGGACCGTCCGCCGCGCCGGCGAAGCCGTTCTGGCGCCAGGCTTCGAACACCGCCACCGCCACCGCGTTCGACAGGTTGAGGCTGCGCTGGCCCGGGCGCATCGGCAGCTTCAGGCGCTGGCCCGGCGCGAAGCGTTCGCGCAGCTGCGGCGCCAGGCCGCGCGTCTCGGCGCCGAACACCAGCCAGTCGCCCGGCCGGAAGGCCACCTCGTGCAGCGGCCGGGAGCCCCGGGTGGTGAGCGCGAACATCCGGTCGGCCGGCGGGTGCTCGGCCGCCAGCAGGGCCTCCCAGCCGGCGTGCCGGCGCACCTGCGCGTACTCGTGGTAGTCCAGGCCGGCGCGCCGCAGCTGCCGGTCCTCCATGGAGAACCCGAGGGGCTCGACCAGGTGCAGCGTGCAGCCGGTGTTGGCCGCCAGCCGGATCACGTTGCCGGTGTTGGGCGGGATCTCGGGCTCGACCAGGACGATGTGGAACATGCGGCCTCAATCCTCGCCGGTGCGCGCCACCACCAGCGCGGTCACCCGCGCGGCGCCGGCCCGGCGCAGCACTGCCGCGGCGCTGAACAGCGAGGACCCGCTGGTCATCACGTCGTCCACCAGCACCACGTCGGCGCCGCGCAGCCGTGGCGCGCCCAGCGGGTCGAGCGCGAACGCGTCCTTCACGTTGCGCTGGCGCGCCGCGCGGTCCAGCTGCGCCTGCGGCGCGGTCTCGCGCAGCCGCAGCAGCAGGGCCGGGTCGGCCTTGCGCGGGGCCAGGCGGCGCGCCAGCGCCAGCGCCTGGTTGAAGCCGCGCTCGGCCAGCCGCGCCGGCGCGAGCGGCAGCGCCAGCAGCAGGTCGGCGCGCTCCAGAGCCGGCTCGACCCAGGGCGTGCTGCGCAGCAGCTCGGCCAGGGGGCCGGCCCAGCCCGGTTCGCCCTGGAACTTGAAGCGCGCCACCAGGCCCGACCAGGGATAGGCATAGTCCACCGCCGCGAAGCAGGCGTCCAGGGGCGGCGGCTCGCGCAGGCACCGGCCGCATTCGGCCACGCCGGCGGGCACGGGCAGGGCGCAACGGCGGCAGCGCGGACGCGGCTGGGCGAAGCGCGCGACGCAGCGCTCGCACACCGGCCGGGCCGGCCAGGCGCCGCACACCTCGCAGCGGGCCGGCAGGTGCGCAGCCAGGCCGTGGATCCAGGTTCGCAGCATGCGGCCAATATACTTTCCCGTGCCCGACGAACGCCCGCCCACCATCGACCCCGTCGCCGCCGAACGCTGGGACCGTGCGGCGCCGGCGCGCCCGCCCTGGCTGCACGAGGAAGTGGGCCGCCGGATGGAGGAGCGACTGCAGTGGATCCGCCTGCAGCCGCGCGCGTGGGCCGACTGGGCGCCGGTGCGGGGCGGTTTGGAGGCCCACGCGCGGGTGGCGCAACGCTATCCCCGGGCCGAGTGCTTCGTGGCGGAGGAACAGGCCGGCCGGCGACAGGCGGCCGGGGCCGCCCTGTCGCCGCCGTGGTGGAAGCGCTGGCGCGGCGCTCCCGCCGTGCGTCACGCGGCCGGGGTGCCCGATGCGGCGGTGCAGATGCTGTGGTCCAACATGGCCCTGCACCTGGCGGCCGACCCGCGCGCGCTGATGGCCCGCTGGCACCGGGCACTGGCGGTGGACGGTTTCCTGATGTTCTCCTGCCTGGGCCCGGACAGCCTGCGCGAGCTGCGCGACCTGTACCGCGGGCTGGGCTGGCCGCCGCCGGCCAGCGAGTTCACCGACATGCACGACTGGGGCGACATGCTGGTGCACGCCGGCTTTGCCGAGCCGGTGATGGACATGGAGCGGCTGACCCTCACCTGGGAGACGCCGCAGCGGCTGCTGGCCGAGCTGCGTGAGCTGGGGGCCAACCTGCACCCCGGGCGTTTCCCGGCGCTGCGCGGGCGCGCTTGGCGGGGGCGGCTGGAACAGGCCCTGGCGGGCCGTCTGGCCGGGCCGGACGGCCGGCTGTCCCTGACCTTCGAGATCATCTACGGCCATGCGCTCAAGCCCGCGCCGCGGGTGCGGGTGGGCGCCGAGAGCGCGGTGTCGCTGCAGGACATGAAAGCCCTGCTGCAAGCTGACAAACGGCCTCGGGATTAGGCCGCCCGCCCGGGAGGGCGTGTTGTGACCGCACGCTACAATCCCGGGTTGATTTTGTGAGCGGCGACCTCCAATGCCGGTATTTCGTTTTGCCACGGTGCAGGGCCAGGCCATCCACTGGGCCCTCAAGCGCAACTGCTCGGTGACGCCGAGCCAGCTGGGCTGGTTCTACGCATCGCTGTGCGTGGTCTCGCTGGGCATCGCGACGGTCTTCTGGCTGCAGGGCGCCACCATGGTGCTGCCGTTCGCCTGGGTGGAACTGGCGGCCGTGGGCCTGGCATTCCTGGCGTATGCCCGGCACGCGACGGATGGCGAACGCATCTCCCTCCACGGCCGCCGCCTGGTGGTCGAGCTGGAGAACGCGGGCCGGCTGGAGCGGGCGGAATTCGACCGCGAGTGGGTGCGGGTCGAGCCCCGCTTCGACGGCCGGTCGCTGATCGAGGTGTCGGGCCGCGGCCGCTCGGTGCGGGTGGGGCGTTACGTGCGCCCCGAGCTGCGTCCGGTGCTGGCCCAGGAAATCAGAAGGGCATTGCGCGAGACGGATTGAAGCCGCCCGGTGGGGCCGCGCGCGGCGAGCCACGGCAGCATTCGTGACATTTGGTTAGAGGCAGAAAGTAACGATGAAGAGCATTACCAAAACCCTGGCTCCGCTGCTGCTGGCTGCGGGCGCCTTCAGCGGCGCGGCGCATGCGGTCCAGGACCTGCCCGGCGGCCCGGGGGTGCGCCAGCTCAACCTGCATGCGGCCGCCACCCGCATCGCCACCGAGCAGGCCTGGCTGCACTGGTTCATGCTCATCACCTCCACCGTGATCTTCCTGATGGTGTTCTCGGTGATGTTCTATTCCATCTGGAAGCACCGCCGCTCCAAGGGGCACAAGCCGGCCAATTTCCACGAGTCCGTCACCGTCGAGGTGATCTGGACCATCATTCCCTTCATCATCGTGATCCTGATGGCGCTGCCGGCGACCAAGGTGCTGGTGGCCGCCAAGGACACCAGCAACGCCGACGTGACCATCAAGGCCACCGGCTACCAGTGGAAGTGGGGTTACGACTACCTCAACGGCGAAGGCGCCGGCCTGTCCTTCCTGTCCACGCTGGACAGCACGCACCGCGAGATGTCCAACGACGGCGGCAACGCCGCCGACAAGCCCGACAACTACCTGCTCAAGGTCGACAACCCGCTGGTGGTGCCGGTCAACAAGAAGGTGCGCATCATCACGACGGCCAACGACGTGATCCACGCCTGGGGCGTGCCGGCCTTCGGCGTCAAGCAGGACGCGATCCCCGGCTTCGTGCGCGACACCTGGTTCCGCAGCGAGAAGGTGGGTGACTTCTACGGCCAGTGCTACGAGCTGTGCGGCAAGGAGCACGCCTACATGCCCATCCACGTGAAGGTGCTCTCGCAGCAGGACTACACCGCCTGGGTGGCCGACCAGCAAAAGCAGATGGCGGCCCGCCAGGACGATCCGAACAAGGTCTGGCAGCTGACCGACATCGCCGCGCGCGGCGAGAAGATCTACGCCGCCAACTGCGCGGCCTGCCACCAGGCCAACGGCAAGGGCGCCGGCCCGATCAAGGCCCTGGACGGCTCGCCCATCGTGCTGGATGCCGACAAGACCAAGTCCATCCACATCCTGCTGAACGGCCGCGGCGCCATGCCGGCGTGGCGCCAGCTGTCGGACACCGACATCGCCGCCGTCATCAGCTACACCAAGAACGCCTGGTCCAACAAGACGGGGCAAGTGGTCCAGCCGTCCGACGTGCTGGCCCAGCGTGGCAAGTAAATCCCAGAGGTAAGAAAAAATGAGCGCAGTTCTCGACAACCACGGCCACGCAGCGGGTGGCGAGCATGCCCATGACGAGCACCATGCCCATCCCCATGGCTGGCGCCGCTGGGTCTACGCGACCAACCACAAGGACATCGGCACGCTGTACCTGCTGTTCTCGTTCTTCATGTTCATGTTCGGCGGCGTGCTCGCCCTGGGCATCCGCGCCGAGCTGTTCCAGCCCGGCCTGCAGCTGGTCAATCCCGAGCTGTTCAACCAGCTGACCACCATGCACGGCCTGATCATGGTGTTCGGCGCCATCATGCCGGCCTTCGTCGGCTTCGCGAACTGGATGATCCCGCTGCAGATCGGCGCCTCCGACATGGCGTTCGCGCGCATGAACAACTTCAGCTTCTGGCTGCTGATCCCGGCGGGCGTCATGCTGGTCGGCTCGTTCTTCATGCCCGGCGGCGCGCCGGCCGCCGGCTGGACGCTGTACGCGCCGCTGACGCTGCAGATGGGCCCGTCCATGGACGCCGGCATCTTCGCGATGCACATCCTGGGCGCCAGCTCCATCATGGGCTCGATCAACATCATCGTCACCATCCTCAACATGCGCGCCCCGGGCATGACGCTGATGAAGATGCCGTTGTTCGTGTGGTCCTGGCTGATCACCGCCTACCTGCTGATCGCCGTGATGCCGGTGCTGGCCGGCGCCATCACCATGACCCTGACCGACCGCCACCTGGGCACCACCTTCTTCAACCCCGCCGGGGGCGGCGACCCGGTGATGTACCAGCACATCTTCTGGTTCTTCGGGCACCCCGAGGTCTACATCATGATCCTGCCGGCCTTCGGCATCGTCAGCCAGGTCGTGCCGGCGTTCGCGCGCAAGCGCCTGTTCGGCTACGCCTCCATGGTGTACGCGCTGTCATCCATTGCCATCCTGTCGTTCATCGTCTGGGCGCACCACATGTTCACCACCGGCATGCCGGTGACCGGGCAGCTGTTCTTCATGTACGCGACCATGCTGATCGCGGTGCCCACGGCCGTGAAGATCTTCAACTGGATCGCGACCATGTGGCAGGGCTCGATGACCTTCGAGACGCCGATGCTGTTCGCGGTGGGTTTCATCTTCGTGTTCACCATCGGCGGCTTCACCGGCCTGATCCTGGCCATGGCGCCGATCGACCTGCTGCTGCAGGACACCTACTACGTGGTGGCGCACTTCCACTACGTGCTGGTGGCCGGCTCGCTCTACGCCATGTTCGCAGGCTTCTACTACTGGGTGCCCAAGTGGACCGGCGTGATGTACGACGAGACGCGCGGCAAGATCCACTTCTGGTGGTCGCTGATCGCCTTCAACATCACCTTCTTCCCGATGCACTTCCTGGGGCTGGCCGGCATGCCGCGCCGCTACGCCGACTACCCCATGCAGTTCGCCGACTTCAACGCCATCGCCACCGTGGGCGCCTTCGCCTTCGGCCTGGCCCAGGTGTACTTCTTCTTCTGGGTGGTGCTGCCCTGCATGAGGGGCCGCGGCGTCAAGGCGCCGCAGCGCCCCTGGAACGATCCCGACGGCAAGGGCGCCGAGGGCCTGGAGTGGGAAGTGCCGTCGCCGGCGCCGTTCCACACCTTCGAGGTGCCGCCCAAGCTGGACGCCACCGCCACCCGCGTGCTGGACGCGCGCGTGATGCCCGAGCGGCACGAGCCGGTCACCGGCATCGTGCACGCGCCGCGCTGAAGGCCGCCCCTCCCGCACAGGACGCAGTACCGTGAGCAACCCGGACGATCACCGCAGGAAGAAGGGCAACCTGCGCCTGGCGCTGATCCTGGTGTCCATCGCGGCGGTCTTCTTCATCGGCTTCGTCGCCAAGATGGTGCTGCTGGGCAAGTAGGGTCATGAGCATCCGCGCACAGAACGCCAAGATGGTCGGCAAGCTGCTGGTGGTGGCGGCCGGCATGTTCGCCTTCGGCTACGCCCTGGTGCCGATCTACGAGCACATCTGCGAGGCGCTGGGCATCAACGTGCTGGCGGTCGGCGAGAAGCAGGTGCCCGGCACGTCCCGGGCCGCGGCCAACACGCAGGTGGACACCAGCCGGCTGATCACGGTGGAGTTCGACGCCAACGCGCGCGGCCCCTGGCATTTCAAGCCGGCGCAGGCGTCGGTCCAGGTGCATCCCGGCCAGCTGGCCACCGTGGTGTACGAATTCCAGAACGTGCAGAACCGCAAGATGGCGGCCCAGGCCATCCCCAGCTACGCGCCCCGCAACTCGGCCGCGCACTTCAACAAGCTGGAATGCTTCTGCTTCAACCAGTACACGCTGGAGCCGGGCGAGAAGAAGGAATGGCCGGTAGCCTTCGTCATCGATCCCCGGCTGCCCAAGGACGTGACCACCATCACGCTGTCCTACACCTTCTTCGAGGTCGGCGCCAAGGTGCCGGCCGAACCGACGGCGACCACCGCCACCCCGGAGCCGCGCTCGTGAGCGCCTGCACGACCATGCCCGAGCAGCAGCGCAGAGGGTCCGTGCTCCAGACCGTCAAGGCCGTGGCCTGGGCATTCCTGGGCATCCGCAAGAACAGCGCCTACCAGGAGGACCTGGGCAAGCTCAACCCGTTGCACATCATCGTCGTGGCCCTGGTCGCCGTGGCGCTGTTCGTGGGCGGGCTGATCGCCCTGGTGAACTGGGTGGTCGGCTGAGCGGCGCCGTACAGACAGATAGACAGACACACACACACCACAGAGTTTCGGGAACCAGGAGTCGAGATGAGTACCAGCACCCACGGCAGCACGCCCTACTACTACGTGCCCCAGCCTTCGAGGCACCCGGCTTTCGCGGCCTTCGGCCTGTTCTGGGTGATCCTCGGCGCCGGCCAGTGGATCAACGGGATCCAGTGGGGCAAGTGGTCGCTGTTCTTCGGACTGGCCTGGCTGTTCGGCGTGCTGTTCCAGTGGTTCCGCGACGCGGTGCGCGAGAGCGAGGGCGGGCAGTACAGCCGCAAGATCGACCTGTCCTACCGCTGGAGCATGAGCTGGTTCATCTTCTCGGAGGTGATGTTCTTCGGCGCCTTCTTCACCGCGCTGTGGTGGATGCGCTCGCATTCCGTACCCAGCCTGGGCGGCCTGGACAATGCGTTGCTCTGGCCCGACTTCAAGGCCACCTGGCCCACCGTTTCGCCCGGCAGCACTGCCTCGCCGGGCGGCATCGTCGAGCCCTTCCAGACCATGGGCCCCTGGCCGCTGCCGACCATCAACACCGCGCTGCTGCTGACCTCGGGCGTGACGCTGACCATCGCCCACCACGCCCTGGTGGCGGGCAAGCGCGCCAAGACCATCCTGTGGATGTGGATCACCGTGATCCTGGGCGCGACCTTCATGGGCGTGCAGGCCTACGAGTACATCCACGCCTACCGCGACCTGAACCTCAAGCTCACGTCCGGCGCCTACGGCTCCACCTTCTTCATGTTGACCGGCTTCCACGGCTTCCACGTGCTGGTGGGCATGCTGATGCTGCTGTTCATCACGCTGCGGCTGATGAAGGGCCACTTCACGCCCCAGCGCCACTTCGGCTTCGAGGGCGCCGCCTGGTACTGGCACTTCGTGGACGTGGTGTGGCTGGGGCTGTATGTATTGGTCTATTGGCTGTGAGCCGATAGAGAGGTGAAAACAAGGCGCCTGACGGGCGCCTTGTACTTTGTGGAAGCTAACCTTTCAGAGGCAGGCCGGTCGGGCTGATGTACCCCAGCTTCCACGCCCCCAGCAGGCACAGGAACAGCAGGATGGAAAAGCCGACGCGGAAAGCCAGGGCGCGGGCCATGTGGCCGGACTTGGGCTTGCCCTCCTGCCCGCCGCGCATCATGAAGAACAGGGCCGAGGCCAGGCTGCAGATGATGGCGATGAAGGCCAGCAGCACGAGGTATTTCATGGCCCGCATTATCCGGGGGACCCGGTGAGGGCCACACGCTCCTGGCTGGCCGGCCTGGCGGCCGCCTCGGGCATTGCCGCCACCACCGCGCTGGGCTTCTGGCAGCTCGGCCGGGCCCAGCAGAAGCTTGCCCTGCAGGCTTCGATCGAGGAGAGAAGAGCGCTTGCGCCCTTGGTGCAGCCTCGCTTGGATGCTATCGAAGACATAGCGCCCGTGCTGCACCGGCGCATCGAGCTGCGCGGCACCTGGGTGCCCGGGCGCACGGTGTTCCTGGACAACCGGCAGATGCAGGGCCGTGTCGGCTTTTACGTGGCGACACCGCTGCGCCTGGCCGGCAGCGGGGACACCGTGCTGGTGCAGCGCGGCTGGGCGCCGCGCGACTTCCTGGACCGCCAGCGCCTGCCCGCCGTCCAGACCCCGCCCGGGGAGGTGGTGGTGCAGGGGCGCATCGCCCCGCCGCCGGCCAAGCTATACGAATTCGACGGCGCGGGGCAGGGGCCCATCCGGCAGAATCTCGACCTTGCGGGCTTTCGCGCCGAGACCGGCCTGCCGCTGTGGGAGGCGGGCTCGGTGCAGCAGCTGGGCGAGGCGTCCGAAGGCCTGTCGCGCGACTGGCCGGCGCCGGCCAGCGGCGCCGACAAGAACTACGGCTATGCCGCCCAATGGTGGGCCATCGCAGGCGTGATCCTCATCCTCTATGTCTGGTTCCAATTCATCGCCCCCCGGCGCCGGCGGTTCCCGCGTGCTTGACGAGCCGCTCCAGCTGTCGGTGCACTCGCTGCCCAGCCCCCAGGGAGCGGCCGAGCGGGACGCGCGGCGCACCGCCGCCGGCCGCTGGAAGATGCTGGCCGTGCTGCTGGTGTGCGCCGCGCCCGTGCTCGCCTCCTACTTCACCTACTACGTGGTGCGGCCGGAGGGCCGGCGCAATTTCGGCGAGCTGATCGAGCCGCAGCGGCCGGTGCCGGCGCTGACCGGCGTCACGCTGGAGGGCCGGCCCGTGCCCCTGCCCGAGCTGCGCGGCCAGTGGCTGCTGGTCAGCGTCGCCGGCGGCCAGTGCGGTGCGGCCTGCGAGAACCACCTGTACCTGCAGCGGCAGCTGCGCGAATCCCTGGGCAGGGACAAGGACCGGCTGGACTGGGTCTGGCTGGTCAACGACCTGGCGCCGATCGCGCCGGCGCTGCAGCCCGCGGTGGCCCAGGCCACGGTGCTGCGCGTCGACCGGCAGCGGCTCGCGCAGTGGCTGGCGCCCGCCGCCGGGCGGCAGCTGGACGACCACCTGTACCTGGTCGATCCCATGGGCAACTGGATGATGCGGTTCCCCGCCGGCCTCGACCGGGAGGGTGCGGCCAGGGTCAAGCGCGACATCGACCGGCTGCTGCGCGCCTCCTCCTCCTGGGACCAGGCCGGGCGCCCGGCGCGGGAGCGCTGATGGACGCGCAGCCGCTGTACGACCTGTCGCCCGCGCTGCAGCTGATGGCGCTGGGCGTCGTGGTCGCGCTCGGCCCGCTGGCCTGGGTGTGGCTGCGCAACCGCCAGGCCTCGGCGGCGCGGCGGCTGTCCGCGCTGACCCTGCTGACGCTGTTCCTCACCTTCGACCTGGTGCTGTTCGGCGCCTTCACCCGCCTGACCGACTCGGGCCTGGGCTGCCCCGACTGGCCCGGCTGCTACGGGCAGGCCAGCCCCCTGGGCGCGCGCGCCGAGATCACCCAGGCGCAGGCCGCCATGCCCACCGGCCCGGTGACGCACGGCAAGGCCTGGATCGAGATGATCCACCGCTACCTGGCCAGCGGCGTGGGCGTGCTGATCCTGACGCTGGCCGCGGCCACCTGGTGGCTGCGTAGGCGCGGCACGGGGGAGCAGGCGGCGGTGCTGAACCCGTGGTGGCCGACGGCCACCCTGGTCTGGGTGTGCCTGCAGGGCGCTTTCGGCGCGCTCACCGTGACCATGAAGCTGTTCCCGGCCATCGTCACCCTGCACCTGCTGGGCGGGCTGGTGCTGCTGGCCTTGCTGTGCCGGCAGGCGGTCTCGTACGCGCAGGCGAAGGACGGGCGCGCGCCGCTGGCCTTGCCGCCCGCGCTGCGCGCCGGCCTGGCCGCCGGCTTCGCGCTGCTGTGGCTGCAGATCGCTCTGGGCGGCTGGGTCAGCACCAATTACGCGGTGCTGGCCTGTGCCGAGTTCCCGGCGTGCCAGGGGCAGTGGTGGCCCCCCATGGATTTCCGCCAGGGCTTCGAGCTGTGGCGCGAGCTGGGCAAGAGCGGCTCGGGCGAGCACATCAGCTTCGCGGCGCTGACGGCCATCCACTACGCGCACCGGCTGGCGGCCTACCTGGTGCTGGCCGTGCTGGCGCTGCTGGCCTGGCGGCTGCACGGCGCGGGCTTGCGCCACCAGGCGCGCTGGATGGCCGGCCTGGCGGCGCTGCAGCTGGCCACGGGCCTGTCCAACGTGGTCCTGGGCTGGCCGCTGCTGGCGGCGGTGGGCCACACCGGCGGCGCGGCGGCGCTGGTGGTGGTCTTCACCTGGGCCTGGTGCGAGAGCGCATCTTCCCCTCTCCCTCTGGGCGAAGGCGGGGTGAGGGCCCGGGGGGCGAGACCTTACCCGGAAGGAGAGGGAGTAAGACCATGACGCGGCTGGCGCAGTTCTACGCCCTGACCAAGCCGCGCGTGGTGCAGCTGATCGTGTTCTGCGCGGTCATCGGCATGGTGCTGGCCGTGCCGGGCGTGCCGCGACCGGCCGAACTCGCGCTGGGCGCCGCCGCGGCCCTGGGCATCTGGCTGGTCGCGGGGGCGGCCGCGGCCTTCAACTGCCTGGTGGAAAAAGGCATAGACGCCAAGATGAAGCGCACCGCCTGGCGGCCCACCGCCAAGGGCGAGCTGTCCGACACGCAGACGCTGCTGTTCGCCGCCGTGCTGTGTGCCCTGGGCTCATGGCTGCTGTACCGCTGGGTGAACCCGCTGACCATGTGGCTCACCTTCGCCACCTTCGTGGGCTACGCCGTGGTCTACACCGTGATCCTCAAGCCGCTGACGCCGCAGAACATCGTGATCGGCGGCGCCTCGGGCGCCATGCCGCCGGTGCTGGGATGGGCGGCGATGACGGGCGAGGTCGGGCCGGAGGCGCTGATCCTGTTCCTGATCATCTTCCTGTGGACGCCGCCGCACTTCTGGGCGCTGGCGCTGTACCGGGTGGAGGATTACCGCAAGTCCGGCCTGCCCATGCTGCCGGTCACGCACGGCAACGAGTTCACCCGGCTGCAGATCTTCCTGTACACGCTGGTGCTGCTGGCCGCCTGCCTGATGCCCTTCGCCTACGGCATGAGCTCCTGGCTGTACCTGGCGGCGGCGCTGGTGCTGAGCCTGGGTTTCTGCGCCTACGGCTTCCGGCTGTGGCGCGAGTACTCCGACGCACTGGCCCGCCGCACCTTCCGCTTCTCGCTGATCCACCTCGCCGTGCTGTTCGGGGCGCTGCTGCTGGACCACTATCTGCTCTGAAACCGCCGAAGACCGCCATGCAACGCCGACATGCCCTGACCTTCCTGGCCGCCGCCGCGGCGCTGGCCGCCTGCGGCGAAGCCAAGCCGCAGTTCACCTCCATCGACATCACAGGCGCCGACTACGCCAAGGACTTCCAGCTGGCGGACGCCAGCGGCCAGCCGCGCAGCCTGAAGGACTTCCAAGGCAAGGCCGTGGTGGTGTTCTTCGGCTTCACCCAGTGCCCCGACGTGTGCCCGACGGCGCTGGCCGAGCTGGCCGAGGTCAAGCGGCTGCTGGGCCCGCAGGGCGACCGGCTGCAGGGCATCTTCGTCACGGTGGATCCCGAGCGCGACACGCCCGAGGTGCTCAGGGCCTACATGGCCAACTTCGACCCCGGCTTCGTCGCCCTGCGTCCCGCCGGCCCCGACCAGCTGGCCGCCCTGGCCAAGGACTTCAAGGTCTACTACAAGAAGGTGGAAGGCAAGACGCCCACCAGCTACACCATGGACCACTCGGCCGCCAGCTTCGTCTACGACCCGCAGGGCCGGCTGCGGCTGTACACCCGGCCCGGCACCGGCCCGCAGGCGCTGGCCGGCGACATCCGCCTGCTGCTGGGGCAGCAGCAGGCCTGAGCGGGCGCGGGCGATGGTCCAGCACCTGCTGGCGCGCAAAGGCGCGGCGCGCGTTGCCGCCATCCCGCCCGAGGTGCTGGAAGCCTTGAACGACGGCCTGCTGCCCACGGTCTGCCTGACCGAGTTCCTGGCCGTGGATCTCGCGCGGCTGGCGCGCGGCGTGGCGGCGCGCATCGGCCTGGACGGCGAGGCCGAGCTGCTGGCCGATACGCTGGCCATGCTGCCGGCCATCAAGCCCATGAAGCGCCACGCCCTGGTGGCCCGCGCGCTGTACGAGATGGCGCAGCCGCGCGCCGACCGCGACGCCATCGCCCATGCGCTGGCCACCCACCCCAGCGACATCGCCCGGTGCTGGGCGGCGCAGTGGGTGCAGTTCGCGGCCATGCCCCTGGAGGACAAGCTCAGGTCGGTGCGGCGCTTCGCGGCCGATGCGCATTTCGGCGTGCGCGAGATCGCCTGGATGGCGGTGCGCGACGAGGTGGCGGGCGACATCGACGTGGCGGTGCGCCTGCTGCAGCCCTGGGTGCGGGATGCCGACGAGAACATCCGCCGCTTTGCCAGCGAGGCCACCCGGCCGCGCGGCGTGTGGTGCGCCCAGGTCGAGGCGCTCAAGGCCGAGCCGTGGCGGGCACTGCCGCTGCTGGAGCCGCTCAAGGCCGACCCCAGCCGCTATGTGCAGAACTCGGTGGCGAACTGGCTCAACGACGCGAGCAAGAGCCAGCCGCGGTGGGTGGAGGCGCTGGCCGCACGCTGGTCACGCGAGGCGCCCGGCCCGGCCACCGCCTACATCGCGAAGCGGGCCGTGCGGACGCTGAAGCAAGCGCCTATTCGGCCTTGATGCCGCGCATGGCGATGACGCCGCCCAGCAGGTTGGTGTCGTTCTTGATGCGCAGCGCCAGTCCCTCGGCCGAGGTGCCGGCCACCTGCCAGCCCTGCTGGAAAAGCTTCTGGCGCACTTCGGGGCTGCGGGCGATCTCGGCGATCAGCGCCGACAGGCGGCTGACGACGGGCCGGGGCATGGAGGCCGGCGCGGCCGCAGCGGTCCAGATCTCCAGCTGGAAGCCACGCGTGATGCCCAGCTCGTCCAGGCTGGGGTACTCGGGCACCAGCGGGCTGCGGCCCAGAGAGGTCACGCCGATGGCCTTGAGCTTGCCGGCGCGCACCTGGGCCACGGCCAGGCCCGGGGGCAGCAGCGACAGCTGGATCTGTCCGCCGATCATGGCGTTGATCACCTGCGGATTGCCCGGATAGGGCACGTGCACCGGGTTGATGTTGGTCTTGGTCTTGAGCAGCTCCATGCCGATGTGGCCCACGGTGCCCACCCCGGGCGTGCCGTAGCTCCACTTGTCGCCGGCGTTGCGCGCCTGCACGAACCAGTCCTGCGCGTTGGCGCCCGGCGCGTCGGCCGGCGCGGTGAGCATCAGCGGCGCCGTGCCGATCAGGCTGATGGGCGCCAGGTCCTTGATCGGGTCGTAGGGCGTCGCCGGGTTCAGCAGCTTGGCGATGGTCATGTTGCCGTTGATCATCACGCCGATGGTGTGCTGGTCGCTGGCCTTGGCCACCATGTCGGCGGCGATGTTGCCGCCGGCGCCGGGCCGGTTCTCCACGATCACCGGCTGGCCCAGCGCCTTGGACAGGGGCTCGGCGATGGTGCGGGCCACCAGGTCGGGCGTGGAGCCGCCGGGAAAGCCGACCATGATCTTGACGGGCTTGGTGGGCCAGGCAGGCGCGGGGTTGCTCCGGGGCGCGGCGGCAGGGGTCTGGGCCAGCGCCGGCGTAGCCAGGGCGCCGGCCGCCAGCGCCAGCAGGCGGCGGCGCGCAAAGGTAGGGGGCATCTTGCTTCCTCTTGGGGACAACGGGAAGGGCCGCGGGTGGGCCCGAGCCGCGAATGCTAACGCCTGCGGTCGGGCCGCCCCGGGCCAAGAAAAAAGGCACGGGTCACCGTGCCTTTTTGTTCCGGGGAAGAAGCCGCGCCTCAGGCGTAAGCCACCAGGGCCTTCTTCATCTTCTTCATCGCCGCCGACTCGATCTGGCGGATGCGCTCGGCCGACACGCCGTACTCGGCCGCCAGCTCGTGCAGCGTCATGCCGCCCGAGCCGTCGTCGTTGACCTTGAGCCAGCGCTCCTCGACGATGCGGCGGCTGCGCGCATCGAGCTGCTCCAGCGCGGCGGCGATGCCGTCGGTGGCCATCACGTCGCGCTCCTGCGCCGCCAGCACGGCGGTGGGCTCATGGCTGGCGTCCGACAGGTAGGCGATGGGACCGAAGGCCTCCTCGCCGTCGTCGCCGGGCGCCGGGTCCAGCAGCACGTCGCCGCCGGCCATGCGCGTTTCCATCTCGATGACTTCCTCGCGCTTGACGTTGAGCTCGCGCGCCATCACCTCGATCTGCGCGTCCGTCAGCGTCTCGCGGTGGGTCTGCGCGTCTTCCTCGTCCTTGAAGCCCTGCTTCATGGAACGCAGGTTGAAGAACAGCTTGCGCTGGGCCTTGGTGGTGGCCACCTTGACCATGCGCCAGTTCTTCAGGATGTACTCGTGGATCTCGGCCTTGATCCAGTGCAGCGCGTAGCTGACCAGGCGCACGCCCTGGTCGGGGTCGAAGCGCTTGACGGCCTTCATCAGGCCGATGTTGCCTTCCTGGATCAGATCGCCGTGCGGCAGGCCATAGCCCAGGTACTTGCGCGACACCGAGACCACCAGCCGCAGGTGCGACAGCACCAGCTTCCCGGCGGCTTCCAGGTCGTTGTGGTCGCGCAGCTTGCGTGCGTAGGTCTGCTCTTCCTCGGGGGAGAGCATGGGCAGGCGGTTGACGGCAGAGATGTAGGCGTCGAGGTTGCCCAGCGAGGGAACCAGGGCCCAGGGGTTGGCCACCGCCAACCCGGTGCCCGAGGCGCCAAGTGAGGGGGACATACCGGTTGCTCCTTTCATGGTGTTCGGCATATTAGCACTCGCTTGGATCGAGTGCTAATGCCGAAGTTTCATCGGCCCGATAGGAAAATAGGGGTTAACCCTGGCCGCGAAACCTCATTGTCATGGAGCACCACCGGCGCCGGGAGTTCCGGCCCTGGCCCGGACGGACTACCGGCTACCAGCGCAAGCCCAGCCGTTCGAACAGCTTGCTGAGCACGAACAAAGGCCCCACCCACAGGTACTGCAGGTCCTCGAAGAACGACGGCTTCCTGCCTTCGATCTTGTGGCCGATGAACTGGGCGATCCAGGCCGCCACGAAGATGCCCGCCGAGAGGGGCAGCACCCAGGGGCCCATGGCATGGACCAGCCCCAGGGCCAGGGCCGACAGCAGGGTCATGCTCAGCAGGAAGACCAACGACAGCCGGGCGTAATAAACCAGGCTGGCGGCGACGAAGGCATAGGCCACCCAGGGATGGGCGGCGAACAGCAGGCCCACCAGGCTGAGCATGATCAAGGGGATGGCGACGAAGTGGATGGCCTCGTTGCGCGGGTGGCGGTGGCTCTCGGCGTAGTGGGCCAGCAGCCGGTCCACGCGGCGCGCCGACGCGCCGCCGCCAGGGCTCTCGGAATCGGCCAGGGTGCTCATGTCGGGGTCTCCCGCTTGTTGGAACAATGCCTGCATTCTGGGAGATGAACGCATGTCCGATGGTCAAGAACAACCCGAGGTCCTGAGCCTGGTGACCACCCTGCCCAGCCAGGCCGATGCCCAGCGCCTGGCGCAGGCGCTGCTCTCGCGGCGGCTGGCGGCCTGCGTGCAGGTCGAGCCCGGGCTGCTGTCGCACTACCGCTGGGAGGGCAGGGAATGCGCCGACGCGGAAGCGCGGGTCACGCTCAAGACGCTGCCGCAGTGCCTGGATGCCCTGCTGGCCTTCCTGGCCGAGCACCACCCTTACGAGTTGCCGCAGCTTTTGTGGCAGCGCATGGCCTCCACCCCGGCCTATGCGGCCTGGGTGCGCGGGTGCGTGGAGGTGCCGGCAGGCGAGAAGGCGCCCGGTACCTGAGCTCAGCGCACCTGCAGGCGCGCGCCGGAGCCGGATTCC
Source organism: Ramlibacter tataouinensis TTB310 (assembly GCF_000215705.1). NCBI lineage: Bacteria > Pseudomonadati > Pseudomonadota > Betaproteobacteria > Burkholderiales > Comamonadaceae > Ramlibacter > Ramlibacter tataouinensis. Next base: position 3,577,720 of record NC_015677.1, on the reverse strand, counting down.
ATGCGCCCGACCACGGCGGCGGCCTCGAAGCCGTGTCGGCGGAACACCGCCAGTACCTGGTCCACCGATTGCGGCGTGCACGACACCAGCAGGCCGCCGCTGGTCTGCGGGTCGGTCAGCAGCGCCTGCGGGGCGTCGCCGAAGCCGCTGGGCAGCGACACCTCGGCGCCATAGCCGGCCCAGTTGCGGCCGGAGGCTCCGGTGACGAAGCCGCGGCCGGCCAGCTCGGCCACGCCCGGCAGCAGCGGCACCTGGGACCAGTCCAGCTGCGCCTGCAGCCCGGCGCCGCGCGCCAGCTCCAGCGCATGCCCGGCCAGGCCGAAGCCGGTCACGTCGGTCAGGGCATGCACGCCGGGCAGCTCGGCCAGCTCGGGTCCGGGCGTGTTCAGCTGGGTGGTGGTGGCGATCATGCGGGCATAGCCGGCCGCATCCAGCGCCTCTTTCTTCAGGGCCGCCGACAGCACGCCCACGCCCAGCGGCTTGCCCAGCACCAGCAGGTCGCCGGCCCGGGCGTCGGCATTGCGCTTGACGCGCCTGGGATGGACCAGACCCAGTGCCACCAGCCCGTAGATCGGCTCCACCGAGTCGATGGTGTGGCCGCCGGCGATCGGGATGCCAGCGGCGCGGCACACCGACTCGCCGCCTTCCAGGATGCGTCCGATGGTGGCGGTGGACAGCACGCTGATCGGCATGCCCACCAGGGCCAGCGCCAGGATGGGCTTGCCGCCCATGGCGTACACGTCCGAGATGGCGTTGGTGGCCGCGATGCGCCCGAAGTCGAACGGGTCGTCCACGATGGGCATGAAGAAGTCGGTGGTGGCGATCAGGGCCTGTTCGTCGTTGAGCTTGTAGACGGCGGCGTCGTCGGCGGTCTCGATGCCCACCAGCAGCTCGGGCGGCAGCGGCATGCGCGCCGTGCCCTTGAGGATCTCGGCCAGCACGCCCGGCGCGATCTTGCAGCCGCAGCCGCCACCATGCGACAGCGAGGTCAGACGCGGCTCGGCGATGGCATGGGCGGGGTTCAAGGGGGCGTTCATGGGATGGTGTCCTGGAGGTGGTGGATCAGCCGCAGCAGGCCGTCGCGCTCGGCCTCGGGGGCGAACAGCGGCGCGCGGGCCCCGCATTGTGTGCGAAGGCGGGGCAGCAGCGCCCGCGGCGGGTCATCCGGGGGGCCCACCTGCTCGGCGCGGCAGCGCGCCAGCAGGGCCGCCAGCTGCGCGGCGTCGCCATGCGTGAAATAGCCCTCGTAGCCGGTGCCCAGCATGCCGATGTTGCCGCTCACGCCCGAGGCCAGCACCGGAGTGCCGCTGCGCACGGCTTCCATGATCACGTGGGCACCGCCCTCCAGGGCGCTGGTGTGCACCAGCAGGTGGGCGCGCTGGATCGCCGAGCGCACGCGCGCATGCGGCAGGCCGCCCAGCCAGCGGTAGGCCGGGTTCGCGGCCTCGGCTGCGCGGGCCAGGTCGGCCCAGTGCGGCTCGCCGGCCTCGCCGATGTGGGTGATACGGATGTCGGCGCGGCCGGCCAGCAGGCGGACCGCTTCGAACAGGGTCTGCGGGCTCTTGACCTCGCGCAGGTGGCCCACCATCACGGCATGCAGCCGGCGCGCGGTCTTGGGGAGGGTGGCGCGCGCCGGGGTGGATTGATAGATCACGCGCGCCTTGGCGCGCACCGCCGCCGGCAGGGCATCCACGGCCTGGTCCTGCAGCACCACCAAGCGGGCGGCGAGCTCGAGCGAGCGCCGGGCCTGGGCGTCGGTGGCGATGTCCTGGTACAGGTCGGTGCCGGTGAGCACCACCGCCAGCCCGCGCGGGCCCCGCGCCCCGGCCCAGGCCTGCACCGCGGCGGCCGAGCGCCGGGCGTGCAGCGCCAGCATCACGGCATCGCCCGCGGCGCCTGCGTCCGGCCATTGCTGCGTGACGCGGACGCGGTGGGTGTCGCCCAGCAGCCTCGCCCAGCGGCGCGCCGTCTGCGCATTGCCGTTGTTGGAGCCGGCCGGCACGGGGCTTACGATGACGACCGATGATCGGACCATCCGGGGTTTATAGCGCGGCCGAGCCTCTGCCTGGCATGGCAGAACGCCTGCGGCGTGGCGGCACGGCCGACGTGCGCGCGGCGCTGCTGGACGCGCGGGCCCGCACGCTGGCCTGGGCCGAGGCCTGCGCCGCGGCGCTGGGCCCGGCGATGGACGTGCCGCGCGGCGAGCACCTGAACCCGCCGCTGTGGGAGCTGGGCCACCTGGCCTGGTTCCAGGAATGGTGGGTGGCGCGCAACCCGCAGCGCGATCGCGGCGAGCGGGCCGACCCGGACGCGCCGCGCCCGCTCCCCAGCCTGCCGGGCGCCGACGGGTGGTACGACTCCAGCCGGGTGGCGCATGGCACGCGCTGGTCGCTGCCGCTGCCCGGGCTGGAGGCGACGCGCGCCTGGCTGGGCGAGACCCTCGCGCGCACGCTGGACAGCCTGGACGCGCTGCCGGCCGGCCCCGGCGAGGAGGCGCTGTACTTCTTCCGGCTGGTGGCCCTGCACGAGGCCATGCACGCGGAAGCGGCCGGCTACATGGCACGCAGCCTGGGCTTCGAGGTGCTGCCGGCCGGGCGGTCCGCGCCGCAGGCCGCATCCGCGGCCAGCCTGTCCGATGGGACCCTGCGGGTCGCTGCGCAGGAGTTCCTGCTCGGCACCTGCGGTCCCGGCTTCGCCTTCGACAACGAGCGGGCCGCGCATCCGGTGCGCCTGGCCGCGTTCGCGATCGATGCCGCGCCGGTCAGCTGGGCCAGGTTCTCGGCGTTCGCCGACGCGGACGGCTATGCCGACGCGCGCTGGTGGAGCGCTGCGGGCTGGGCCTGGTGCCGCTGGGCCGGCCGCCGCCTGCCGACCGAAGCGGAATGGGAGTGCGCGGCGCTCACCGCGCCGGGCTTCTTCTGGGGCCGGGTCTGGGAGTGGACGGCCAGCGACTTCCAGCCGTACGCCGGCTTCCGGCCGCATCCCTACCGCGACTACTCGGCGCCCTGGTTCGGCCCGGACCGGCGCGTGCTGCGCGGCGCCTGCGACGCCACCTCGCCCTGGCTGGCGCATCCGCGCTACCGCAATTTCTTCGCGCCGGGGCGCACCGACATCTTTGCGGGCTTTCGCAGCTGCGCGGGCGGCCCCCGCGTGCTTGCGCTCTAATCGCCGGTTGCCTGTCCTCCAGGAGATCCGCCGATGCCCACCGCCTTCACCCGCCGCACCCTGCTTGCGGCCGCTGCATCCGCCGCGGCCGGCATCGTCCATGGGCAAGCGGCGCAGCGGCCGTTGCGCATCACCGCGATCCCCGACGAGTCGCCCACCGAGCTGGCGCGCAAGGCGGCGCCCCTGGTGCGCTACCTGGAGCAGCGCCTGGGCGTGAAGGTGGAGTTCACGCCGGTGACCGACTACGCCGCCGCGGTCGAGGCCCTGGCCAGCCAGCAGGTGGACCTGGCCTGGTTCGGCGGCTTCACCTTCGTGCAGGCGCTGCAGCGCTCGGGCGGCAAGGCCGTGCCCCTGGTCCAGCGCGAAGAGGACCAGAAATTCCGCTCGGTGTTCATCACCACCGACGCCGGCATCCGGTCGCTGGCCGACCTCAAGGGCAGGACCCTCAGCTTCGGTTCGCCCTCCAGCACCTCGGGCCACCTGATGCCGCGCAGCTTCCTGCTGGCCGCCGGCGTCGACCCCGACCGCGACCTCAAGCGGGTGGCCTACTCCGGCGCGCACGACGCCACCGTGGCCGCCGTGGCCTCCGGCAAGGTCGATGCCGGTGCGCTCAACATCTCGGTGTGGGACAAGCTGGTGGCCGACGGCAAGGTCGATGCCGCCAGGCTGCGCGTCTTCCACACCACGCCGGCGTACTACGACTACAACTGGACGGTGCATGCCGACATGCCGCCCGCCCGGCGCGAGCAGCTGGCCAGGGCCTTCACCGACCTGTCCGCAGCCACGCCCGAGGGGCGCCAGATCCTGGAGCTGCAGCGGGCCACGCGCTTCATCCCGACGCGCGTGGAGAACTACCGGGGCATCGAGGCGGCGGCGCGCAGCGCCGGGCTGCTGAAGTAGCGGGCATGGAGGTCGGCCTGTCCGGCGTGTCCCTGCGCCATCCCGCGGCCGCGCGCGGTGCTGCGCCGGCCCTGCAGGAGGCCAGCCTGCAGCTGTCCGCCGGCGAGCAGGTGGCGGTGATCGGCCCGTCCGGCGCCGGCAAGACCAGCCTGCTGCAGGCCATGGCCTGCGCGCTGCGGCCGGTCGCCGGCCGCATCTCGCTGGGAGACCGGGATCCCTGGGCCCTGCCCGCGCGCGAGCTGCGCGCCCTGCGCGGCCGGCTGTTCCTGGCGCCCCAGGTGCCGCCGCTGCCGCCGCGCCAGCGGGTGGTGACCGCGGTGCTGGCCGGAACGCTGCCGCGCATGGGCGTGCTGCGCAGCCTGCGCAGCCTGTTCTACCCCGTGGGCATCGCCGAGGCCGAGGCCGCGCTGGCCCGCTTCGACCTGGACGACAAGCTGTTCGCCCGCGTCGACCGGCTCTCCGGCGGCGAGCGCCAGCGCGTGGGCCTGGCCCGCGCGCTGGTGGCCGAAGCGCGCCTGCTGCTGGTGGACGAGCCGCTGTCGGCGCTGGACCCGGCCCGCGCGGACCAGGCCATGGACAGCCTGACCCAGGCGGCGGGCGAGCAGGGCGCCACCCTGGTGTGCACCCTGCACCACGTGCCCATGGCGCTGCGCCACTTCCCTCGCATCCTGGGCCTGCAGGGGGGCCGCGTCGCCTTCGATCTGCCGGCGTCGCAGGTCACGCCCGAGCTCCTGCGCACGCTGTATGCGCAGCATCCCGAGGAGCTGGACGACCGCGCGCCGGCGTCGGTTCGGCTGCCCGAGGCCGCGGTGCCCGTGCCGGTGGTGATGCACTGCCGCTGACCGCCCATGGCCGTCACCCGCCCGACCTTCGCGTCCGCCGCGCGTGACCCGGCCTGGGCCGGCCGCGTGTTCTGGCTGCTGGCGGCGGCCGCGGTGCTGTGGCCGCTGCTGGTGCTGGCCGAATTCAGGCCCTGGACCCTGCTTGCGCCGGACAGCGTCCGGCCCGCCCTGCGCTTCCTGGCCGACTTCCTGCCGCCGCGGCTGGACGGCGAGTTCCTGGGCCTGGTGGCGCGCGAGACCTGGCGCACCATCGCCATCGCCACCGCCGGCCTGGCGCTGGCCTGGCTGGTGGCCGTGCCGCTGGCCCTGCTGTCCGTGCGCGCGCTGTCGATCTCAGGGCTGGCCGGCCGCATGGCGGCGATGCCCGCTTTGCTGCGGGCCATCGTGCGTGCCGTGCTGGTGGTGCTGCGCAGCGTGCCCGAGCTGATCTGGGCCCTGGTGTTCGTGCGCGTGGTGGGCCTGGGGCCCACGGCCGGCGTGCTGGCCATCGCGCTCACCTATGCGGGCATGCTGGGCAAGGTGTATGGCGAGATCCTGGACAGCGGCGATGCCCAGGCCAGCACCGCCCTGCTGCGCAACGGCGCCGGCCGCCTGCAGGCCTTCTTCTACGGCCTGCTGCCCGCCAGCGCTGCCGAGCTGACCAGCTACACGGTCTACCGCTGGGAATGCGCCATCCGTTCGTCGGCGGTGCTGGGCTTCGTCGGGGCCGGCGGCCTGGGCCAGCAGATGGACAACTCGATGAAGATGTTCAACGGGTCCGAGGTGTGCACGCTGCTGGCCGTGTTCGTGATCCTGGTGGCCCTGACCGACCGTCTGAGCGCCGTGCTGCGCCGCGCGCTGGGATGAACAGGTCATGAGTTCCCGCCGTCCGCCCGCCGCGAACCAGGTCTACCGCCTGCCGCCCCCGCTGTTCGATGCGCGCTGCCGCGCCTGCTGGATGGTGGCGGGCCTGCTGGCCCTGGTGGTGGCGAGTTTCTGGTCGCTGGACCTGCAGTGGGGCAAGTTCCTCTCGATCGACGCGCTGCGCCACATGGGCCGCTTCCTGGCGGAGCTGCTCGCGCCCAGCACCGACGCGCGCTTCCTTGCCAGGCTGCTGCCGGCCATGCTGGAAACACTGGCCATGTCCGTGGTGGGCACGCTGCTGGCGGCCGTCTTCGGCCTGCTGCTGGCGCTGCCCGCGGCCCGCACGCACACGGGCGATCCCGCGCGCTGGCGCGGCGCCAGCCGGCTGCTGCTGAACGCCTTGCGCAGCGTGCCCGAGCTGATGTGGGCCGCCTTGCTGCTGGTGGCCGCCGGCCTCGGGCCGCTGGCCGGCACGCTGGCCCTGGCGCTGCACACCACCGGTGTGCTGGGCCGGCTGTTCGCGGAAGGCCTCGAGAACGCGCCCGAGGGCCCGGGCTTCGCGCTGCGCCTGCGCGGCGTGGGCGAGGGCCGGGTGCTGCTGTATGCCACGCTGCCGCAGGTGCTGCCGCAGCTGGTGAGCTACACCCTGTACCGCTGGGAGAACAACATCCGTGCCGCGGCGGTGCTGGGCGTGGTGGGCGCGGGCGGCCTGGGGCAGCTGCTGGCTTTCCACCTGGGGCTGTTCCAGATGGCCGAGACCTCGTCGGTGCTGGCGGCGATGCTGGTGCTGGTGCTGGGGGTGGATGCGGCGAGCTACTTCGCGCGGCGGGTGATGTCTCGCTGAACCGGCTTCGGCCGGCTGCGTGGTGGCATCAAGCGCCCTCGAACGGGTTGAACAGCGGCACGCCGAAGGCCTTGAAATCGGAGACGTCGCGGGTGACCACGGCAAGGCCGTGCACCTGCGCGGTGGCCGCGATCATCGCGTCCTCGTAAAGAGTGTCCGATCTGCGGGGCATCATCACGGCCCAGGCCCGTAAGGCCGACGCGTCCATGGGAAGCACGTTGTAGGCGTTCGCGAGCGAGGCCAGCCACTGCTCGAGGCTGGCCGCCTTGGCCGGATCCTGCTCGCGGGTCAGCTCGATGCCGGCCTGGATCTCGCCCACCGTCACCGCCGACAAGTGCAGGTGGAGGTCGTCGACGCCGCGCAGCCATGCCACGACCCCGCCGTGCGGCTTCGGCCTGCGCAGTTCCGAGACGACGTTGGTGTCCAGCAGGTACATGCGTCAGCCGTGCGTCCGAGGCAAGCGACGGCGCGCCGTACCCCGGGCAGGCAGCACCAGATCGGTCCGGCCGGCGTCCGACAGCAGCAACTCCTTCAAGGACGGTTTCGCCGCCGCCTGCAGCCGCCGCAACTCGCCCACGGGGACGAGCACCGCGGCGCCGGGCATGCCTGCACGGCCCGCGAAGACTCAGCCCTGCCCAAGCAGCGCCAGCGCGAATTCCCGCGCGCTGAACGTCTCCAGGTCCTCCAGCTTCTCGCCCACGCCGATGAAATACACCGGCACCGGCTTCTCCTGCGCGATGGCTGCCAGCACGCCGCCCTTGGCCGTGCCGTCCAGCTTGGTGATGACCAGGCCGGTGAGCCCCAGCGCCGCGTCGAAGGCCTTGACCTGGGTCAGGGCGTTCTGGCCGGTGTTGCCGTCGATCACCAGCAGCACCTCGTGCGGCGCGCTCGCATCGGCCTTCTGCACCACGCGCTTGATCTTGCGCAGCTCCTCCATCAGGTGCAGCTGCGTGGGCAGGCGGCCCGCGGTGTCCACGATCACCACGTCCTTGCCGCGGGCGCGGCCGGCGCTCACCGCGTCGAAGCTCACCGCCGACGGATCGCCTCCTTCCTGGCTGACGATCTCCACCGTGTTGCGGTCGGCCCAGATCGCCAGCTGCTCGCGCGCGGCGGCGCGGAAGGTGTC